>NZ_JBMHYI010000024.1:0-261897 GCF_058498515.1 Bryocella sp.
AGCACCAGGTTCAAAACGAACCCCTCCGAGTGCGTATAGAAGCCCGAGATGAACCCAAAACACCCACAGAAAACAACAAAGCCTTGACTCCAACAGCCGTCTCATAGAAGCCGCTGAGGCATGCCCGCGAGGAAACGAACACCCCCTCACGATCATCCCGCATCTCTGAGGGTCAAAAGCGCTAAAGGCCCGCCCCATCACCATTGCGACGCCAAGCCGCTACTCCGTCACCGTCACCGAAAACGTAGTGTCGTGGTTCGTCGACGCCCCATTCTGCGTTCCCGTAGTCGAGATCACAAAGCTCAGCGTTCCCGTCGGCGTCCCGCCGCCCAGTCCGCTTCCGCCGCTTGGCGCGCCCGTCAGCGAGGTGCATCCCGTCGCCGAGAGCATCGCAATGCTGGCCACAAACGCGAGGACCGCGACGAACAGCGTAGGACGCCGGCGTCGCACCCCCGGCAATAGGCAGCCCAGCAGCAATCCCGCTGCCGCAATGCCCCCGATGCGCCGCTCCAGCTCCGCCTGAAGTTCGCCGCCCATCGCCGCGCTCTGCTGCGTCGTGATCACCAGCGTCGACACACCCGACCCACTCACCGCCGACGGCGTAAAGCTGCAACTCGTCGAAGACCCTGACGGAGCCGCGCAGGCCAGCGCCACCGTGCCGTTGAAGCCATTGATCGCGCTCACCGTCAGCGTAGCGCTGCCGCTCTTGCCGCCGACCAACGTCAGCGAGCTCGGTGAGAAGCTCAGCGTGTAATCCGAGAAGCCGATCAGCACCACATTCGAAGTCGAGGCCGTCGTGTTCGTTCCACCCGAGAAGTTCGCCGTCACCGAGTGCGAGCCCGAGCCCAGCCCCGTGGTGCTCAGCTGGCCCGAAGCCGTGTTCGTCCCCGTCGTCACCGCCGTCACCGTCCCCAGTGCCACGGTCACACCGTTGCGAGTGTCATAAAAAGTGATCGTCCCCATCGGCGCACCGGGCGTCGGATTCGCCGTCGTCGGCGCATCCGTAACCGTCGCCGTCAGCAACACCACCGTGTCCGCCAGCCCGCTATTCGTGCTCGAGATCAGGGCTGTAGTCGTCGCCACCGGAGGCGCAGCTGGAGGTGTTCCTCCGCCACCCGTCGAGTTGCTGGTGTTGTAGTTGCCATCGCCGTTGTACGTGGCCGTCACCGTGGCCCCGGCAACTGCAGTGGTCGTCCACGTGGCCACGTTGCCGGTCATCTGCACCGTAGTCGTCGTCGTGCCGTTCGAGAACGTCACCGTCCCCGTCGGAGCCGTCGCCGTCGAGTTCGTATTCGCACTCGCAACCGTCGCGGTATACGTCACCGACTGCCCCGCCGTCGGAGCCGAAGGATTCGACGCCAGCGTCGTTGTCGTATTCGCCTTCGTAATCGTCAGCTGCGCCGGAGCAATCTGCAGGTTCGTGCAGTTGAAGGTCGCGCCCGTGCACGTCGCCTGCACGTTATAGCTTCCCGGCGCGGGAGCCGTCACCGTCGTGCTCCCCGTTGCCGTCGTGCTCGAAGCCGCCGCAAGCTGAATCGTCGCCGTCGTCGTCGTGCTTCCGTACAGCGTCAGGTTCAGCGTCCCGCTCGGCCCAGTGCCCGAGGTCGCCGTGCCCGTCGCCGTCGCCGAGATCGTCACCGTCTGGCCATAACTCGCCGTCGTCGGAGCCACCGTAATCGTCACCGACGACGCCGGCCCCACCGTCACACTCGCCGAAGCCGTGCTCGCCTGCGAGTTATAGTTTCCGTCGCCGTTATACGTCGCCGTGATGCTCTGCGTGCCCGCCGTCGTCAACGTCGGCGTCAATGTCGCTGTGTTGCCCGCCAGGTTCGCCGTACCCAGCGTCCCTTGCAGTGAGGACGAGAACGTCACCGTCCCCGTCGGAGCCGTGCCGCCGATATTGGAGTTCACCACCGCCGTAAGCGTCGTCGTCGAGCCCGTCGAAACCACCGTCGGGTTCGCCGTCACCGTCACCGACGTCGAGGCCGTCGAGGCCGCGGTACTAGCGGTGTTCGACGTGTTGCCGCCGAACGTATTGTCCCCCGCATAGATCGCGTAGAACGAGTGTGCCGTCTTGCCGCTGATGCTCGTCGAGGTAAACGTCGCCGTCCCGTTGTTCACCCCATTGGTCCCAATGGACGCACCATCCTCATAGAACGTCACCGTCCCCGAAGGCGTGGTCGAAGTCCCCTGCGGACTCGTGTAGTGGATCGTGTCCACCAGCGTCGTCGTCGTGCCTCCCACCGGGATGTTCGGGTTCACCGTCAGTGTGCCCGTCGTCGCGTTGCCGCTCGTGCTCGAAGCCGACGTGGTGAACGTCGGCGAAGCGCTCGCCTGGTAGTTCGCATCGCCCGAGTACTGCGCATAGAACGTGTGCGCCGCCGTGCCGCTGATCGTCGTCGACATATACGTCGCCGTCGACCCACTCAGCCCTGGAGAGCCCAACAACACACCGTCCTCATAGAAGCCCACCGTGCCGGTTGGAGCCGTGCCACCCGACGTAAACGTCAGCGTCGCCGTCAGCGTGGTCGTGCTGCCGTTGATCGGAGGATTCGGGCTCACGTTGATCGCGGTCGACGTTGCCGTCGCCCCGCTGGTGCTCCCAATATTCGCATTCGATCCGTTGTAGCTGCCGTCGCCCGTATAGTTCGCCGAGAAGCTGTGGTACGAGCCGGTAATGCTGTTGACCGTGATGGTCGCCACGCCGCTGCTGTTCAGCGGCTCGGTGCCAATCGCCGTCGCGTAGTCGTAAATCGTCACACTGCCCGTCGGTACCGGATACACCCCACCCGCACCTGAAACGGTCGCCGTAAATGTCGCGGACTGGCCCGTGACCGGAGTCGTCGGGTTCACCGACGCCACCATCGTCGACGTCCCCTTGATCACATTCGCCGAGACATTGATCGGGTTGTAGCACGTAAAGCTCGGATCCGCGCTCACGCAGTTCACTTTGAACGCCAGGTATCCCGCCTGCGTCGCCGGAACCTGCACCGTCGCCGTCGCCGTTCCGCCCGAGCCACTCAGCGTCCCCGTGTAAGTCGGCGGGGTCGCAAGATACTGCGGAATCACCGTAACCGTGCCGCTCGGAGTCCCCACGCCCGAAGGCGAGCTGTCCGACACGCTGAACGCAATCATCTGACCCACCGCGGTCGAACCCGGCGCACTCGCACTCACCGTCGAAGCCTCCGGCGACACCGAGAACGTATCCGTCACCGAATTGGCCTGCGCATAGTTGGCATCGCCCGAGTACTGCGCAACCACGGAGTAATTCCCCGCCGCCAGCGTATTCGTCGTCAGCGCATAAGTGCCGTTCGTCAGATTCCCCGAACCCGCGCTCTGCCCCGTATTCAGCGCAAAATTGACCGTTCCCGTAGGCGTCGGCAGCGACGTGTTGCCGGAGATGTTCGTCACATTCGCCGTAAACGTGATGTTCTGCCCATGCGTCGCGCCCGGGTTATCAATGGTGATCTGAACATTGTTCAACGCGATGCCCGCTGGAAACGCCTTCGCCAGCTTCGCCATCGAAACCACGCCCAGCCCCGTCGCAGCCTCCCAGTTCCCCGAAGCTGTGCCCGAGCTGGAACTCGCGGAGCTCGCCGAGCTAGCATCCGCCGCCGTTACAGCGCTGTTCTTCGCAGCACCCGTCACGCTCGCCGCATCCGGCTGCGTATAAAGTCCCGGAATCGTTCGCAGCGCATACATCGTCGGCGCAATGTTGCCCAGCCGCGCCGGCGTCCCGTCAGGATTCGCCGGCTCCCGCGCCAGGATCGTCTGCATCGTCGTGGCAAAGTCCGCCAGCGAGCTCACCGTCACGTCCGGCTCATGCCGCAACGCGTCCAGCGGCAGCCCCGTGGCCATCTGCCAGCTCGGCCGAAGCTCCGCATAGTCGCTCAGCGCATCCGTGCTCGTCGTCGGAGTCAACCCCGACCCCAGCGCCACCGAAGTCACCTCCGGAAAGATCGACGGCAATCCCGCCGCGCCGCGCGTCCCGCACTCCGCCGCCGCCAGCACCGTAATCCCCTGCGCTACTGCCTCGCGCAGCGCCAGCTCCATCGCCGACCGCGTCGGCGTATCGAAATCTTCCGCGCAAGCCGCCGTATCCAGCGTCACGATCCGCGCCGTGTTCGCTTCCACCACCGTCGTCAACGCCGCCAGCACATCGTTCGCCGTCGAAGCCTCACCATCTGCCGTCAGCGTCAGCGGATACGCACTGGGCGCAGTCGAAAATCCATCAATCGTTAGCACCGCCGACCGCAACGCCGCCGGAATCGTCACCGCCGTGCTGTTCGCGTAATACGTTGCACTGCTGCCCGCATTTCCGGCTACCGCATAGCCGTGCACGGAAGCCGCAAACGCCGCCTCCACCTGCGTCACCGTGCCGCTCAGCGCAATCCGCGTGCCCGAAGCCGACACCGCACTCACCGTCAGCCCATTCGCCTGCGCAAACGCCGTCACCGCGGCCATCGCGCTCGCATCCGGCCCATAACTCTGCGCAAACTGCGCCGGCGTCACCCACCGGTGCCACGAACCCGAACCCGTCGTCTCTACATCGGAGACAAACTGCTCCAGCGCGGCCTCATGCGCCTCCGAAGGCGCAAGATGAACCGTCAGCGTAAGGCCCTGCGCCGCCGGCAGCGCGCCAAGATCGGCCGCACCTGCAGGCAATACAGCCGCGCGCAGAGAATCCGCGACCTGAGAGAAACCTGATACGGGCCCTGATACCGACAGTGCGGCGACGACCGCGGGACCCAGAAGTCTTTGCCGGAGAGATAGGCGCATAGAGGGTGATCGAATTGTTCCTTAGCCCCATCGATTGTGCAACCCGCATCCGTAACCGAATGCGGTACACAGTCGTAACCCGCCCAAGGTCTCTAACGCTCGGACATCCTACGCGACGCCTCGGCAAGCGTCATCCCGCACCTCGTCCCACGCGCTGCCTTCTATTTCGAGATGCCCCGAATCGCACCGACCCAAGCTGATAAACTGAAGGTTCAAAGCATATGTGCGTGGCGAGCCTCCGAGCACGCCGGCCAATGCGTAGTGGAAGGAGCACCCCATGAACCCCACCAGCAATGGAACCGGCAGCAGCCTCAGGCTCAAGACCGGCCTCGCCGAGATGCTCAAGGGCGGCGTCATCATGGACGTCATGAACGTCGAGCAGGCCAAGATCGCCGAAGAAGCTGGCGCCGTCTCCGTCATGGCCCTCGAGCGAGTCCCCGCCATGATCCGCGCCGAAGGCGGCGTCGCCCGCATGGCCAATCCCAAGCTCATCAAAGAAATCATGGCCACCGTGAACATCCCCGTCATGGCCAAGGTCCGCATCGGCCACTTCGCCGAAGCCCAGATCCTGCAACACCTCGGCGTCGACTTCATCGACGAATCCGAGGTCCTCACCCCCGCCGACGAGCAGTTCCACGTCGACAAGCACGCCTTCACCACCCCCTTCGTCTGCGGCGCAAAGAATCTCGGCGAAGCCCTCCGCCGCATCGCCGAAGGTGCCGCCATGATCCGCACCAAGGGTGAGCCCGGCACCGGCGACGTCGTCCACGCCGTCACCCACATGCGCACCATCACCCGCGAGATCAAGGGCCTCACCGTGCTCTCCGACCAGGAGCTCTACAACGCCGCCAAGGTCCACGGCGCACCCTACGAGCTCATCCGCCTCGTCGCCAAGACCGGCAAGCTCCCCGTCCCCAACTTCTCGGCAGGTGGTATTGCGACTCCGGCCGACGCGTCCCTCATGATGCAGCTCGGCGCAGAGACCATCTTCGTAGGCTCCGGCATCTTCATGAAGGATGGAGCCAACCCCCTCAACGTCTCCCTCTGGACCAAGGAAGACGCCGAGATCGGCCTCTGCGAACCCGCCGAAGTCGGCAAGCCCAGCGAGCCCGACGAGTACGACGAAGCCGTCTCCCGCGCCAAGGCCATCGTCATCGCCGCCACCCACTTCAGCGACGCCAAAATCCTCGCCGAAGCCTCCGAAGCTGTCCTCGGCAGCATGAAAGGCCTCGCAGCCGCCGCCATCGAAGCCCAGGACCGCATGCAGGACCGCGGCTGGTAACTCCCTAACCCCATCGCGCCTCGCAAGACTCCGGGTGCCCCACGTCACGCTTCTGAGACGTGGGTTCGCAGAATGCTAGCTCCCGTCTGCGAGGTGCCGGGTGCCCCACGTCTCGCTTCTGAGACCTGGGTTCGCAGAATGATAGCTCCCGTCTGCGAGGTGCCGGGTGCCCCACGTCTCGCTTCTGAGACGTGGGTTCGCAGAATGCCAGCTTCCCCGCAAGCAGCCCGAACACGAACGGCAGATCGAGCCTTCAGCCACCATCCTTCATCCGCCCCAGGGCAAAGAGGGCCAAAGGCCCGTCCCATACCAGCCTGGGGCACCCCAGGTGCACGCCCACCACCGCCCGAGCGCTGAAGGCGCGACTTATTGCTGCGGCCGCTAAGCTGGCGATAAGCGCGTTTATCAGGACTTACTTTCTTTGATTAGGGAGATTCGTTCCCATGACGAACCGCATGCGCGGAAAATCTAGCGTGAAGCTTGAAACTGACTGCAATACATCTTCCCCCATGTTTCCAAAGAGCGCGTCGATGTCAGCATGCTTTTTCTTGGGAAAGACTGCAAGATTGTGCGTCGTTACCGTTTGACCACCTATGGCAAAGGTAACCGCAGGGACAAGGAACGTGTTTGTGACGATATTGCCGCCTGCACCGCCATTGATCGTCTTTGATACTTTCCAGGTCGGCTTCTCCGAAGCGAATCGTTTGTAGTAGCGGATCGAAAGCGATGTTCCGTCTGCTCCCGTGTCAAGCGTGAATGGCAGGATTTGCCCTTCAACGGCGGGCAGCACAACAGGCGTCAGCATATGGAATTCAAGACGCGAACCCTCAGCGGCACTGTCACAGGTTTTCGTCGCATCCAAACCACCCTCGTGATGAAAGGTAACGCAACCAAGCGCGCGAAGCACGGGAAGGCCGATAATTCCAGCTATACGATAGGTCCGACCCTTGCCCATGGAGATCGTAAGGTTCGCATCGTCGAGCACAAGCAAAGGGACATTATGTGCTGTCGCCCCACCTAACGGCATTTCAGGAAGGAGCGCCAACCGGATGGGATTCTCAATGCCGGTCACGCCACCCGCGGTGTGGGCGATTCCCGGCAACATTGCCAATTGCAACCGATCGGCTAGAGTGCGGCTAATGACAGACTGATTGGCGCCAGTATCAAGGATCCATGCTGATCGGACACCATGGATAGAAAGCTCTGTCGTGACCACTCCAAGAGGATTTTGCCGGCTCGTGGCTAGGTGCACGGGGCCCGTCCAGGTAAGTGTTTGCACCGGTGATGCGCTGAGCACATGCGCCAGTTCAGAATCGTCCGTGACGCCATCGCGGTAGATGTCGGGTAGCGTCTTTAATAGTCCGGAATGTTTTAGTTCGTCGTAGGCAGGATCGGAATCCGCGAAGCGACCTCTCCGATCATCCGTGATCGCGAGCAGGCGGAGAGCCATAGCTGCCTCGTTGGGCCGGATATGCCTGAGCTCGGGTATCGCTTGGGTGAAAAGATGCACAGCTTCGTCGTCATCTCCTGCTCGTGTTGCAAGAATGCCTGCAACAAAGTCATGTTCTGCACCGGCCGAAAGGCCTGCAAGCTTGTTCTCGAGTGTTTCACGAGGAAGATCAGCGCTCGCGACATCAACGCTTTGAATCTGTCCAGCGGACTGCTGTGACCAAGCCGGAACCGCGCAGAAGAGGAAGACTGCTGCACAACAAACTTGCGAAAGGCGCATGAGAATACCTCAGCTGGAGGGTATCTGATTAGATCGAACCCATCAATCTTCGACCAGCTTGATTAGTACCGAGAAGTCGGCTTCCCTGCACCGATCAGAGTCTATTGAGCCAGCCTCGCTCATTGGGACCGAGCCCCGCAGTCCCACCCCGCAAGAAATTGCTCCTTCAGCACCCACTCAAAGAACCTGCATCGAAGCCCTCCGCCAAAGCGTCCTTATAGACGGCTCCTTGGACAGCCTTCCCATGTCGACTGGCCGCTTCGCCAAGCTCACCTACACACCCTCCGTCCTCGCCATCCAGCAGAAGATGGGCAGCAACGCCGCCAACCGTCTCCGCTTCTCGCCCGACGAGCCCGAGTCCCTGACCGAGGACGAAGCCGCCTTCATCGCCGAGCGCGACAGCTTCTACATGGCCACCGCCAACCAGGATGGCTGGCCCTACATCCAGCATCGCGGCGGCCCCAAGGGCTTTCTCCACGTCGTCGACGAGCACACCCTCGCCTTCGCCGATGTCTCCGGCAACCGCCAGTACATCTCCACCGGCAACCTCGCCAACGACGATCGCGTAGCCCTGTTCCTCATGGACTATCCCCACCGCACCCGCCTCAAGATCCTCGCCCACGCGACCACAACGCCTTGGACCGAAGCTCCCGAAGACCTTCGCAACGCTCTCGCCCTCGGACCCAACGCCCGGCCCGAGCGCCTCGTCACCCTCCGCGTCGAGGGCTTCGATTGGAACTGTCCCCAGGGCATCACGCCCCGCTGGACCTCCGACGAAATCCTCGAAAGCAGCGTCGGCGACCGCCTTCGCGAGTTGCAGGCCGAAAACCAGCGCCTGCGTGCAGAACTCGCGGCTCGAAGCATCCTCTAACCGAAAGTCCGAACGGACCGACACTCGCTGGGAACTGGCGAGCTGGCATCTGGGAACTGGCCGCCTCGAACCCGGCTCGGGCTCACCGAGCGTCTAGGCCCGTCAAGTCCCATCCGCGCCGAACCATAACAAAACAAGCCAGCTAGAGCCTGCCGAATCAGCCCTCTGGCCCTGCTACCCTGAAGAGTAAGGCAAGCCATGTCAGATGATCCAGGGCACGCAAGTCGCACATAATCTGGACTTTACGTCTAACTCATTGCCGCGAAAGACTTTACAAGGTACCCTCCCAACTGCTTTGCAATGAACACTTGCGGAAACAGGGGGGAGGGGGGTGGGTGACCCGTATACTCCCGCCATGCTCCGCCTTCTCGCAGCAGCCTGTCTTCTCCTCTTGCCAGGGAGCATGACCGCACAACCCGGCCAGACGCCTGAGATCCACTTCGACGTCATCTCCCTCAAGGAAAACCTCTCCGAAGACGAGCGCGGCATCCTCGAGATCCAGCCCGCTGGCCATCGCATCGTCGCCGTCAACGTCCCCATGTTCCGGCTCATCGGCTTCGCCTTCGGACGCCAGCGCAGCGACCTCATAGACGGCCTTCCCGAATGGGCTCGCCAGCAGCGCTGGGACCTCCAGGCCACCATCGCCGACGACAGCGTCCCCGCCTTCCAGTCGCTGGACTTCGCGCATCAGTCCGCGCTCCTGCAGGACATCCTCCGCGACCGCTGCCACCTCCAGGCCCACACCGGCAGGAAGATTGTCCCCGTCTACGCTCTGGTCGTCGCCAAATCCGGCCTGAAGATGCACCCCAGTCCCCCACCCGGTCTCGAGGGACACCCCGACGGCTGGGACATCACCCAGACCAACGGCCACCTCCGCGGTCACGACGTCCCGATGGAAGCAATGCTCTACATGCTCAGCAAAATCAACCTGGACCGCCAGGTCGTCGACCAGACCGGCCTGAAGGCCCACTACGACTTCGACCTCACCTGGACACCCGACGAACTCAGCAATCTAACCGAACCGGCTTCAGGCGACACAAAGCCGCCGTCCCTCTTCACCGCCATGCAGGAACAGCTAGGCCTTCGCCTCGAAGCCACAAAGGCCGAAGTAGATGCCGTCCTCGTCGACCACATCGACCGACCAACGCCGAACTGAGCCGGACCTTACTTCGGCAGTGGCACGGAGAACACCTTACCCGTCCCGCGCTCCGTGAACCACAGCACATCCCCCACCGGCTCGACGCCCGTCGGTGTCTTAAGCCCCTCGCGGATCACCGTCACATGCGCTCGATCGCCATCCACCGTCAGCATGGAAATCTTCCCGTTCGCATTCTCCGCGACGAACAGCTTGCCGTGCGCCGCCCGCATGCCGTCGGGCCCACGCACCGGAGCATCCATCCAGATGTCCACCGGAGCGCCCGGCTTCCCCGCCGCGTCCACCGGAATGCGGTACAGCTTGCTAAAGAACACATTGTTGACATACATCACACCGTCGAGAAACGTAATGCCATCGACACCCATCAACGCGCGGTTCTCAAACCATAGCTCCGGAACCTGAATCCCAGCAGCCAGCCGGTAGATCTTCGCATTCGCCGTATCGGTCACATACAGCGCCTTGTCCGGACCAATGGCAAAGTCATTGCATGTGCTGTTCTCTCCCGGAAGGTTCCAACGCAGCTTCGGCGCTCCCGTCTCGAGGTCGAACCCACGCAGCGCCGTCTGCCGCCGCACCGGACTCGATCCCGCCACCGGCGTCAGCTGGCAAGCCCACAGCGTCTTCGTGGCCGCATCGGCCAGCATGCCGAAGAAGAACGTTCCCGCCGGCTCTGAGCTGGCATCGACGAACTTCTCCACACTCGCCGCTGCCGCTTTCATGCGGTAGATAAATGGCGAGCTCGCACTGCCGACAATCAGCTCCCCATGCGGCCCCACCGTCATACTCTCCGGCTGCGAGCCCGCATCGGCGATCTGAATCTCCGTGGCAGAGAGGGCGTCCACGCTGCCTGCAAACAGCGCCGCCATCACGAGAAAGCGAAAAGCATTCGTACGCATCATTAGCATCAGCAAACCTGTCCTCTGGATTGTTGTCACGCCAGTGTACGAGACCTTGGCTAAAGCCCAAATGCTAACCTGAAGAGTGATGGCTTCTGACACTTCCACCCTTCCGACGATCGGTGTCCTCGCCCTGCAGGGTGCCTTCGATGTCCACGCCAAACGCCTCTCTGAGCTCGGCGCGCGGACGCGGCTGGTGCGCAAGCCCGAGGACCTCGAGGGCCTCGACGGTCTCGTCATTCCAGGTGGCGAGTCCTCCACCTTCCTCAAGAATCTCGAGCGTGTCGGCTTCTACGATGTCCTCGACAAGTTCGTGCACACCAGGCCAGTCTTCGGCACCTGCGCTGGCTGCATCCTCATCGCCAGGGAAGTCCGCAACCCCTCGCAGGCCAGCTTCGGCGTGCTCGATGTCGCGGTCGAGCGCAACTTCTACGGCCGCCAGAACGACTCCATGATCCTCAACGCCGACACCACGCTTCCCGGCGGTCCACTGGAGATGGTCTTCATCCGCGCCCCACGCATCGCCGAGATCGGCCCGAATGTGGAAGTCATCGCGAAGCGGGACGGCGATCCGGTGCTCGTCAAGCAGGGCCGCATCCTCGCCGCAACCTTTCATCCCGAGCTCACCCAGGACCTCCGTGTCCACCAGCTCTTCGTCGACATCGTGCTCGAGGACAAAGCACGCACCGCGCGCGGATGAGCCTTCTACTCACCGACGCGGAACTCTCCAGCCATCTGCTGACGCTCGAGCTGGATCTGCTGTCGCCAGCCGTGCGTCGCGATCCCAGCGCGCTCCGTGCCCGCCTGGCCTCGGACTTCCGCGAGTTCGGCAGCTCCGGCCGCGAGTTCTCCCTCCAGTCCATCCTCGACGACCTCGCCAACGAAGCCGCCGCCGAGCTGGCATTGACGGACTTCCAGTGCACGCGCCTCGCGCCCGACGCTGCGCTCGTAACCTATCGTTCCTCGCGAACGACCCGTAACGCGGCAGAGGCGAACGGCACGAGCTTCACGCGCCACGCTCTTCGCAGTTCCATCTGGGTGCTGCGCAAGAGTCGCTGGCAATGTCTCTTCCACCAGGGAACGCGAATCGACGTCTAGTTTCCCCGCTGTGACTCGTTGGCGCGGGTGCGACCAGCGCGGCTCTACAATCAAGTCGTGCCCTCCGCACTGATGCTCGCTGTGCTTCGCATGTGGCCGCTCCCTGCGGACGCCGCTGCGCACGGTCCTGCGCTGGACGCGCACCTTCGCCTCAACCTCTGGATCGGTTTCCTCCTTCTGCTGCTCGCGCACGGCCTGCTGATCGCCGGCGTGCTGTGGAAGAACCGCGAGACGAGAACCCGCGACAATCTCGCACTCGAGTACGGTCCTCTGTTCGCGCTGGTCGTGCTCTTCCTCGGCCTCGGCGTACGCGCGCAGCAGCTCTGGGCCGCACAGCGCTACACCGGCGCCGCTCCCGAGGCTCTGCAGGTGGAAGCCACCGGCGTGCAGTTCGCCTGGTACTTCCGCTATCCCGGCGAGGACGAGGCCTTCGGCGCGACGTCTCCAACACTCGTTGCACCCGGCGAGGGCAATCCCCTCGGCCTCGACCCCAAGGACCCGCACGGCGTGGATGACTTCGTCTCCAGCCAGCTCGTCCTTCCCGCAGGCCGGGAGGTCGATGTCACGCTCCACGCGCAGGACGTCATCCACGGCTTCAGCGTGCCCGAGCTTCGCCTGAAGCAGAACGCCACGCCCGGCATGACCTCGCACATCCACTTCACACCAACAGCTCCTGGCGACTACGCGATCCTCTGCACGCAGGTCTGCGGCCTCGGCCACTACCGAATGCTCGCGACCCTGCGCGTGCTACCCGAAGAGCAGTTCGACACCTGGCTGATCAAGCGTGAACAGGCCGCGCGAGCGAGCGCACTGCTCGGAGGTCTGCGATGAAGCCTCCTGAGAACGGCGCCGGTCCCGGCGACGAGCAGAACCCCGAGCCGCAGGAGCCCGCTGCGACCCCACCGCCACGCGTCTCCAAACTGCGGCCACTCCGTCCAATGGACGCGCGGGCCGTACCCAAGACCATTCGGCCGCCAGCGGATGCGCCTTCAACGCCGCCTCCAGCAACGCCGCCCGCCGCGCCCCTCCCAGCAACTCCAGAGCTTCCAAGGAAGCTGCGACCCGTCATTGGTCCGAAGCTGTCTCCGTTGCCGACACCTCGACCGCTAGCGGCGCCCGCACCCATGCCGCCTCTCGCTGCAAACCGCACCCAAGCCCCAGCTGCAACCCCAGCACCTCAGCTCGCCAAACTGAAGGCCCCCAATCCTCCGAAGCCCCAACGCAAACCGCTGCTCCCCAACCTATCCCGCTGGACCGGGCACCGCACCGTAGGGTTTGGCTACCTCGGCGTCTCACTCGCAGCGGTTGTGGTCGGAGCCGTTCTCTCGCTGCTCATGCGCACGCACCTCAGCTGGCCGGCATGGAAGCTTCCGCTCCACGGCCCCATCCTGCCCGAGGAATACCTCGCGCTCGTGACGATGCACGGCACGCTGATGCTCTTCTTCGTGCTGACCGTCGCTCCGCAGTCGGGCTTCGGCAACCTCATCCTGCCTGCGCAGATCGGCGCGGATCGCATGGCCTTCCCGCGCCTCAACCTGCTCGGTCTCATCCTCACAGCCGCCGCTCTGATCGTGCTGCTCGGGGCCTTCTTCGTCCCCGGAGGTGCTCCCATCTCCGGCTGGACCGCCTATCCTCCGCTCTCTGCTTCTGCGCTCGCTGGCCCCGGTCAAGGCCTCGGGCTCGACATCTGGCTCACGAGCCTCGTGCTCTTCTCGCTCGCCTCCACGCTCAGTGCGGTCAACACGCTAACCACCATCGTCAAGCTCCGATGCGAAGGCATGACGTGGGATCGGCTGCCTCTCACCGTCTGGAGCTGGTTCACCGCCGCTCTCCTCAGCGTGCTTGCCTTCAGTGTGCTGCTCGCCGCGCTGCTGCTGCTCTTCTGCGACCGCCACCTCGCTACCAGCTTCTTCCTTCCGGCCGGAGACCTCATCAATGGGACCTTGGTGCGAGCCGTCTCCACCACGGCCTCCAATGGCTCGCTGCTCACCCATGACACCGGCTCGCCCCTGCTCTGGCTGCACCTCTTCTGGTTCTTCGGCCACCCAGAGGTCTACATCGCGATCCTCCCAGGCCTGGGTCTCACGTCGATGGTGTTGGCAAACTTCTCCCGCCGCCGCGTCTTCGCGTGGAAGATGATGATCGCCACCACGCTGCTGATCGGCCTGCTCGGCATTCTCGTCTGGGGCCACCACATGTTCGTCGCCGGGCTCAATCCCTTCGCGGGCACGGTCTTCGGAGCGTCCTCGCTGGCCATCGCGATTCCCTCCGCCGCGAAAGTGCTCAGCTGGATGACCACCGTCTGGCGCGGGAGGCCGCGGCGCACGACAGCGTTCCTCTTCGCCCTGGGCCTGGTCTCCTTCTTCATCGCCGGAGGCCTCACCGGCCCCATCCTCGCGCAACCCATCCTCGACGAGTACCTGCACAACACCTTCTTTGTCGTCGGACACTTTCACCTCATCATGGCGATGGCTGGGGTCTTCGGACTGTTCTGCGCGACGTACTACTGGGCGCCGCTGCTCTTCGGGCGGCAGCTGGACGAGCGCCTGGGCCGCATCCATTTCTGGACCACGCTGGTCTTCGCCTATAGCACCTTCCTTCCCATGTACCTCGTCGGCCTGGGCGGCGAGCCGCGCCACTACGCTGAGCTCCCCACCACCGGCCCCGCAGGCCATCTCTTCCAGGGAGCGCTCGGCCTGCAACGCCACATCACGGTCTCGGCGCTGCTGCTGGGACTCGCGCAAATCCCCTTCCTTTGGACCGTCTTTCGCGCCTGGCAGGCCCGTCGCGACCCCGCCGAGCGCGACGACGAAAACCCCTGGTTTGCGACCACACTGGAATGGGCACCTGCGCTCGAGCCCGGAACCGCGCGCAGGGTCTTCCGAGAGCCATGCGCCTACTCGCCTGACGGCGACCGCTTCGACCCGCAATGGGACGAAGACACCGAGGCGCACTGACTCCGCAGGCAGTTTCTCCAGCAGCATCGAATTCGCCGCGCCAGGTTCCTCCTGATCGGCATCCAAGGGTGCAGAGTAACCAGGCCCCGGAGTAAGCTGTAGGAACCTCGACGGTCGTCCCGTTCGCTCCGGGCCGTCCGCTGGCTCCCTCTCTCAGCCCACATGCCCACGATCCTCACACCGCCGGAGATCGATCGCCGCAATCGCCGTCCCATTGAAGGCGATAACGGCTCCGGTCGGCGTCCGCCCACCGACAAGCGCACCGGCGGCAATGGGGATGGCGACGGCGACAACTGGGAGCATCGGCAACAAGGCCGGCGCGGGCCGCGCGAGCGCCTCTCCCGGGCGCGCATCGGCCTGTTCTTCGCCCTCGCCGGTGACCTGATGTTCTTCGTCGCCCTGGTCAGCGTCTTCTTCGTCACCAAGGCCAGCGGGCGTTTCAACGAGTACGGCCAGTGGGTCCATGACTGGATCCCGGTCACGATTCCCCGCATCCTCGCCATCAATACTGTCATCCTGCTGGTCAGCTCCCTCACCGCGGAGTTTGCGCGACGCGGCATGTTCCGCGAGCAGGACGTGATGGAAGAGTGGATCGGCATGGGCAAGCCCACCACGCGGCGCGCCACGCTCTGGCTCTCGGTCACGCTGGTGATGGGAGCGGCGTTTCTCGCCGGACAATGGGTCGCATGGGGCCAGCTGGCCGCCGCCCGCGTCTATCGCATGACGCAGAGCAGCCACTTCTTCTACCTGATCACCATCACCCACGCCATCCACCTCGCGATGGGCATCCTCGCGCTCATCACGGCGCTCGCCGTGCTGCAGAGGTCACGCGCGCTCGCCACCCGTCAGGTCTTCGTCGACTGCACCGTGTGGTATTGGCACACAATGGGCCTTCTGTGGATATTCCTTTATCTCCTGCTCGAGTTCGGCCAGTGACGGCAAAGCCGTCCCTCCGTTTTGCGGCACTCATCACAGCGCTCACCGCCGCTCTCGCTTGCACTCCTATCGCGCGGGCCCAGGGTTGCTCGCAGTGTCTTGACCAGACACGCGCAACACCACCTTCCGTGCAGGCCGGCTACCGTCATGCGATTGAGCTGATGGCCGGCGTCGCTACCGCACTGTTTCTCGGCGGAGTCTGGCTCCTGCGCCGCGAGCGCTGAACCCTCCGTTTTGCCGCTGCAGCCGTGTTCCGGACCGCTCCAGTCGAGACCGGACACACGAGGTGGCCGCGCAGAATAGCACGACCCACCCCTTCCGTAACCAGCAGTAACCGCCATGCGCGTGACCCGCGTAACCCTCCCGTGGGATTCCGACTGCCACGCGGCGCAACCTACCATCGCTCCATTGAGCGATCCATCGGATCCATCGAGGAGTGCGTATGTGGGATCAAGGAACTCTCAACCTGGAGCGCAACCTGCGTCATGAAGACGGCCTTCTGGCCCGGCTGCGGGCCGGCGAGCAGGGGCAGTCGCTGGTCGAAGCTGCCCTGGTCTTCCCTGTGCTACTAATCATCCTCACCGGCATCCTGAGCTTCGGCCTCGCGTTCAATAACTACCTGATCCTCACCAACGCGGTCGGCGCCGGCGGCCGCGCCCTGGCGATCACTCGCGGCAACACCACCGATCCCTGCTCCTACGCGTCCACCGTTGTCGCCCAGGCCGCCGTGATGTTGAACTCCAACAACATCACGTATTCATGGAACCTCAACGGAAACTCCTACTCGGGCGCCAGTTGCTCAAGCTCCAGCCTCACCACCGGCGCCGCCGGAGTCCTCACGAAAGCGCAAGGGACGCCGGCTCAAATCACGATTACCTATCCCTGTAGCTTGGCGATCTTTCGCGTGAATCTCGCGCCGGGCTGCCAGCTCTCCGCCAGCACTACGGAGCTTGTGCAATGAGGACTCCTGCACCCTCCATCGGCCTGCGTGCGCTCATCCGTCGCCGGCTAAGCGCCTTCTTCCGCGAGGATCGCGGGCAGGTGCTACCTATCTCCGCCATCATGCTGGTGGGCTTCCTCGGCATGGCGGCCGTGTCCGTCGACATGGGCCACGCCATGTTGAACTACGAGCAGCTCCAGAACGCCGCCGATGCAGCTGCGCTGGCCGGCGCGCAGGCACTTCCGAACACCACGGCGAGCACCGTCGCCACCCAGTACAGCGCCGTCGCCAGCCAATACAACGCGCAGAGCGACACTGCCGGCACAACCATGGCCGCCGGCTATCCCAAGCTGCTCTGCCTCACGACGATCAAGAATCAGGGCGCGGCCTGCAGCGCTCCCGCTAACGCCAATGCCGTACAGGTGCGGTTGCAGATGTCCACCCACCTCAACTTCGCCGGGCTGTTCACTTTCGGACACCCCAACATGACCGTGACCGCAACCTCCACCGCGGCGCCGCAGGGCGCGGCGGCCACTCCTTACAACGTGGCCATCATCGTCGATACCACGCTTTCCATGGCCGAGGCAGACGATGACTGCAGCATGACGCAGCTGGCCTGTGCGCTGAACGGCGTGCAAGTGCTATTGAATGAGCTCGCTCCCTGCGCCTCCGGCCTCACACAATGCAGCATCACCAATGGTCAATCGGCCAACGTAGTGGATAGCGTGGCGCTGTTCACCTTCCCCAACGTGACAGTCGGAACAGTGAGCATCGACAGCAACTGCACCACGCCGATTCCATCACAGTGGCAGACCGGAACCAACTCGAGGGGACAGCCAACATACACGTCTGCGTACCTTAGCTCCAGTTGGGGTTACTACACAGTACAGGGGCAGCCGCCTTACCCCGGCGTATCGTCGGCTACGGGCTATACCTACCCCAGCGCAACGGCTACGAGTTACTCCCCGTCCGGAAGCAACACCGGAACCTATCAGATAACCGGTTTCATGAGTGACTACAAGACCACGCCCACGGTGGGCGCACCGCTGAACACGAATTCCACCCTGGTGAAAGCCGCAGGTGGTGCGTCCTCGACAGGCTGCAATGGCCTGGGCATCCCCAACTACGACGGCGACTACGGAACGTACTACGCCGGTGTCATTTATGCGGCCCAGGCCGCCCTCACTGCACAGAAGGCCGCAAACCCAGGAACGCAGAACGCGATCATCCTGCTCTCCGACGGTAACGCCACAGCGCCAGATCCACAGAACAGCCCGGGGGGCTCGTCCTATCCGGCCATGCCCTCCCCAGCCAACGGAGGCGGCGTTTACCCATCCTATGCGAATGAATGCAGCCAGGGTATTGTCGCTGCCAAGGCTGCGGCAGCAGCAGGTACTCGTGTCTACACCGTAGCCTACGGCTCTCCCACCAGCGGCTGCGCCTCCGACACCTCCGGCACCTATGCCGGTATCACGCCTTGCCAGACCATGGAGGACATGGCCTCGGCGCCGCAGTACTTCTTCTCCGACTGGAAACAGTCCAACTCGAACAGCACCTGCTACTCGCAATCGCAACCGGTCACGAGCCTCTCTGACATCTTCAAGCAGATCTCCGCCGGCCTTACAAAGGCGATGCTGATTCCGAATAACACGACGTAGCGCGAGACACTAGAGGCTAGACAGTAGACAGTGAAAGAAAAGCCTCGGCAGAAACCGTGGCTCTTCTTCGTTCCGTTCGACTCTCTACCGTCCGCACTTGAAGACTATCTTCAGCGAGTCCGCCACCGGATGCGACGCCAGATCCACGGCCTCCGCGCACTCGTCCAGCGAGAACCGGTGCGAGATCAGCTTCGTCAGATCCAGCGTGCCGGAGCGATATCCCTCGTACACCAGGTCGATGCCCTCCTGCTGAATCGCCACAGACGCCGAATACGACCCCATCAGCGTCTTCTCATCCATGCACACGGCCGCCGGATCGAACGGCGCTTCGCCATGTTGTGTGCTCGCGAACAGCACGACGCGTCCGCCCGGCCGCAGCGCGTCCATGGCCTGCTGGATCAGCTTGTCCGAGCCCACGGCCACCAGCACCACGTCCACACCGCGACCCTCGGTCGCATCTTTGCAAGCCGCGACCACGTCCCCCCGCGCGTCCAGCGGATGTTCCAGCCCATACTGCGCCGCCACCGCATGCCGCTCGGGATACATATCGCTCGTCAGAACCGTCGCTCCCGTCCGGTGCGCCAGCGCCGCCAGCAGGATGCCAATGCTTCCCTGCCCGATCACCAGCACCGTGTCATCCGGCTCGAGGTTGAGCAGCTGAATCGCCTTGAAGCACGTATTCACCGGCTCGATGAACGCGGCCTGCTCAAACGGAATGTCGTCCGGCACGTGGATGAGGCCCGCAGGTGTCGTCCCGTCTCCCACAATCCAGTCCATCACGCGGATGTACTCCGCAAAACCACCGCCCGCCGCCGCACCCAGCCCCGCCGTCGTTCCCACCAGCTTGTAGCGCTCGCACTGGGCAAAGGTCTGCTTACGACAATAGAAACACTGCCCGCAAGGGATGTGGTGGAACGCCATCACGCGGTCGCCTACCTTGAAGCCGTTCACACCCTCGCCGATGGCGGCGACCGTCCCCGCCATCTCGTGGCCGAAGACTCTCGGAGCCGAGTGCGAGCCGGTATGGATCTTCTTCAGGTCCGTGCCGCAGATCCCGCAGGTGTCGATCTTGACCAGCACCTCACCGGGTCCAATGGAGGGGACATCGATCATTTCAGGGCGAACATCATCGACCGCACGGTACACCGCGGCCTTCATCGTGCTTGGAATCGCGTCGGACATACAGCTTCAAGGGTAAAGGATGAGGGGCAGCGCCGCACATCCGCACGCGCCGCGCTGGTAGACTCTTGAACGGAACGCTACAAGGAGTCCCCGCATCATGATCGACATGAAGGGCAAGGTCGCCGTCATCCTCGGCGTTGCCAATAAGCGCAGCATCGCCTATGCGATCGCCGAGAAGCTCGCCGCCGCCGGTTCCACCCTGGTCCTCTGCTACCAGAGCGAGCGCCTGCGCGCCGAATCGGAAGAGCTGCTCGAATCGCTCGGCCAGACCGGCACCGGCAAGGCCATCCAGATGGATGTTTCGCGTGACGAAGAGATCGACGCCGCCTTCGCGCAGATCGCCGCCGAATTCCCCGTCATCCACACCCTCGTGCATTCCGTAGCCTTTGCTCCAGCCGATGCCATCAAGAATGACTTTCTTCTCACCAAGCGTGAAGACTTCCGCATCGCCCACGACGTCAGCGTCTATTCGCTGATCGCTGTCACGCGCGCCGCCGCTCCCCTTATGACGGAGGGAGGCTCCGTCCTCACGCTGACCTATTACGGCAGCACCAAGACGTTCCCGAATTACAACGTCATGGGCGTCGCGAAGGCTGCCCTCGAGGCAACGGTGCGCTACCTCGCCGTGTCGCTGGGAGCCAGAAACATCCGCGTGAACGCGATCTCCGCCGGCCCCATCAAAACCCTCGCCGCCCGCGGCGTCGGGGACTTCGCGCAGATCCTCGATGCCTTCACCGCCCGCTCACCGCTCCACCGGAACGTCGAACAGGCCGAGGTCGGCAACACCGCCCTCTTCCTCGCCAGCAACCTCGCAAGCGGCATCACCGGAGAGGTTACCTACGTCGATTGCGGCTTCAACGTGACCGGAATCTAACAGCATCCCACCATCGTTGAATACCAGGAGCGCGTCGCGGTATGGCGCGCTCCTGGTCGTTTCCGCGATGCTGGACCTGTGTCCGCGCCCAAGGCACAACTCGCCGCCGCCGACCTGGCGACCTTCTTCCTCGCGGGAGTGGCGGGCGTCGCGGCCGGAAACCTTACCTATCTCGCGCTGATGAATCCGGATCGCTTCCTCGAACCGCTGCGCGTGGCCCTCTCGCCCGGTCTCTACACGGTCTGGCTGATGGCCGGTGATGCCAACGGTTACGTCACGCCCGAGGGCTGGATCCTGGTCGTTGCCGTATTCCTCAATGCGCTCGTGTACGCTTCCGCTCTCATGGTTCCGCGGCTCTTGTGGTGTCACGTCACCAGCCGGCACGCCCTGCGCCCACAGGCGTAGCCGCAGGTCAGGAATCGCATCTGGGATATCCTCTCCTCACCATGATCTCCAAGCTGACCCGACGCTGCGCTCCGCTCGTCCTCGCCGCTACGCTTCCGCTCGCCGCGCAGAATCCGTTATCCACCGTGACACCTAAGACTCCGACGCCCTACGTCCTGCACGCCGCGCACATGCTTGATGTTCAGGCCGGCCGCTTGCTGTCACCGGCAGAAGTTCTCGTCGAGGGCGAGCGCATCAAGGCCGTCGGCGGCCACGTCGCACGGCCTGAAGGCGCCGAGTTCATCGACCTCGGCGACGTCACGCTGATGCCCGGCCTCATTGACGTCCACACGCATCTCTTCCTCCATCCCGGCGCCGAGGACCTGCAGACCGTGCAGGAGTCCGTGCCTGAGCGCACGCTGCTTGCGGCCTCTGCCGCCAAAGCCGACGTGATGGCCGGCTTTACCGCCGAGCGGGATATGGGGACCGAGGGCGCGAAGTGCGCGGACGTCGCCGTGCGCAACGCCATCAACCACGGCCTCATCCCCGGCCCGCGCATGCGCGTCAGTTGCAACGCCATCAGCATCCTAGGCGGACACGAAGACGCGATCGGCTACAACCCCGACCAGCACGTGCTTTCCAACGCCGACTATGCCAATAATCGCGACGAACTCATCACCGTCATTCGCGACCAGCGCAAGGGCGGTGCCGACTTCCTCAAGATCTACGAGACCGGCCACGATGGCGTGAAGGATGGCGCGTTCCACACGCCCTACCAATACACCGAGCAGGAGCTCGCCGCCGCCGTCGCCGAAGCCCATCGCACCGGCTCACGCGTCGCGGTTCACTCGACCGGCGAGCCCGGCACCCTCTACGCTGCCGAGGCCGGCGTCGTCAGCATCGATCACGCCTACCAGCTCTCGCCCGAGACCATGCGCCTGATGCGCGAGCGCGAGATCTTCGCCGTGCCCACCTTCGCCATCAGCGAGTACTTCGCCGACCATGCCGCCTCGCCCGCAGCCGCAGCACGCGAGAAGCAACTCATCGCCTATCACGCCGCGGAGTTCAAGAAGCAGATGGCCGCTGGCGTTCCCTTCGCCGTCGGCTCGGACGTCGGCCCCTTCCCGCATGGCACCCAGGCTCGCGAGTACGAGTTGATGGTCGAGAATGGCATGAGCCCCACTGATGTCCTCCGCTCGGGACTCATCAACGGAGCGAAGCTACTCGACTGGGCGAACGAGATCGGCCAACTCAAGCCCGGCTTCTATGCGGACATCATCGCCGTCCCTGGCAACCCGCTCACTGACATCAAAGTCCTCGAACACCCCAGCTTCGTGGTGAAGAATGGCGAGGTACTGCGAAACAAATAGGACCCGACGACGCCCTCAGCCAGCCTTCTCGCTCAGCTCCGCCCAGCGCTCATACACCGCGTCGTGCTCGGCCTGCGCGGCTTCCATCTCGGCCAGTGCTGCTGTCAGCTTGTCTGAGTTCGTGACCACGGCAGGATCCTCCAGCAGATCATGCGCCGCGGCCATGCGCTTATCTGCCTTATCCACCCGCTCCTCGATCGCATCGAACTCACGCTGCTCCATGTAGCTGAGCTTCTTCTTCGAGCCCTTCGAAGCTTCCGCGCCGGCCACCGGCTTCTTCTCCCCTGCGCTCGCTGAGCCCTGGCCCCTGGCCCCTGAAACCTGCGCGTCCTTCCACTCTTCCCACTGCGCCACATCCGCGAACAACGCAGCGTTGCCCAGGCCATCGAGCCCCAGCACCACGTTGGTCACGCGGTCCAGGAGGTAGCGATCATGCGTCACCAGCACCAGCGCGCCCTTGAACTCATTGAGCGCGTCTTCGAGAATCTCCAGTGTCGGAATGTCGAGATCATTCGTCGGCTCGTCGAGCATCAACACATCAGCCTCTTCCAGCATGAGCCGCGCGATGAGCACACGCGCCCGCTCGCCTCCGCTGAGCCTGCCCACCGGCTGATTCAGTTGCTCACTCGTAAAGAGAAACTGCGACGCATAGCTGGCCACGTGCACCACGCGTCCCTGGTACACCACCGCATCCGAGTCCGGCGCCAGCGCCCGCCGCAGCGTTAGGGTTTCATCAATCTCGCGCATCTGCGACAGCGCCACAATGCGCAGCGTCGGCGCACGCTTCATCTCGCCGACCGTCGGCGCCAGCTCGCCCTTCATCACACGCAGGATGGTGGTCTTGCCGCTGCCGTTCGGCCCCACCAGGCCCAGCCGCACACCGTTCATCAGCGCCACGTTGACGTCGCGCAGGATCTCCCGCCCACCCAGCGTCACGCCAACGCCATCCAGCTCGATCAACCGCTTGGTCTGCCGGCCTGTGCCTGCGAAGTCGAAGTTCGCCGAATTGGAGCGTGTGCGCGAATCCACATCCGCCAGCCGCGAGATCATGGCGTGCGCTGTATCGATGCGGGCCTTGGCCTTGGTCGCGCGGGCCTTGGGTCCACGTCGCAGCCATTCAATCTCCGTGCGCACGCGGTTCCGCAGCGACTCCTGCATCTTTGCCTGCGACTCGATGTACACCGCGCGGTCTTCGAGAAAGCGCGAATAGCTCCCCCGCGTAGACAACAGACCTTCGGCGTACACCCGATTCAGCTCGACCACCCGCGTCGCCACGTTCTCAAGGAACGTGCGGTCATGCGTGATGACCACCGAAGCGAACTTCGCCGCGCGCAGCATCCCCTCCAGCCACTCGATCCCTTCGAGGTCCAGATGGTTTGTCGGCTCATCGAGCATCAACACGTCGGGATCGACCGCCATCTGCTCGGCGATCGCCAGCCGCTTCTTCCATCCACCCGACAGGCTCGCGGCCTCGGCGCTCATGCTCACCTGCTGGCCGTCGCCGCCTTCGACGAAGCCTGCACGCCCCAGCGTCTCGCGCAGCTGCTGCTCGCGCAGCCCTGGCTCCACGCCCGCGCGCTCCATCGCCCGCTCCACCACGCTGCGCACGGTATCGCCAGGCTCAAAGGCTGAGATCTGGTGTACATAGCCAACACGCGCGCGCCGGCGCACCGCCAGCTCGCCGGTGTCGGGCTCATGCTCGCCCGCCAGCACAGCCAGCAGCGTCGACTTACCCGCACCATTCGGGCCGATCAGGCCAATGCGGTCACCGTCTTCAACGGCAAAAGAGATGTTCTGAAAAAGAGGTACAGCGCCAAAGCGCTTCGAGACGCCCTGGGCGTTGAGAATCGGAGGCATACACCTCTAGTCTATTGGCTCCGGACGCCACATTCGTCGACAGAGCACATACAGGTAGCCAAAGAGCGTCGAAAAGATCAGCAAGTTCAGGACCACGGACAAAAGCAGCGAAAGCAGCCCACCGATCAGCCCGCAAGACTCTCTGCAGTCGTTTGACCCCAGAAAAGGCCAAAGCAGCACTCTCGCGGTGTAGAAACCCGGCAGGTAGGCAAAGCGCAACAGGTACGGCGCTGCGGGAAAGATCCGCGCGGTCAGAAAACAGAGAACGAAGGACACAAAGTAAAGCCCCATCCCTCGGAACAGGAACCACAACCACTCCACGATGCGGGGAACCTTCGCTTGCTCTTCTTCCCACATCCGGCTACTCCAGGTCGAAGTCTCTGAGCGGCTTGCCGCTCAACGGCGACTCCTTCGCCTTCTTCACCGCTTCGGCGAACTTCTTCGCCATCAGATCGTCCTTGTTCTTCTGCGCCTCGATCGACTGCGCGAAGATGGATTCCCTGCGCGCGTCGGACTCCTTCAGCGCCTTGGCCGCCTGGCTGAAGTCCTCGAAGGTCTTCTTGCGCTGCGCCGGTGTGTGCGAGATCATCTGCCGCGTTACCGGGTCGACCTTGATCATCGCCCCGCAGTCCGGACACAACACCTCAAACGGCTGATCGCTCAATCCCATACACAACACCTCGCCTCGGACATTCTAGTCCGGGACGAGGTGCGCGAAACGCAGCGATGCATGAGACGTAAAGGAGCGGAGCTCCCTACCAGCGGCGATAACCCCGCGCGTACGCAAACTCATACTGCGTCTCGCTGGTGAAGGCCCACGCCAGCGCGATGACCCAGCCAATGATCGTCCAGCCCAGGAAGAGGTTGATGAGGAAGATCGCGGCGGTATGCCGCGAGTGGCGAAGCGCCGCCACGATGGCCGGGAGAAAGTGAATCGCGCCAAAAGGAAGAAGAAAAAGTACGAACAGGAGATGCATCGAACGAACCCTCCGTATCCTTCATACGTGGACGGTCCCTGCCCGGTTCCCTAGCGGTCGACTGCGCCCTCCCGCCGCCCTAAAAATCCTCTGGCCGCCGCGCAGGCGCCGCGATACACTTCCGCCACCATGCCCAAGCCCAATGGCTTCTCCCTCACTGTGATCGTGTTGTGGGTGTTCCTTGCCCTGTCCGTCATTATGCAGATTGCAGCGCCGATGCCGCCCACGGGTCAGGCCGGAGCCTTTATGGCCATGGCCAAAGGCATCGCTGTCATCGCCGCGCTCGTCTCTGCCGCAATCGGCGCGGTCATCATCCTCTTCTATTCGAAGGGCGAGAACTGGGCGCGCTGGGTCATCATGGTGTTCAGCGTCCTGTACATCCTGGGCTTCTTCATCACGCTCATGCACTGGTCGCTCTACCCCGCAAAGACCGTCTTCAGCGCGGTGCAGGCGGTTTTTGGCGGATACCTGCTCTGGTTCCTGAACACGCCGCCTCTCAAGGGATGGTTCGAGAAGAAGCTCCTCGCCTGAAGAGCCAGGCCACGGCACTGGCTAGAAGCGGATGACTCTATGCCCCGGGCACTCCTGGCTCGCGTGCTCAACCAGGATCCCGGGCAGCTCTTCGCCGAACTTCGATAGTGCCCAGATGCCGCCCAGGACGCGCTCCTGCAGATGGCCCTTCGGCAGCAGCTCCAGCATGATGGCCGTCGCATGCTTGTGCAGCGAGGTCTCCTTCTCGAGCTCAAAACGAGCTGCCATGCGACGCAGCCGGTCCATCTGATAGCGCATCTTGCTGGCCGAAACGCCCGCTGTGCGCCCCAGGTCGGCGCTCATCGCCGTCATGTAGTCGATCAGCGCGGTCAGTTCGGTCTCCATCGCATTGCCCACGGCGGCAATCTTCCGTTTGCCTTCGATGGGCATCGCCCGCGCCCCCAGACGCAGTGCCAGGTCGTCGATCGTCTTCGCCGCAACAATCTGCAGAAAATCGACCTCGTGTGTGTCCAGCAGCTTGCCGATCTCCGGAGAGATGAGCGTCGCCGAAAGCCTCGGCAGCGCCGCCGTGACCCGACCGAGGACCGCCTCGTAGACCACAGCGCTCTGCGCAAAGTACGCAATCTCCGCCGGGCCGCCCACGTACGCTGCCGTTGGCAGAATCGTGTCCTGCATCACCGGACGAAGCAAAGCGTTCGGGCTCAAACGCTCAGGCGTTGCTTCCAGCATCGCCAGTAGTTCACTGGCTGCAAAGACCTTGCTGCCGGCCTTCCACTGCAGCACGCCTTCAGAGTCCGCCACACGCCGCAGCGGCAGACGCGCACCATTCTCGTCGATCAGGAAAAGCAGCGAATGTCCCGGAGTCACCAGAACCTGCGCGTGATACCCCGCAGCCTCCAGCTCCTTCGTCCGTTGCAATAGCGCCGTCTCCAGCGTGTCCACCTGCTCGATCGCAGCACGAAGCGTCGACGCCCCCAACGCATGAAGCTCGCGGCTCGCCGCATCGACAACAATCAGCCCAAACTCGGCAAATACCTTCGCCATGAAGCGGCCAAACGCGGACGCCAACGTCGCTCCTTCAGCCGCATAACACTCGCGCAGCAGCTCAGCGACGGGTCCCCACGCAATCAGCTCGCTGGCACGCTCAATCGCAGCATCCAGCGTCTCAGCTCCGGCAGAATCGAGACGGATCCCACCCACGGGAACTGGCCGTTCGGCCTTCAAGCCAAGCTTCAGCTCCTCGATCTCGGTCTTGGTCGGTAGATCGACCATATCGACCTCGGCGAGATCATGGTCTTCGGTCGCGAGCCAGAAGATGGCCACATGCTCGCGTCCGCTGATGCGCGTCCCTTCTTGCGCCTTCCGAATCGCCGTCGCGGCCTTCAACAGAGAGAACTGCGGTCCGCCGAAGAGTCCGACTTGCTGACCCGTCACCACAGCCGCGGCCCCATCCCGCAGCTTGCCGATCGCAGCCTTCGCCGACTCGCCCGCTCCCTGCACCTCAGCCTGTCGCAGCAGCTCCGCCGCGAGGCGATTCCGATGCTCCACGCCAAGCTCCGGCGCACCCTTCGCCCAGCTGTAGGAGAACGGATCCGCGGGAAAACAGCGGCGCAACAGCGCCGTATCCCTGGCGTCGGTCACGTGGCCCGCTCCGGTCAGCGCGCCCGATTCCGCGTAGTCGCGGAAGATCGCGCTGGTTCCGGGAAGGCTCGAGATCGGCAAACACTCAGTCGTCATCGTCTTCCGCAGTCTCTCATTCCGTTGGGGCCACTGGCGGCCGAAGTTCGCAAAGAATTGCGCGCAGGCGCAACCCTCCAAAAGGCCGTCAACTCTCCGAGCCTTTTGGATGCGCCGCAGAACTCCCCGATGCAAGGAAAACTCCCCGTGACCCGATCTGAGATTTTCGGGGCATCCCCCATCCTTTGTGCTCGTTTACCCTTGGTGCATGTCGACGTCCCGCAAGAAGATTGCCCCAAAGAAGACTCCGAAGACCACGCCGAGCGCCAAAGCCGCATCCCCAACCAAGCCGCTGAAGCTGCGCGGCAAGGGCCGCACTCTCTCCTCGAAGACAGTCTTCAAAGGCAACGTCTTCACCGTCACCAGCGACCAGGTCCAGGAACCCGGCGGCGTCACCGCCCGCCGAGACGTGATCCGCCACAACGGCTCCGTGGTCGTGCTGGCGGTCGATACCGCAACCAACCCCTCCGATCCTGGAATCCTGCTCATCAAGCAGTGGCGTCACGCAGCTGACCAGTTCCTGCTCGAGCTCCCAGCCGGCCGCATCGAGCCGGGTGAAAAGCTCATCCCCGCCGGCAAGCGCGAGCTGATTGAGGAGACTGGCTACCGGGCAAAGAAATGGTCGAAGCACGTCCGCTACTTCGCCAGCCCCGGCTTCCTCTCCGAGGCCATGAATGTCCTGCTCGCCGAGGACCTCACCCTGGGCGAAGCCACACCCGAAGACGACGAGAAGATCGAGATCCATATGACTCCCCTGTCCGAGGTGCTGGCC
Source organism: Bryocella sp. (assembly GCF_058498515.1). NCBI lineage: Bacteria > Pseudomonadati > Acidobacteriota > Terriglobia > Terriglobales > Acidobacteriaceae > Bryocella > Bryocella sp. The sequence goes on from NZ_JBMHYI010000024.1 coordinate 27,948, forward strand.
CTGATCCGAGCCGGAAAGATCCTCGATGGCAAGACCCTCGTCTCCGTGCTGCTCTACGAAGAGCAGCGCCGCGCCACACGGCCCTGATCCCGCGGACCGCGTTGCCTGCGGCGAAAAGAAATGTCAGAACTTTGATGACATCGACATTCGCGTTACCCCCTCGAAGCCCTGAGGAATCTGTGATTTGCGTCTGCAATTTCCCTCCTGTTCTCAGCCATCTGATTCCCTTTCTCCCTCGTCATAGATGTCAGCCACGCCGTCGCAAGGTAGTGCGGCGGGACTGTCAAACGTGCAAGGGAAAGACAAATGGCACAGTACAAGGGTGTCGTGAAGTGGTTCAACAATGCCAAGGGGTACGGTTTCCTTGGTCGGGAAGACGGGCCAGATGTATTCGTCCACTACAGCTCCATCCAGCTGGACGGATACAAGAGTTTGAAAGAGGGTGACCAGGTCGAGTTCGATGTGATCCAAGGCAGTAAGGGTCCGCAGGCAGATCAGGTCACTCGCATCCAGAGCGCCTGAGGGAACGATAACCGGGCGCTCAGGCCTTCGCTGGCTGGGACCCACCGCCAAGAACTTGCCCGCGTGCTGCGCATCTACAATCGATGCGTGGCCGCGGGCGATCTTGTCTTCGGCTCCGACCGAAATTATGGACAACATCACCCTCGCACGGCTCCTCGACGAGACCGCCGCCCTGCTCGAGATCGACGCCGCCGATCCCTTCCGCATCCGCAGCTACCGCCGCGCCGCCGAGACGATCGAGCAGCAGACGACACCTGTCAGCTCTCTGATCACGCCCGATGGCGACACCAAGGGTCTGCTCGCCATTCCCGGCATCGGCAAAGGCATCGCCGGCACCATCAAAGACTTGGTAACCACCGGTACCACCGGACTGCGTGAAGAGCTGCTGACCAAGTACAAACCCACCATGCTGACGCTGCTGAAGCTCCCCGGCATGGGCCCCAAGACCGTCGCCCTGCTGCACTCCGCGCTGCAGATCAGCAACATCGACGAGCTGGAGGAAGCCGCCAAGCGCGGCGCCCTGCTCGAACTCCCACGCATGGGGCAGAAGTTCACCGACAAGCTCCTGAAGGGCATCGAAGACCATCGCCGCAACGCCTCGCGCTTCCGCGTGGACGTCGCCCGCGAGCACGCTTTGCGGGTCAGCGAGCTCATCCGCCGGTTCCCCGGCATCGAGACCATCACGCCCGCTGGCTCCCTTCGTCGCGGCAAAGAATCCGTCGGTGACCTCGACCTGCTCGTCACCGGCCCAGCCTGTGAGCCCAACGTCGTTGCTGCCGCGGTCGAACACGTTGCGACGTTGCCCCTCATCGACAAGCTCCTCGCTAAGGGTCAGAACAAGGTCAGCTTCAACCTTCGCAACGGCCTGCAGGTCGACGTCCGCCTGCTGCCCCGCGCCAGCTACGGCGCCGCACTGCAGTACTTCTCCGGCTCCAAGCACCACAACGTCGCACTGCGCCAGCGCGCCATCAAGCGTGGCCTTACGCTCAGCGAGTACGCCCTGCTCCGCCTCGCTGACAACACCATCGTCGCCGCCGAGAGCGAAGAAGCCATCTACCAGGCCCTCGACCTCGACTACATCCCACCCGAACTCCGCGAAAACAACGGCGAGATCGAAGCGGCCGAAAAACACACCCTGCCGAAGCTAATCGTCCGCAACGACATCCGCGGCGACCTCCACATGCACACCACCGAGTCCGATGGCACAGACTCCATCCGCAAAATGGCTGAGGCGGCCATCGCGCGTGGTCTCGAGTACATCGCCATCACCGACCACTCCAAGGCGCTCGCCATGACCAACGGCATGGACGACAAGCGCACGCTGAAGCACGCAGCCCGCATCCGTGAAGAATCCGACCGCCTCGCTGCCGAGTTTGCCGAAGGCCGAGGCCCGCAATGGGCACGCTACAAGCAGCGCGTCGAAGCCGGTGAGCCTGATGCCGCCAACCCCAGGCCGACGGCCCCCTTCCGCATCCTCGCCGGCATCGAGGTCGACATCCTCCTCGACGGCGCATTGGATCTCGAAGACGACACGCTTGCGCAGCTCGACGTCGTCGTCGCCAGTGTTCACTCCGGATTCAACCAGACCGAGGCGGAATGCACCGCCCGCGTCATGCGAGCTGCGGAGAATCCCTTCGTGCACATCCTCGGCCATCCCACCGGCCGCAAGGTGCTGCACCGCGAGCCGTACAAGATCAACCTTGCTGAACTTCTGCCCCTGGCAGCGAAGCTGGGCGTCGCCGTCGAACACAACGCCGCGCCCGCCCGTGCCGATCTCTGCGATATCCATCTCCGCCGCGCCAAAGAGCTCGGCTGCAAGATCATCGTCAACACCGACGCCCACTCCACCGACGAGCTCGATCAGATCGACTACGGCATCGTCCAATGCCGCCGCGCCTGGCTCACCGCCCAGGACCTCATCAACACCAAACCCGTCGACCAGTTCCTCGCCAGCCTGCGCCAACGGCTCTAAGGGACTGCATCTGTGTGCACGGAACAATGGTCTAATGACTTTCGCAGGCTGCGGAATACCCCCGGCCCGCATCCCCAAGGAGAGTTTGTATGAGCGACACAATTGCCCCTTTGTCCCAGCGCCCGGCCTGGAAGGCCCTCACCGCGCACGCCGCCACTCTCAAGCAGAACCTCCGCGAGCTCTTCGCCGCTGACCCCGAGCGCGGCACGCGCTTCACAGCCGAAGCCGAAGGCATCTTCCTCGATTACTCCAAGAACCGCATCACGGAAGAGACCATCCAGCTCCTCCTGCAGCTCGCGAAGGAATCCGGACTCGCCGAGCACAGGGAAGCGATGTTCACCGGCCAGAAGATCAACACCACCGAGAACCGTGCTGTGCTGCATGTCGCTCTGCGCGCGCCCAAGTCGGAGTCCATCGTCGTCGACGGCGAGGACGTTGTCCCAGCCGTCCACGAGGTCCTCGATAAAATGGCCGCGTTCGCGGACAAGGTTCGCTCCGGCAAGTGGCTCGGCTACACCGGCAAGCCCATACGCAACGTCATCAACATCGGCATTGGCGGCTCCGACCTTGGCCCCGTCATGGCCTACGAGGCGCTCCGCCACTACTCCCAGCGCGATCTCACCTTCCGCTTCGTGTCCAACGTCGATGGCACCGACTTCGTCGAAGCGGTCCACGACCTCGACCCCGAAGAGACCTTGTTCCTCGTCGCTTCCAAGACGTTCACCACGCTCGAGACCATGACCAACGCGCACTCCGCCCGCGAGTGGACGCTGGCCACGCTCAAGCAGACCGAAGCCATCGCCAACCACTTCGTCGCCATCTCCACCAACGAGAAGGCGGTGGCAGCGTTCGGCATCGACACCGCCAATATGTTCGGCTTCTGGGACTGGGTCGGCGGCCGCTACTCCATGGACTCCGCCATCGGCCTGAGCACCATGATTGCCATCGGCCCGAAGAACTTTCAGGCGATGCTCGACGGCTTCCACGCCATGGACGTCCACTTCCGCACCACGCCGCTGGAGAAAAATCTGCCCGTCCTCATGGGCCTGCTCACTGTCTGGTACACGGACTTCTTCGACGCCCAGACAGTCGCGATCCTGCCCTACGAGCAGTACCTCAAACGCTTTCCCGCCTACCTCCAGCAGCTCACCATGGAGTCCAACGGCAAGCACGTCACCCTCGATGGCACGCACGTCGAGGCAGAGACTGGCCCCATCTACTGGGGAGAGCCCGGTACCAACGGCCAGCACAGCTTCTACCAGCTCATCCATCAGGGCACGCGCTTGATCCCCTGCGACTTCATCGGCGGCTTCAAGAGCCTAAACCCCTTAGGCAGGCATCACGCCATCCTGATGGCCAACGTCTTCGCGCAGGCCGAAGCGTTGGCATTTGGAAAAACCGCCGCCGAAGTCCGCGCCGAAGGCGTCCCCGAAGCCCTTGTCCCGCACAAAGTCTTCGAAGGCAACCGCCCCTCCAATACCCTCCTCTACGACCGTCTCACCCCGCGCACCCTCGGCACGCTCATCGCCCTCTACGAACACTCCGTCTTCACCCAGGGCGTCATCTGGGGCATCGACTCCTTCGACCAATGGGGTGTTGAGCTCGGCAAAGTCCTCGCCACAAAGATCCTGGGTGAAATGGAATCCCCCACCGACCCACCCACAGCCCACGACACCTCCACCACCCATCTCATCAACCTCTACCGCAGCCACAAATAACCCCTGCAAAACGGGGTGCCCCATCCTCGGCTGGCAGCTTGATCGCCAGACAGGGTGGGGTATCGTTTGTGCGGTGGCAAACGATCTCTCTCTTTCTGCCATCACCCGTCTCTTGCGCTGCGGCCGCACGCATTGCAACACAGTACCCGCCAGAATTCTTACAAACACGTGACAACTCCATCGTTATCGGAAGCTACTGTGATTCCATAATGATCGTCCCCACATGCAACGAGGCCGTCGCAGACAACCAGCACAACGTCACACCGGCACAGCGTCTCTACGACGCTCTTCTCGTCCTGGCAATTCCCGTCTACCTCTTCTTCAATCTCTTCACCCTGCACGGCATTCCTCACTACATCGTCGCCGATGATGGCCTCTTTGCATTGGACGCCCTGCGCATGGGCGCTGGCCGATGGATCTACCGCGACTTCTTTCAGTTCAACGCCCCCGGCATCGACTACGTCTTCTTCTTTGCCTTCAAACTATTCGGCATACGCGCATGGGTTCCCAACCTCGTCACGCTTCTCATGGGCACCGCGTTGTCCTGGCTGACCCTCCATCTCAACCGCCGCATCATGCCTCGCTCCTGGGCCGATCTCACCACCGTCCTCTTCGCCGCTGTCCTCTACCCCAGATGGTTAAACGCCACACATCACTGGTTCAGCCTCTTTGCCATCCTCGCTGCCATCCTCCTGCTTTGGACGGACCGCTCTCCCGCGCGCATGGCCATGGCAGGCGCCCTCATTGGCCTGGCGACCTTCTTCACACAAATGGCCGGAGCCGCTGCATGGTTTGCCTTCGCGAGCGCACTCTACTATGCGCGTGAGCCGGCAGCCCCTCATGATTCCATGCTGCGGAAGCAGGCAAGCCTGTTTCTCTCCGCCGCACTCACCTGGTTCCTTCTCAGCGCATCCACCCTTTGGCACGCAGGCTGGCATACGCTCTGGTACTTTCAGGTCATCTTTCCGCAGCGCTACGAGCTTCGGCCGTTCAAAAATCCTATACGAACCTTGCTGCATGCCTTCCCGCATGCGATGTCATTCCTCGGCGTGGAAAACGCCCTGTTTTATCTGCTTCTGATCTCCGTAACACCTGTAACTCTCGGCGTCCTCTTGTGGAAGCACCGGCAAAATCGGGCAAAGCCGCACACGGACCATACACCTCTGTTTCTGCTCACAACCGTCGGTCTTCTGCTCATGGCCGAAGTCACCGCTCGTCCGACCTGGATACGCCTCTATGCGGCCTTTTTGCCTTCTCTCATCGTCCTCGTCGCGGTCCTTGCGCGGGCATTGACTGCGCGGCCTCGTCTGGCCCGCATCCTCCTCGCGGCGCTGTGGTCTGCCACCATCGTCGTCGCCATCCGGCAGACGATGTTCCGTCGCGCTGCCTACAGCGATATCGTCTCTCTGCCAACTGGCAGGTTCGCACTCCTACCACAGGATGCGGAGGAACTCACATACCTCGCCCGGCTCACGCACCCAGGAGAACCTTTTTTCCAGGCAGATGCAGCTTATCTTTACTTTCCTCTCGGCTTAGACAGCCCTGCATACATGGATTTTCTTCGGATGGCCCCATTGACCCGGCCTGAGTTCCTCCTCGATGCTATCCGGGCAGTCCAGAAAAACCACATCCGCTACATCACCCTCCTTCCCGTAAACGACCCCATCACGAACCCCACCGGTCAGCACGATCTCGATCCCCTCTACTCCTGGGTAGAATCCCACTACACCCTCATCCATCGCTTCTCAAGCAACGAGGAGCTGTGGGAGCTGCGGCAATAGGCCGACTCCAGGCAGATAGACAAAGCACCCGCGTTCCAGCATTCCTGCGGCCTCAACCGACGAGCTTCCGCAATCCGGGAGTCTCCCTCCGGCCCCCTTCTTGCGCTTCGGCTCCTCGTGCGTTTATCGTGAGTACAGAGCGGCAATCGGTCATCACCGGGACCGCGCCGCTCCCGTGTCGGAGGATCCGTACCTTGTCATCGCTGGCCGCTCCCGTTCCCGCCGCTCTGCTCCCGCCTCAAGAAAAATCACCCTCCAGCAAGCCCGTGCTCCCCGGTGTCGCGCTGGAGACCTATTCGGGCGATCCCAACTTCATGGCCTCCCTGGCCCGCGGGCTCGTCGTCATCGAGGCCTTCACGCCCCAGTCGCCGCAGATGACCATCTCGCAGCTCAGCCAGCGCACCGGGCTCTCCCGTGCCGCCGTGCGGCGCTGCCTTTATACGTTGGTAAAGCTGGGTTTCGCCGGGGCTGACGAGACGCAGCGCTACTCCCTGCGGCCCAAGATGCTCACCCTGGCCAACACCTACACCGCCTCCAGCACCCTGGCCAACGCCGCGCAGCCCATCCTGGAACGCATGTCCGCGACCTTCAAGGAGAGCTTCTCCGTCGCCACGCTGGACGGCGAGGAGATCGTCTACATCGCGCGCACCACCATGACCCGCGTGATGAGCGTCGACCTGCACATCGGCTCACGCCTGCCGGCCTTCTGCACCAGCATGGGCCGGGTCCTGCTGGCCTACCTGCCTCAGGATCAGCTGGAACACTTCCTCGCTCGCCTGCAGCTGGTCCAGTACACCCCGCGCACCGTCAACTCCAAGGAAAAGCTGCGGCTGATCCTGCGCAACGTGCGCCGCAACGGCTATGCCCTCTGCGACCAGGAGTATGAAGTCGGTCTGCGCTCGATCGCGGTTCCGGTCTTCGCCGGAAACGGCCGTGTCGTGGCAACCGTCAATCTCAGCGGTCACGCGCCACGGATGCCGATGCTGGAGATGCAGACGCGGTTCCTGCCGCCCCTGCGCGCCGCTGCCTCCGAACTCAGCGTCTTCCTCCGCTAACCGCTCACTGGTACCTAACCAGCGCCGACGTTTGGCTGTCAAAAGGGCAGAGGTCTCAAGCCAGCGATTTTCCCGCTGACCTAAGCCCTCTGCCCTGGAGGCTCACATCAATGCCTGTCCACACTCCCGCATCGGCACTGGAACTGAAGCGTTCCTACACCTTCGCTCGTGCGCGCTCCTCGCAACACCCCCCGCAAAACCTAAAATAGCCCCACTTGGAACGCCGAACCTCTCCTCTCACCCACCCCTGAGAGAAACGCCCTCCCGTGCCCATCCGGGCAATCTTGATCCGCCCAAAGTATCCCCGAGTTTTCCAGACCTTGCTTGCGGGACTCCGGTAATCCCGCGCCGGCTCTTCGCGTCTAACTGCCCAGTGACGGATCACGCGAAACGCGCGACGATTCGCAAACTAAGGGTTAAGTTGCAATATCTTTCGATATTTGAGCGGTTTAGAACACTGACCCCGACAAGGGCTCCCATAGAATGACCTCACTTCCCACACCCCTGCATGAGTGCTGCTTTGGAGCGTAACGAGACGACCCCTGTACCAACACCGGAGCAGTTGCCAAGGCCAGCCCTGGACCCCTCAGTGGTGTACTGCCTTGCGATGATGGTGCTTCCCTTGCTGGCCATCCCGGCATTCATCGGGCTCGGTCGATCCAACTTTTTCATGAATCATGGCGCCAGTTTCTGGGTGCGCTCCAACGACGCCGTCTTCAACATGCAGGATCGCCACTGCGACGTCGTTGTCTTTGGCGACTCGACTGCAATGACAGGCGTCGATCCGGCCGTGGTCGAAAATGAAACCGGCTTTCATACCTGCAACATCGCCGTCACCAACGCCGTGCTGGCAGTGACCGGCAACCTCACGCTGGACCGTTTTCTCGCCCAGAATGAGCGGCCCAAGGTACTGGTCGTCCAGCTCTCTCCTGATGATTTCCAGGCCGCGAACCGTGTCTGGCACCACACCATCTACGCCGAGGGCCTGTTAGAACTGCTCCGGCACGGACAGCCGAAAGAAGCCCGCCGCGTTCTCATCTCGCACCCCCACGAGGCCGCCAACTTTGCCGGCTATGCCGCAGGGTTCACCGCCTACTATGCCCTCCGCGACGCTTGGTTCCACGCAACCCACCTTCAGCCGGAGGAAGACCGCCTGCAGCTTCGTACCGACACCACCTTTTTCACGCCGCCCTCCCCGGCCCGAACCTACTGCGAGACCGACGCCCCCTTCACCGATCCCACCCAGGGCGCATTCTCCCGGGCGCTCGCCGATGAGTTTCGTCGACGCTACGCGGACCGTGCCGCCGTCGTCCTGGTCGATGTCGCCCCAATTCCTTCGTGCGATAGCAACCTGCAGGCCTACGCCACACAGCTCGAAGGCATCACCTCGAACCCGCTCCACGCTCTTCCCATCGCCGCCTTCAACGACGGTCGCCACTACACCGCGGACGGCTCGCGAATGGTCAGTGGATGGCTCTCGCAACAGCTGAATGAGGTTGCCTTGGAGCGTCCGGAGATCAATACCCGGAGGGAGTCTCCACGGTTCATCGAGGTTGGCGACAGCCTGCCTCCCGGAGCCAGAACCGCATCTCGCACGGCGAAGAAGCCAATCGACGGTGTCGCCCTGCTGAGCGCTTCAGGATTGCTGACCCTTCCGTAAGCTCATCCGGCAGCTACACGCCCACGGCTTCGGGTGCATGGCTGCGGCCCGCTTCGCTTCGACCGTCTTCCGCCGCGTTCTCTTCGTCAGAGAAGCGGCAGGCTCCTTAGACCCGGCCCTGCGCAGACACTCACGATGCTCTTTAACTCCTACCGGTTCATCTTCGTTTTTCTGCCCATCGCGATGGCGGGCTTCCACCTGCTGGGGAGGTTGGGGCGAAGACCGGTCATTGCTTGGCTCTCGCTCTGCTCGCTGGTCTTCTATGCCTGGTGGAAGCCCATCTTCCTGCTCTTCCTGTTGGCATCGATCCTGGTCAACTACGCGGTCTCAGCGGCCATCGCCAGGGCGCCGGAGTGCTCCTCCACGCGCCGTCGCATGCTCGTGCTCGGCATCGCGCTCAATCTGGGTGCGCTGTTCTACTTCAAGTACCTCTATCGCACGCTGATCCTGCTGCACGCGTTGCATGTTCCTGCTCCCGAAGCCCATCCCATCCTGCTTCCGCTGGGCATCAGCTTCTTCACCTTCACGCAGATCTCGTATCTGGTGGACCTCTCGCAAGGACAAGCGGAGCGGCAGGATCTGCTGAGCTACGTGCTCTTCGTCACCTTCTTCCCGCACCTCATCATGGGGCCCATCCTCCACCACAAGGAGATGATGCCGCAGTTCGCTCCCGGCCGGCGGTACCGCATGGTACCAGCCGATGTCTCGCTCGGCCTTACCTGGTTCCTGATGGGCCTGGGCAAGAAGGTGCTCATCGCGGACTACCTCGCGGCAGGCGCTGATGCCTCATTTGCACGCGCCGGAGCCCAGGGCGCAACCTCCGCATGGGGGGGCCTCGTGCTCTACACCATGCAGCTCTACTTCGACTTCTCCGGCTACTCCGACATGGCGTTGGGGCTCGCGCGCATCTTCTCCATCCGCTTCCCGCTCAACTTCGATTCCCCCTTCAAAGCCACCAGCGTCACCGAGTACTGGCAGCGCTGGCACATGACGCTGACCCGCTACATCACGCTCTACCTCTACAACCCGATCCTGCTGCACGTGCAGCGCAAGCGCACCCTGGCCGGCAAGAAAGTCTCGCGCAAGGCGCTCGCCACACCCGAAGGTTTCGTCGCAATGGCAGCCTATCCCACCCTCGTGACCATGCTGCTCACCGGGCTGTGGCACGGCGCAGGGGCAAAGTTCCTCATCTTCGGTCTCTTGCACGGGCTCTATCTCACGGCGAACCTCGCGTGGCGCAGCTTCCGACAGCGCGACAAAACCATGCCGGAGAAGGTCCGCAGCGAGTTCACCATCCTGCTGATGCGAATCGGGGTCTACCTGCAGGTCGCGCTGGCGCTGGTCTTCTTCCGCGCCGACACGCTGCATGCCGCGACCTCGATGCTGGGCTCGCTGTTCTTCCTGCACGGCGCCGGGCACTTCAGCAGCCTGCTCGATGCTGCCGCAGGCTTCGCTCTCTTCCCTATCGTCTGGTACCTGCCCAACACCCAGCAGATCCTCGGCGAAGAGCCCTCAGGAGCCACCGCACCCACACCCTGGTTCAACCACATGCGCTGGACACCCAACCTCCGCTGGGCTTTTGCGATGGCGGTGCTCTTTTTCGCCGTGCTAGCCAACCTCGGCGATACAAAGTCGTTCCTCTACTTCCAGTTCTGACGTAGCTCCAACTTGCCTTCGAGGCTCGCACTCGCGGTTGCTCTTCTTGTTGTCATTCCCAAAGGGGATCTGCTGTTTGTCACCTCATCCCCAACGAGAAGACCCGCCTTCGCAAGTCCTTTTCCACTACTCACTACTCACTATTCACTACTCACTATTCACTATTCACTATTCACTAACTAATTATCATCATCGTCCTTCGTCTTCTTGTGCTTCTCGAGGATCATCGCCGGAGGCGGTGTATTGCCCTTCGCGTCCTGCCACAGGATGAGGTTCAGCTTCATCGGGTCGGCATGGTCCGCGCGCGAGAAGTCCATCTTCAGCGACGCCTTCGCACCTGGCGCGGTCTTCTCGTTCATCGTGTAGATCAGGTGGTTGTCGCGGTTGGAGTAGTCCGCATCGAACGCCGGCTGATCGCCCGGACCCGTGAATAGCGAAGCGATCATCGGCGCAAAGGCATCGTTGTTGTTCATCGGAGGAGCGCCGAGCAGGGTCTCCATGGTGCGGATCACGCTCACGGTCGAGTAGAACGTGCTGTCCACAAATGCTGGCTGGGTATGAGGAGCATACTTCGAGACCACCACGGCGAGCGAGCGATGCGCGTCCACATGGTCCGCGCCGTTTTGCGCATCGTCCTCAAGGATGAAGAACGCCGTGTCGTTCCAATACGCCGAGTGCGAGATCGCATCCACCGCGCGACCGATGGCCAGATCGTTGTCCGCCACCGAGGCCTTCGGCGCCGGAGAACCAGGCCGCGTGCCCGCCGTGTGATCGTTGCCCAGGCGCACCTCGATGAACGAAGGCATCTCGTCCTTGCCCGACTCGCGCTGCGCCACCCACAGCTTCAGCTGCTCCAGAAACACGTTGATGCGAATCTGGTCAGGCACCATCAGATTGAAGTCCGGATAGACCTTCGAGTAATGGCCCTCAAGCTCCGGCTTGGTCGCCTGATTGTGCGCCAGCCGCGGAATCGCCCACGGGAAAAGGCTTTTTCCGCCGCCCCAGGCCGCAGGGATCTCCTCGCCCGGCCGGATGAACGCCGGATCGCACGGCCGCGATCCACCGGTCATTGCGCCCTCGCGCGGGTTCATCGTGCGGTCGCCGGGCATTGCATCGCCCGCGCTCGTGCAAAACGTCGAGCTGATGTACTCGCCGAAATGAAACAGGCTGATGTTGTGCTTCGCAAAGTTCGTCCACAGGTAGCCGCTCGAAGGCTCCGCAAGGTCCGGGATGTGCTGCAGCAGCGGATCGCCATTGGCCACCACACCCTCGTAGTCGTACGTATGTTCCGCGCTGCGATAGTTGATCTGCCAGGTCTTCTCCATGTAGTCCGAGCCGATCGCCGCGTTCGACCACACATGTCCTTCGCCCGAGACCTCGCCCGAGTCGAAGAAGTTATCCAGCACGCCGAACTGCAGCACCAGCTTGTGCTGGTTCGGTGTAATCGTCGCACCATACATCGTCAACGACGGATCGCCGTTGCCCACCTTCTGCCCATCCTTCATCAGGTCGCCGAAGACCTGATCGTAGGTTCGGTTCTCCTTGATGATGTAGATCACGTGCTTGATGGGGTTCTTCCCACCCGCAAACTCAATTGGCTGCTGCGCAGCCTTCATGCGGTTGGAGCCCAGCACAGCATCCGTCGAAACCTTCAGATTGCCCTCGACGGAGCTCTCGCTGATGCTCGCCAGCGAACCGTAGTCCAATGTCGGAGCATAGGTAGAGTCCGCCTTGTCGCGCGACGTCGGAGCTCCCGGCGCAGCCCGCTGCGGCATGTTGTTCGGACCCGTCCCCTTGCCCCGCCCCGTCGCAACGAAGACCTTGCCGCCACTCTCCGCCAGCGCCATCGGCATCATCTCCGTCGGCACAAACCCCAGCGGCTCGATCATCCCCTTGGCCTTCGCCATGCTGCGCATCTTGTGTGGATCGAGCACCGCAATCGAGTCCGTGCCCATGTTGGCCGCATACAGTCGCGAACCATCGGCGTTCATTGCCAGCGCATCCGGCTCAGCGCCAAAGTAGCTCTGCCCCGGAAGCCGCGTATCGAAGTAGCCCTTCACCGCGAACTGGTTCTTCGCGATATCAATCGCCGCCACAGCATCGCGGTTCGAGAGCGCGACATACAGTGTGCCGGCCTTTTCATCCAACAGCAGAGCGCACGGATGCGTACCTGGATCGATCGGATTCGCCGGCTTCAGCAAAGGCAGCTCGCGAAGCACCGCGCCTGTTGCCAGGCTCACCTCCGCCACGGCACTCGCATTCCACAACGCGACAAACGCCCGCTTGCCATCCGCCGTGACCGCAACAGCAATCGGATAAGTCGAAGGCACAATCTCGCCCGCGGAGAGATCGATGTTGCGCACCACCTTGCCCGTCGCCGTATCCAGCAGCGTCACTGAATCCGCCAGGTTCTCCGCCACCAGCAGCTGCGTCGTGCCCGGCACCGCCGCAATCGCCGCGGGATACGGTACGCCTTCAGTCGTGTGCCCCTTGCGCACCAGCGACGTGCGGCCCTCTGCCAACGTAATCAACGGCAGCGAGAGGAAGTCCTGCGCTTTGAGCGTTCCCTCGGAGAAGGAGTACACCGCGATGCCATTGCCCGGCGTCTTCGCGCTTCCTCCCTCAGCCGCAGTGATGCTGGCCATGCTGGCATACAGCTTCGTTCCGTCCGGGCTGAAGACCAGACCGGAGAAGTAGGTCTCCTTCGCACGCTGACCCAACCTTTCATCCGGGAAGTCCCGCACCTCTCCCGTCACCGTATTCATCACCGCGATGGACTGGCGATACTTCGACTCAAAGGTGCCATAGCCCGCGTTGATGGATGCCACATACTTGCCGTCCGGCGAGACCGCAAGCGATAGCGGAAGGCTATTGACGCGAGCTGGAGATCCAGGCGTAGGAGTCTGCAGGATCTTTCCGCTGGGCAGGTTCACTGTGCCTTGCTGCGCTAAGCCGCTGCCCGTAAGGGCCACCATCCCGGCAATCGAAAGCATCGCAATCCCTGCAAACGAGCGTCGCGCGCGTACGATCGAAAGGGTTCCACAAACCCCATAAAGTCCCGGAAACACACGGCTCCGCTCACTTACAAAACTGTTACACACCAGCTCTCACCTCAGGGCGTACCTTGGACGACAGTAACGAAGTATACGAGGTCGGTCCGACATCACTATGAACGCATCACTCGAGCAGCCCCCCACCGCGAAGGAATCCACGCTCACCCAAACCACCCGCGCGACCACGTCGCCGCTGGGCTTTGAAGCAGCCCGTGAGCACGCCCGCCGCATCAAGGAAGACCTCCGCATGGGACGCCAGTACCAGGAAGGCCGCGTGAACTGGATCACCGCGATCTTCATGGGCGCCTTCCACGTCGGGGCCATTGTTGCGCTGCTGCCCATGTTCTGGTCGTGGAAGAACCTCGCAGCCGCCGTCATCACTTACTTCTTCGCGATCAATGTCGGCATTGGCATGACCTATCACCGCCTGCTGACCCATCGCGGCTATCGCGTCCCCCGCTGGATGGAGTACTTCCTCACCCTCTGCGGCACGCTCGCCCTGGAAGGCGGACCGATCTTCTGGGTCGCCACGCATCGCGTGCACCACCAGAACTCCGACGACGAAGGCGATCCGCACACGCCGCACGATGGCGCATGGTGGGCTCACGCCGGATGGATCGTCTCCGGCCGCTCGCTCCACTCAGAGACTGCTCTTCTGGGCCGCTACGCTCCGGATCTTACCCGTGATCGCATGCACGTCTGGCTCTCCAAGTACCACTGGCTGCCGCTGACCCTCGTCGGCTTCTTCCAGATGGCTCTCGGCGCCGCGCTTGCTCCCGAAGGTCACCGCGTTGTCGGCGCCGCCGGCATGGTCCTCTGGGGCACGTTCCTCCGCGTGACGCTCGGCCTGCACGCCACCTGGCTCGTCAATTCGGCGACGCACATGTTCGGCTCGCGCCGCTTCGAGACCAAGGACGACTCGCGCAACAGCTGGTGGGTCGCTCTCCTCACCGGTGGCGAAGGCTGGCACAACAATCACCACGCTCACCCGGTGAGCGCGCGCCACGGCCTCACCTGGTACGAGTTCGACATCAACTACTACGGCATCTGGGTCATGGAAAAGCTCGGCCTCGCGAAGAAAGTTCAAATCGCGAAGTTCGATCGCGAAAACCCCAAGCCCGCCGGCTCCTACATGGCGTAGCACTCAAATCCTAGCAAGCACAAAGGCCGCTCTCCTCGTGAGGGCGGCCTTCTGCGTTGAGGTCATAAGCCCGTCAGGATCGATGTGCAAACGCCACCGACGGACCCGCAGCTGCCTCCGCCTTATCCCCGAGATCCATCGCCGCGATGAGACCGCCGCTCATCGTGAACACGTGAACCACCTCGCCGTCGGCAAGAACATCCCCCTGCAGGCTCTTGACCAGCTGGTGCACCTGCACGTGGACCTTGCCTCCATCGTCCTCGGTCATCGCCAGCGGTTCGACGCGCGGATCGAACTCACCCCATTGCCGAGTCCAGTAGGCGCGAATCTCTTCCTTGCCGACAACCTTGCCGCCCTCTGAAGCTTTGGGCCAGCTCACGTCCTCGGTCATCAGTGCCAAAGCGCGGTCGATGTCCCGCTCGTTGAACGCGGTGTATGCCTGCTCAATTGTTTTCTTCGTGTCTGCCATTCGTCCTCCTGGGGTCGCTTGCCGTGCGTTCGATTCTCATTATCGAGGCAGCCCCCGTCCTCATCGATGAGCTTCCGCAAAAACTCCATGTTCCTGCACATTCTCCTTCTTCCCCACCTCAGCCCCCGGATTTGCTAACGTTCTCCCATGAACCTTACCCGCCGGCGCGGCATCACAGCGTTCTTCATCGTGATGGGGTCGTGCCTGATCGGCCTGCTGGCGATCCTGAATATCTACTTCGTGCACCTCAGCGGACGAAGGCTCGCGCTCGATGTCATCGGCTTCATCGTCTTCGCCATCCTCATCGCCGGCGTCGTCCTCAACACAGTCTTCCTCGTCCGCGAGATCCGCCGCAACGAGCGCCAGGACTCCTTCCTCAACGCCGTCACCCACGAACTCAAGACCCCCATCGCGTCCATCCGCCTCTACCTCGAAACGCTCGAGCGCCGCCCCCTCGACGAAGCCCAGCGCCAGCGCTTTTACACCATCATGCGGGCCGATACCGACCGCCTCCTCGCCACCGTCGAGACCGTGCTCAAGGCCGGCACGCTGGGCCATCGCCAGCGCTCCGCCTACACCCGCATCGAGCTCTACCCGCTCGTTGCCGAATGCGTCGCCGTCGTCTGTCGCCGCAACCGCCTTCCCACAGAAGACATCCTGCTGGACGAGGTTCCCGGCGGCGTCAAGCTCTTCGTCCAGGGCAATCCTGAAGATCTCCGCACCGCCGTCCTCAACCTCCTCGACAATGCCGTGAAGTACTCTCCCGACGGCGTCCACGTCCGCTGCCACCTCGGCATCGAGGAGTACACCTGGGCGGTGCTCTCCATCTCCGATACAGGCATCGGCATCGACCCCAGCGAGCTCAAGCGCGTCTTCAGGCGCTTCTACCGCGCCAGCGGCAACGACCAGGTGAAGATCAAGGGCACTGGCCTCGGCCTCTTCCTCGTGCACACCATCGCCAGGCAGCACGGCGGCAATGTCCGTGCGCTTTCCGAAGGGGCAGGCAAGGGCACCACGATGTTCTTATCCCTCCCCTTGGACACCCAGCGATAAGCGGGCGCAGTCTGGCGCAAACACCGAAGCTGTCTCAGCTGCATCTCACGGAAGCGTATCCTGACGTCTGCGTCCGAGGAGGCCATGATGGCGAACGACACCCAGGCTGAAGCTCCACTCATCGCTGTCATCGAGGACGAGGACCACCTCGCCCAGGCGCTCATCTTCAACCTCGAGGCCGAAGGCTACCGCACCCACCACGAATCCGAAGGAGACGCCGCGCTCCACTGGCTCACCACCACGCCCGAGGCCCCCGCCGCGGTGCTGCTCGACGTGATGCTGCCCCAGCAGGACGGCTTCTCCATCGTGCGTGCATTGCGCCAGGCCGGGCGATACCTTCCTGTCATGCTGCTGACAGCGCGGGGCCGCACCGAGGATATCGTCGAAGGCTTCGACGCCGGAGCCGACGACTACCTCCCCAAGCCCTTCGAGCTGAACGTGCTCCTCGCTCGCCTCAGCGCCCTGCTGCGTCGCATGCACTGGCAGAAACCGTCACCAACAGGCTCCGCACCCGCGCCGTCTCTCGAAGAGCCGGAAGACACCGTTACGCTGGGCGACCGCGTCATCGACCTCGCCGAGCTGCAGGTCCGCTCGCCCGAGGAGACCGTGCACCTCACCCTGATGGAGTGCGACCTGCTCCGCTATCTGCTCGAGCGGCCCAACAAGATCATCTCCCGCAAAGAGCTGCTCGAGAACGTGTGGCGCGTCCGCGAGGACACCGACACCCGTGCCATCGACAACTTCATCGTTCGCCTTCGCCGCTACCTCGAGCCCAAGCCCGGCGACCCCGTCCATCTGCTCACGGTGCGCGGCGTCGGCTACCGCTTCGTCCCGTAATCGGACTGGCCGGGCCCTTTCACGCACCGCGTGCGACGATCCCTCTGCGGAGGCATCTAATTGGAATGGCAACATTGAACCTTCAAATCGAAAATATGCACTGCGGAAGCTGCGTGCGTCGCGTGACCCAGGTGTTGAACGGCCTGCCCGGGACCCACGCCGAAGAGGTCCGCATCGGTGCGGCCCGCGTGGCTACCGATACGCCCACTGTCGAAGTAACAGCAGCCCTCTCTGCGGCAGGCTACCCAGCCCGCTCGGCATAGCGATGCCCGAGCAAGTCCAACACGACGCACCTGGGCCCGCCATCCAGCAGCTGCATATCCAGGGAATGACCTGCGCCTCCTGCCAGTCGCACGTCCAGCACGCCCTGGCCGCCGTACCGGGCGTAGATTCCGCAACCGTCAACCTGCTCGCAAACACCGCCCAGGTCACCTCGGTAACGCCCATCTCCCCAGACACCCTCATCGGCGCCGTGCGCTCCTCCGGTTACGACGCCTCCATCGACGCCCCGATGGACATGGAGCCCGCAGCAAAGTATCTCGTCCTCCGCGCCATCCTCGCGCTCATCGCGGGAGCCGTGGCCATGACACTCTCGATGCCGCTAATGACCGGCACGTTGCAAGGCTCGTCCAGCTCCGATCCCCTCCTCGCGTTCACCGCCCGCATACTCGATCCACTGATGCCGATGTGGCTCATGGATCTTCCCGCGCAGCCCGTGCGCTGGGTGCTGGCCGTGCTTGCATTGGCAACCATGCTCTTCGGAGCTCCTGAGATCTACGCCGCCGCCTGGCGCGCCGCTCGGCATCGTGCAACCAACATGAACACCCTGGTCGCCATCGGCACGCTTTCGGCCTTTGCCGCATCTCTCGCAGCAACCCTCGCTCCCCAGGCCCTCGCCCACCGCGGCGTCGGTGCCGATGTCTACTTCGAGGCCGTCATCCTCATCCTCGCCTTCCTGCTCACCGGCCGATGGCTCGAGTCTAGAGCCAGAGCCCGCGCCACCAGCGCCCTCGAAGGCTTCGCCCGCCTCGAAGCGAAGGACGTCCGCCTCCTCACACCGCCCGTGGGCGTAACCGACTATTCCTCGCTGCCCGAAACCGTCCTCCCGCTCGACGCCATTGAGACCGGCGACCTGCTTCGCGTCCTCCCTGGTGACCGTATCCCCGTCGACGGCGAGATCGTGCAAGGGCGCAGCTCCATCGACGCCTCCATGCTCACCGGCGAGCCCCTGCCCGTCACTCACAGCGTTGGCGAACGCGTCAGTGCCGGCACGCTGAACCTCGACGGCGCGCTCATCCTCCGGACGACTGCTGTAGGCGCCGCTTCCACACTCGCCCAGATGCAGCGGCTCCTGGCGCAGGCCCAGAACAGCCGCGCCCCCATGCAGCAGCTCGCCGACCGCGCCAGCGCCATCTTCGTGCCCTCGGTGCTCGCGCTCGCGAGCCTCACCTTCGCAGCCTGGGCCGTCGCGCTCAATACCCATGGCTTGCATCAAGGCTTCTCGCGTCCCTTCGCTATCGCCATCGCCGTGCTCATCATCGCCTGCCCCTGCGCGATGGGCCTTGCCGTACCCGCTGCGATCACCGTCGCCATCGGCCGCGCCGCACAGCTCGGCCTGCTGATCAAAGGCGGCGAGGCGCTGGAGCGGCTCGCTCTCGTCGACACGATGGCGCTCGACAAGACCGGCACCCTCACCCAAGGCAAGCCCGCCATCGCGGCAATGATTCTTGCTTCCGAATCGAAGCTTTCACGCGAGGCACTCCTCGCAATCGCAGCCGCAGCAGAACGTCTCTCCACCCATCCGCTCGCGCAGGCCGTCGTAACCTTCGCGGCCTCCAAAGCTGCAGAGAGCATCGCGAGCACTCCCGTGATCTCCGACCTTCGCGTGCTCCCCGGCATCGGGCTCGAAGCCAGCGTCACCCTTGGCGCAAAGGAGCATCGCCTCGCCTTGGGCAATGCGTCGCTGCTTGGCACCACGCCAGCCCCAGTACCTCCGACAGGACTGGAGCACGCCACGCCACTGTATTTCCTCCTCGATGGCACATTACAAGCCGCGTTCTACGCCATGGACACGCTCCGTCCGCACGCCGCCGAAGCCATCTCCACGCTGCGATCGCTTGGCGTCACGCCCCTGCTCCTCACCGGAGACATCGCATCCTCTTCCGCCCCCATCGCCCGCGAGGCCGGCATCACCGACGTGCAGGCCCACCTGCTGCCCGCCGCCAAGCTCGCCGCTATCCGCACCATGCAGCAGCAGGGCCATAAAGTAGCTATGGTGGGCGATGGTATCAACGACGCAGCCGCGCTCGCGCAGTCCGATGCCGGTCTTGCCATGGCCAGCGGCAGCGACCTCGCCCGCGAAGCCGGCGACGCCATCCTGCTGCATCCCGACCTCCGGCTTCTGCCCGCATCCATCCGCCTGGCCCGCCACACCACGCGCATCATGCGCCAGAACCTCGGCTGGGCGCTGGCCTACAACGCGCTCGGCCTGCCCATCGCCGCAGGCGTGCTCTATCCGCATTTCCATGTGCTGCTGAGCCCCGTGCTCGCCAGCGCAGCCATGGCCCTCAGCTCCGTCAGCGTGCTCGCCAACTCGCTGCGCCTCCGCGGCGCCTGAGGCTGACGTCCCGCCTGATGCCTTAGGCTGAAAGGGAGGACGCCTTGTACATCCCCAAGTTCAACGCCGAGCATCGCCCCGAAGAGATGCACGCCATGATGCGTGCGCACCCCCTGGCGACGATCGTCACGCTGCACCCCTCGGGCCTATTCGCCTCGCACATCCCGATGGTGTTGCACACCGAGGACCCCGAAACGCCGACGCTTCGCGGCCATCTCGCGCGCGCCAACGCCCAATGGCGCGACCCCGACCCCACCGTCGAAGCCCTCGCGATCTTTACCGGTCCCGATCACTACATCTCGCCCTCCTGGTATCCCACCAAGGCCGAAAATCATCGCAGCGTTCCCACCTGGAACTACATCGCCGTCCACGCCTACGGTCCCCTTCGCATCGTGGAAGATGAAGCCTGGCTCCGCTCACACCTCGCCTCACTCACCCACCTCCACGAGCAGACCTCCGCCGCGCCTTGGACGATGGATGACGCTCCTCCGGACTACATCGCTGCGATGATCCGCGGCATCGTCGGCCTCGAGCTCCCCATCGCTCGCCTCGAAGGCAAATGGAAGCTCAGCCAGAACCGTGAAGCCCGCGATCGCGAGGGCGTCATCACCAGTCTCGACGCTCTGGATACGCCCGAAGGTCATAGCGTCAGCGAAGAGATGCGCAAGGTCTAGCGCACACCTCGCGCGTAGCCTTTACACTGGATTCACCGCACTCCGCGGGCCATCTCTGTGCGCATCTTTACCCGCTACATCCTCCGCGAAATCATCTCCTACGCCCTCCTCGGCGGGGTGCTCTTCACGTTCATCCTCTTCATGCGCTACCTGCTGCCGCTCATGGAGCTGGCAGTACGCGGCGTCGCCACGCCCGCGGACATCGTGCGCCTGGTCGGCTATCTGCTTCCCGGCTTCCTCACGCTCACCATCCCCATGTCCGTCCTCGTGGGCATCCTGCTGGGTCTCAGCCGTCTCGCCGCCGACAGCGAAGTGACCGCGATGCGTGCTTCAGGCTTCGGCGTGATGAGCTTCCTGCGCGTCATCAGCATGCTGGCCTTCACCTGCTGGGGCATCGGACTCGTGAACTCGCTGTACATCGCACCGCGTGCAGCCAGTGCACTACTCGCGTACGAAGAAGCAAGCAAGACCTCGCAAGCCACCGTACAGGTCGAGCCCCGCGTCTTCTACGAAGACCTCAAAAATTACGTCCTCTACGTGCAGGACACCCTGCCGGGCACGGATGGCTCGGCCATCTGGCGCAACGTCTTCCTCGCCGATCTGACCCAGCCCGCCAACCCGCACATCATCACCTCGCGGGAGGCCATGGTGACCGGCGACGGCCCGCACGCTCTGCGCCTCGAACTCAACAACGGCAGCCGCCACGACATCGCCGTCAACAACCCCTCCGAGTACGACATCTCCACCTTCCTCGACACCGAGATGCCCGTGCAGACCGGCCAGCAGGAAGACTCGCACATCAGCCGTCTCGATACGCCCATCCAGGCGCTTACGATGCACGAGCTGACCTCTCGCATCAAGGCGCACGATCGCGACAGCCGCATCTACACCATCGAACTGCATCGCCGCTTCGCCTTCCCCACCGCCTGCATCGTGCTCATGCTCGTAGGAGTTCCATTGGGCATGAGCTCCCGCCGTGGCGGCAAGGGTGCGGGCTTCGTCGTCACGCTGATGCTGGTCTTCGTCTATTACTTCCTGTGGATCATCGGCCTCGGCCTCGCGCGACAGAACAAGATTCCGCCGCTGCTCGGCATCTGGGGAGCCAACATCCTCTTCGCCGGCGCAGGCCTGGTGCTTATCCAGCAGATGTCCTCAGGCGGCTACGCGCTTGATCTCGCGGCACGGACAGGCACACACATCGCGCAGTTCTTCGAGCGCCTGACGCGCAGGCGTCGCGAGCCCTCCCACAACGGCCACACTGGCGGCTTCAACATCCGCTGGCTGCGCCGGGCGCTACGCATCAACTTCCCGCTCATCCTCGACGAGTACGTCATGGGCGCCTTCCTGCGCAACTTCGTGCTCGTACTCGCCAGCTTCACGATCCTCTTCGAGATCTTTACCTTCTTCGAGCTGATCGGCGACATCGTCAAATACAGAACGCCGCTGGTCACGGTCGGTGAGTACCTGTTCACCCTCATCCCATTCATCCTTTACAACGTCACTCCCCTGTGTTCGCTCATCGCTGTGCTCATCACCTTCGGCTCGCTCTCCCGCTCCAGCGAGCTGACCGCGATGAAAGCCACCGGAATGAGCCTCTATCGCATCATCACGCCGGTGCTGCTCATCGCCGCGCTGCTTTCCGCCGGCCTGTTCGCCTTCGATGAGGTCTATCTGCCCTCCGCGAACCGCCAGCAGGACGCCCTGTTGGCAATCATCAAAGGCAAACCCGCACAGACCTTCCTTCGCCCCGGTCGCCAGTGGATGAGCGGGCAGTCCAGTGGCGACAACGGCCCCACGCGCATCTTCTACTACCAGTACTTCGACCCTGATCAGAACGTCTTGGGCAACCTCACCGTCTTCGAGTTCCAGCCCGGCAGCTTCGCGCTCACCCGCCGCATCTATGCCTCCAGCGCGCACTGGGATGAGCACCTCTCGGCCTGGATCTTCGAGAACGGCTGGCAGCGCACCTTCAACGGGGAGGCCATCTCCAGCTACCAGCCCTTCACCCTCTCGACCTTCCCCGAGATCCGCGAGCAGCCCTCGTACTTCAAGAAGGACGTACGCCAGTCGCAGGAGATGAACTACAACGAGCTTTCGGCCTACATCAATGACCTGCGCAAGAGCGGCTTCGATACGGTGCGCTTTCGCGTCCAGCTTAATCGCAAGGTCGCCTACCCGCTGGTGACGCTCATCCTCGCACTGGTCGCGATTCCGCTCTCCCTCACCGCCGGCAAACGAGGCTCGGTCGCCGGCATGGGCGCTGCCATAGGTGTCGCCATCGCCTTCTGGGTGGTGGCCGCCATCTTCGAAAACCTCGGCGATGTGAATACCCTTCCCGCCGTCCTCGCCGCCTGGTCCCCGGACCTCCTCTTCGCCATCGCCGGAAGTTATCTCCTCCTTCGCACTCCCACCTAACTCGACGGTCTACACTGTGAGCGGATATGAAGACCCTCACACTCCTGGCAATGACCTCGGCCGCAATCACCCTCGCGGCCCAGACTCCCACCCCCGCGCACTCGACTGCCGTTCACCACGCCGCCCCCGCGCACGCAGCTGCCCCTGCGGGTGGCTGCGTCACGCCGCCTGGGCTCTCCCCGAAGATACCCGCACTGCCTGCCGGAACGCCCTGCGTCAAGACGCTGTACACCGTCACCCGCACACCGGAAACCCATCTTGAGTACGCCTCGCCGCTGGTCAGCCCGGAGCTCGCAGAAGCACTTGGCCCCAAGAAGGAAACCATCTCGCTCCTCTACAGCGAGATCACCGTCGGCACCGGCGCGCTGGTAAAGCGGGGAGCCTTCCTCTCGGTGAAGTACACCGGCTGGCTCACCGACGGCACCAAGTTCGACAGCTCCTACGACCACCCAGGCGGCGAACCGTTCCCCCTGCAATACGGCGCAGCGCGCGTCATCCCGGCGTGGAACACAGGCTTTGAAGGCATGCGCGTGGGCGGCAAGCGCCGCCTGTACATCCCCTACCAGATCGCCTACGGCGAAGCCGGCCGGCCTCCCATCCCACCTCGCGCCATGCTGATCTTCGACCTCGAAGTCGCCGCGCAGAGCGACAAGGCCCCCGAGCCGGTACGCGTCCCTCCGCCTCCGCCTGCCAAGCCCGCTTCGGCGCCACCCGCCGGCGCAGGTGCGCCTCCCGCAAGCACAACTCCCCCGCCAGCCAGCACCCCCAAGTCCTAACTCTCCGCCAGCAGGCCGCCGCTACTCCGAGTACCGGAGCCGGCGGCCCGCGCGTTCCTAACACCTAATCCCTAGTCCATAATCCCTGCCCTCATGTTTCCCAGACTCAGTCCGCTCTTTCCCTACCTCCGTCGCTACTGGAAGAGCTACGCCCTGGGCGGGATCTCGCTGCTCATCTACAACTCGTCGAAGGTCATCATCCCGCTGCTCATCGGCGCGGCGGTGAAGGACATCCAGGCCGGCCTCTCGGCCTCCAAGGTCGAGTACCACGCCGCCCGCATCATCGGCGTCGCCATCGTCTCCGGAACGTTCCTCTATCTCATGCGCCAGATCCTCATCGGAGCCTCGCGCGAGATCGAGTTCGACATCCGCAACGATATGTTCGCGCACCTCGCGAAGCAGCCGCCCAGCTTCTTCCAGCGCCACCGCACCGGCGACATCATGGCACGCTCGACCAATGACTTGAACGCGGTCCGCCAGCTCCTCGGACCGGCGATCATGTACTCCGCCAACACCATCGTCTTCACCACGGCGGCCCTGCCGTTCATGCTGCGCATCTCCCCGCACCTGACGATGTACGCCTTCGTCCCGCTGCCCATCGCCAGCGTGCTCGTGCAGTACTTCGGCGCCCGCATCCACAAGCGTTTCGAACGCATCCAGGCCAGCTTCTCCGACATCTCCGCCCAGGCAGAGGAGAACTTCTCCGGCGCACGCCTCATCCGCGCCTTCTCCCAGGAAGACGCCGAGATCGCCTCCTTCGAGACCGCCAATCAGGAGTACATCCGCCGCTCGCTGATGCTCGCTCGCCTGATGGCCATGCTCTGGCCCACGCTCGAGTTCGTGCTCGGCCTCTCGCTGATGATCACCCTCCTCGCCGGCGGTCGCGAGGTCCTGCTGCACCACATCACCGTGCCTCAGTTCGCCAGCTACAACGTCTTCATGGTCCAGCTCACCTGGCCCATGATCGCCGTTGGCTACGTGGTGAACCTCGTGCAGCGCGGAGCCGCCTCCGTAACCCGCATCAACGAGATCCTGATCGAGAAACCGGAGATCGACGACAGCGAAGCAGATCCGGCACTCCTGCAGCACCGTCATTCCGAGCAGCGCGAGGAACCCCTGTATTCCGCACGCGTCGGCACGGAGCCCGTGTACCTCGCCCCATCGCAGTCTGGACCCTTGGCCCTGGACCCTGAGCCCCTTTTTAATGGCGAGATCGCCTTCAACCACCTCAGCTTCCAGTACCCCACCGGCTCCGAAATCCTGCATGACATCTCGCTGACGATCCCCGCGGGCTCAAGCCTCGCCATCACCGGCCCCACCGGCAGCGGCAAGACCACGCTCGTCTCACTCATCCCCCGCCTCAGCGACGCCGCTCCCGGCATGGTGCTCCTCGACGGCCGCCCCATCCGCGACTACCCGCTCCAGATGCTGCGCCGCGCCATCGGCTTTGTGCCGCAGGAGACCTTCCTCTTCTCTGAGACCGTGCGCGAGAACGTAGCCTTCGGCGTCGAAGGCGCCCATGAAGCCGAGATCCTCGCCGCCACCGAAGCCGCCCATATCGGCGCCGAGATCCTCGAGTTCCCCCGCGGCTTCTCGACCGTCGTCGGCGAGCGCGGCATGACGCTCTCCGGAGGCCAGAAGCAGCGCACCGCTATCGCCCGCGCGCTCCTCCGCGAACCCCGCATCCTCATCCTCGACGACGCTCTCGCCTCGGTCGATACCTACACCGAAGAGCAGATTCTCAACGCTCTCCAGAACAAGATGCAGGGCCGAACCACCATCCTCATCGCCCACCGCGTCTCCACAGCGCGCAACGCCGATCGGATCGCCGTGCTCGTAGACGGCCGCATCGCCGAGCTCGGAACCCACGACGATCTCATCGCCCGCAACGGCTACTACGCCGACCTCTTCGAGAAGCAATCGCTAGAAGAAGAGATCGTCAACGCCTGATGGCTATCGCCCTGTGAGCGAGAACGACTCTCAGCACCTCAATCCATGGCAGCGACGTTCCTAACGGAAGCTCCTCGAGTCGAATCGACTCCGGCAAGATAGATCCCCGAGGCGACGCTTACAAAAAGCGCGGGGACGAGCGCGAAGCTATACACTCCGTAAGCTATCTCAAAGCCAAAAACCGCATAGAGCATCACGCCGACGCCGATCGCAACGATGGGGAGCCGCGCCAGAATCGTGGGACTCCAGCGTGCTCCGCGAGCCAGGAACATTGACACCGCGACAAGGGCAAAATATCCCATATCCACCAACATCGCCTTTGACAGCATTACCGTCATGACGTCGCGGCCAGCTTTGCGCGAGACCTGAAACGCCATATGCAGCTTGTATACATCGTAATGATGAACGTAACGAATCACCTCACACGCGAACAAAATGACCGTCGCGACTAAGCAGATATAGCTCCACTTGCCTTCCACGAGCTTGGACTTTGAGCGTCTCGGAAGCAGGAGAAGGCTAAGCAGGTAAGCACACGCCGCCACGGCAAAAGCCGGATGGATCAGAACACTCAGCAGGAGAAGAGACAGCGCTTCGGCACGGGCCCCGTTGAGATACACAAGAACGACGATGGCCAGGAGCAACATAAGTGGAGCTTCCATCCTGACCATATTGGCGGCAAAGACCACGGACGGAGAAACAATAAGGATCGTGCAGAGCGCTCCTACATAGGAAGATCCAGCGATGCGCCGAAAAGAAAGGCTCCATAGAGCCACGGAAACCGAGACCATGACTTCGCAGATCAGTCGCGCCGTATAGATGCTCTTACCGAACAGAGTCAACCCTGATCCGAGAAGTATGGTGAAGCCATCCGGCACCCAAAAGATCCCCATTGGAGCATTCAGGCTGGCAGGCTCAAGATTAAAGTGATTCGCCCACCACAGGGCGGGAACATAGAAGCGCGCCTCATCGTTCCAGGGGACTGGAAACGTCAGCCGGTTCCACATCGAGAGCGTGAAGACGAGGACTCCCGCGCCCAGCGCAATCCACGAATAATCGGCCCAGGTTCTCTTCATTGTGGTTGCCCCCTGACCTGCGCCGCCTCGCAACGATGCCGATACGCTGCGAATCCAAACTCCCCGTCATCAGAGAGCCAATTCGCAACTTGAATCCATTGCGAATTCGTATCGCCTGGAGGCCCAAGAGCTTCCTCGCGCGTTACGGGAATCCCGGTCGGATGTAACTCTCGTATCGCCAGAGCATCGCATCTGCTGAGTTGAGCCGCGGACAGTGGTGTAACTACCGTGCTCCGAATCCTCGTGCAGTGCAGCGATGCATCGTCCAGGTAAGGCACAACAACGTCTGAGTCGTCATAAAAAACAACATGCGATTCCTTGGAATCGCAAAAGGCAGTCTCCACCGCGGAGACTCTCGAGACCATCTCCAGGAAGTAACTCCGGGACACGACTCGCTTCGGAGAGAAGATCCTGTTCGGCGACCCACTGCCCCTGGGTGCCCATTGAATCGCGCTGTACAAAAGGCAGATGGCGCCAAGAGACAAAGTAAGAACTGTTCGCGAAGGCAAACTCAACGGGATCAACGATCCTCCAGGAAACGTGATGCCTGGTGCAAGATTTCATCAAGATGAAATGCGGGATTTTTATATCACAGCGAAATCATGCTTCGCAGATTTCAATCCGCGAATTCGCTGTAACCACCCTGGAATCGTTTTCTCGGCCACCTCAGCACGCCTAACCCGGACGCGCGAGGCACAAACGGACAGACCGGAAAACATCATCTCGCTCTGACGAATCCCGACGGTTACCGCTCTACCCCCAGCACCTTCACGATCACCCGCTTCGACCGCTGCCCATCGAACTCCGCGTAGAACACCCGCTGCCACGTTCCCAGGTCGAGCTTGCCGTGTGTCACCGGCAACGTCGTCTCGTGGTGCAGCAGCAGCGCCTTTAGATGGGCGTCGGCGTTGTCTTCGCCTGTGCGGTGATGCTTATATCCCGGCCAACGAGGAGCGAGCTTCTCCAGCCACGTCCCAATGTCTTCGATCAGCCCATCCTCGAAGTCGTTCACGTAGATCGCAGCCGTAATATGCATCGGAGACACGAAACACAACCCGTCATCGACTCCGGAGCGGCGCACAATCGCCTCAACCTCCGCGGTAATGTGCACCATCTCGTAGCGCTCGGCTGTCTTGAATGTCAGGTATTCGGTATGAGCTTTCATGCCCCCATCCTAAACAAGTCGGGCCATGAAACTCATTCCCTCAGGTACACTGGAAGCACCCTTCGGGGCGGTTAGCTCAGCTGGTTAGAGCGCCTGCCTTACAAGCAGGATGTCGGGGGTTCGAATCCCTCACTGCCCACCAATCTCTCTACTCCGGACAAACTCCTCACACGCTTTCGGTCCCCACCAGCGCCGTCACTGCGGGTTCGGGCGGCCGCACCTCATACAGCCCTTCGGTCGAGACCTCATGCTGCAGCCGGTCCACGATCTGAGAGATCGTGCGCGTCAAGCGCATCAGCGCCTGTTCCCGCTCGGAGAACTCCACATTGCGCCCGCGCATCCCTGCCTCCAGATGCTCCAGCACCTCCACCGGAGTCGACGGCTTATGCTCGCGCGAGGTCATCTGTTCCTGCAGGTCGTCAGCCACTGCATTGAAGATGCGCGCGCAGCCCAGGCGCACCTCATTCTCCAGGCCCGCAAATGTTCTCGTCTTCGATTCAAGATCGCCGAAGACGCGGAACTGCAGCAGTGGCAGCTCCAGCACATAGAAGCTCCTCAGTGAGGCCTGCCAGCGCCGGATGCGATCACGCGCGGCCATATCTCCCTCACGCACCGATCCCGTCTCAAACGGCACCGCATCCATCTGCGCATTCACTTCGCCGAAGTGGCGATAGATATCCTGCCGCAGCTTACGCACAGCGACAATGCTCGCGGGATCGTCCGCTCCGGGACTGCAGGAGACGAGATCACCCAGCAGACGCAGGTTGACGATGAAGATGCGCACCATCTCGTCGGCCGCCGAACGCGGAAACAGCCGCTCGAAGACCAGCCACATCATCGTGATGCCCAGAAAGACACCCAGCACGCGGTCGCGAGCCACCGTAAGACTTGTCTGGATCGTGAACTCGCTCAGGTGCACGATATAGAACGCGAACGCAAACTGCAGACCCGCGTACGACAGCCGCGTGCTGGAGGTAGCAAGCCACGCCGCAACCCCCGTCATCGAAGCGAACAGCACCGTGAAGCCCGTGATCGAATCGATGTACGGCAGAACGAAAATCTGTGCTCCCATCCCAGCCACCACGCCGCCCAGCAGGAATCCTGCCACCCGCAGGATCTGCTTCTGCCGCGAGGAGCCGATCGAGCTCGCCGCAGTCAGCACACACGTCGTCACCGAGGTCGATAGCCCGCGCCAGTCCAGCACCGTATAGAAGATGTAACAAAGCATCGCGGCCAGCGTGCCGCCGAGGATGTAACGCAGATGCTCAGGATTCGTGAACGCATCCGGAATGAAGATGCGATTGTCCTCTTTGCTATCTTCAATGAGGCTTAGCGCGGGATCCGGCGTGCTGTCCTTGCTGAACAGCGCTGGCATCAGCGACACCATGGACTCAATCTCTGAGAGCAGCGGTGTGCCGGCCGTGGGGCTCGGCTCGAAGATCGCATCCTCGCACGGCGTACCTGCCGTCCGCAGGCAGGAACGAATCTCCGCGATGGTGCTTCGCAGGCGGCGAAAGCGCACCTCGTTCACCACCGGCAGCGTCGGATACGTGCTCGCCAGCGCCGCGGCAAAGTCGATCGAACGCCCCACCAGCGACACCAACGCGCTCATCCTCGCGCGGAACCCCGCCGTAAAATTACCGCGCGCTACATGGCGGCGAAGCGCGCCCACCCCGATAATCCCGTACTGCGCCAGCTTGCTCTTCGTTGCCGCAGCCACTGGTCCGCCCCGGGAGTAGCAGTCCATCAGGTCCTCAAGGAGGCCGAGCCGCGCGTCCAGCCCATCGATCAGGTCATCGCGGCGATGCAGCGAGTAGTAGATGACCTCGACTCCCAGCGTAACCAGCACTCCGATCAGCGTCGCATCCACCAGCCACAGCGTGAGCTCCACGTTCCGCTCCGCCGGTCCCGCCAGGTACCAGATCTGGATCACGTTGGCCACCACCAGCGCGAACCCTACCGCCACGGCGTACTGCACCAGGCACCGCAACATGAAAAACACGATGAAGAGGCTGCATGCCACCCACACGAAGTGCGTCTCCGGAGGGGATGCCAGGAGGCGCGCTCCAATCGGGATGAACAGAGCTCCAATGACGAACGTCAAGATTAGGAATACGGCGGAGCGCGTCGTGGCCACCAGGTTCTCGCGCGACAACACGAACGCCGACAACGCTCCCACCACACCGCCCGGAATGCGGAAGGTCACGATGAGGATCATCGTGAGCGTAGCTGAAATCACAATCCGCGCGACCACCGCACCACGCCCCGGGTAAGGCGCCAGCTCCTGCTTCAGGAACTGTTGGAACCACTCGCCGAAGCCTCCGGAGCCAGATACTCCAGAACCAGACGCCCGCTGCGCCTCGCCCGGCATCCCTAGTTCCCCTTCGCGGAGGTCTCACCGCGAATGACCACCACCGCGGATTCGCTCAGGCGAAAGAGGTCCGACCGAGGCGACTCGATCCGCACCCGCACCGGAAAACGCGACGCCAGATGCACCCAGTTCAACGTGCGCTGCACATCCGGCAGGCCCGGCGACGTAATCTTGCCCACCAGGTCGCTGTCAGGAGTCACGCCGAACCCGACGCTGTCCACCACGCCCGAGAAGCGCTCAGTCGGCCGCGACAGCACGTACACATCCGCCTTCATGCCTGGTTGAATATGGTGCAGCTGCGTCTCGCGGAAGTTCGCAATCACCCACCACACCCTCGTATCGATCAGCGTGAACACATGCTGGCCCGCCGTGGCATACGCTCCCTGCGAGATCGTCAGGTTGGTCACACGCGCGTCGAACGGCGCGACCACATGCGTGTTGTCCAGGTTGTACTGCGCGTTATCGATCGCCGCCTGCCTACCTCCGAGCTCTCCCTCCAGCGGCTGCAGCGTCGTGACGTTGTTCGAAGCCTGCTGCACCTGCTGATGGCTCTGCGACACGATGGCCTCAGCCTGCTTCAGCTGTGCCTGCGCCGCCAACAATCCCGCCTGCGCCAACGCCAGCTGCGCCTTCGACTGGTTGGCCGCCTGCGACCGCGAAAGCTGCAGCGTGCGCGCCTGGTCAACCTGATCGACGGTCACGAACTGCTTGGCCAGCAGCGGCTCCAAACGATGCAGGTTATTGGTCGCGTAATCGAGTTCCGCATTGGCCCGTTGCACCGCAGCCGTAGCGTTGCCCACGTCGGCCCTGGCCTCTTCGACGGCCGCTGCGGCGCGCGCCACGCTCGCATCCGAACTCAACACCGTCGCCCGCGCCACATCCACGGCGCTCGACTTGCCCGCAATGATGCGTCGCTCATCGTTGATCTGTCCGGACAACGTCTCCTGGTCCGACTTCGCATGAGCCAACGCGTAGGCATAGGGCCGCGCATCGATGTCGAAGAGCGGATCGCCCTGCTTCACCAGCTGATTGTCCGCAACATACAGCTTCGTCACCGGGCCGTTCACCAGTGGAGCGATCCCGATGTAGTTGGCGAAGACCTCCGCATCGTCCGTGCGCGGATTGTCGGTGATCTCGCGGATGACCAGCAGCGCGACCACAGCGGTACACACCAGCGTCGCGATGCTGATGATGCGGCCTGCGATGACAGGCCCTTTGCTGGATGAATCAGACGCCATGGGTTCTCCCCCGAATCAACAAACCAAATCTCCCCACCGGCTCAGCGAAAAAAAGCGAGCCACAGCATACACGCGAACAACAGCGCCAGGCTCGGATAAACCACGACGGGCCACACGATGTGGCTGTCGATCGATAAGCGCAGGAACACCCAGCGGGCAAGCGTCGCAAGCACCACACCCGCAATCATGCAGACCAGCCACGACGGAAAGAACGAGCCGAGGATGTCGAAGGTGGGCGCGCGGCCGCAGCCAGCCAGAGCCAGGCACAGCATGGTCGCCAGCGGCATCAGCGGACGTTTGAGCAGGATCACGAGTTCAGACACTCCCTTCGTTCTGTTCACGATCTTCATGGCACAGGCGTCCAGTGTTGCGTCTGGATCAGGTCGCCCGTGCGGAACGCCACATTCGTCACCTGCAGCAACAGCTGTGTGCGCGCTGCAATGTCCTGCGATTGCGCCGCCGCCAATGTCTTCTGCGCGGAGACTACATCCAGCAGGTTGCGCACACCGTAACCGTACGACTCATGCGCCGCCTCATACGATTGCTGCGACGCCGTCAGCAACGATGCTGCCGCTTGTTGTTGCCGCAATGCTGTGCGCATGTTCGAGTACGCGGCCCACACTTCATTCGCAATCTGATCGCGCATCGCATCGATCTCCGCCTGCGTCGTTCTCTTATCCGCCTTGGCCTGAGCCACGCGATACTCGCGCCGCGCTCCATCGAACAGCGTCCACTTCAGCTCCAGCTGCGCGGTCCATACCTCACCCTCCGCATAGTGGCTGGGATAAAGATTCGTCTGCCCATACCCCCGAGCCTCTCCGCCATCACCCTTGAAGCTCAACTCCGGAAAGTACGTCGAGCGCGCCCGCTTGATCGCGGCATCATCCACGCGCAGCCGCGCGAGCTGCTGCAGCAGGTCCGGCCGCTGACGAAAGGCTCGCTGAATCTCCTCATCGATCGAAGCCGCCATCGCCGAGGGCAATTTCAGGTCACCGATCCCCTGTACCTTGAACTCCACATCCGGATCGACGCCCAGCACCGTCGCCAGGTCTCCGCGCGCAATCTCCACCGCTCCCACTGCCGATTGCAGATCGTACTCCGCCTGCGCCCGCGCTGCGGTGGCCTCCAGCTGATCGGGCTTGGTCGCAAGCCCATTCGCAAGCCGATCGCTCGCGTTCTCTTCAACGGCCTTCGCATTCGCCAGGCTCGACTCCGCGGCCTGCTGCTGTCCCTGCGCATTCAGCAGCCGATAGTACGAAGAAGCCACTTCATCGATTACCTTGCGGTGCGTGTCGTTGAAGTGCAGATCCGCGGCCAGCAGCTCAGCCTTCGCTGCGTCGATCTCTCCGCTGCGTCCGCCCACATCGAACACCAGATACTCCACATGCAGCAGAGGCTCGAACACACCCTCGGTCTGGCGATTCCAGTTCTCCCCCACCAGCGCAGCCTGACGCAGCGAAACCGCCAGCGCCACGGCCGAGATCGTCGGGTACAACGAGCTGCGCGCAATCCCCAGCCCCGCGGCTCGAGACTTGGCCTGCTCCCACGCCACGCGCGTCTCAGGATTGTGCTGCTCTGCTACGTCGATCAGATCGGAGAGCGTGTAGACCTTTTCCGAATCCAGCTGCACCGCCACATGCGGCCTCGCCGCGGGCCCCTGCTGCACCGACTGCACTCCCCTCGCCTGATACACGGAGGTCGAGTTCGGGGGTGCTCCCTGGGCACCAGCGCTCATGGCGCAGACACATCCCAGCAGCATCGCCGGCACGAGCCAGCGAGTCCTTTCAATACGTTTTGGAAGAAATTGATCCATCGAATCGAACAGGGTCGCGGTACATGCCATAGCAATGCAACCGCGATGCAATCACCGCAAGGATCGTCCGGCCGAGAGAGCCATCCGCAAGTCCTTCACGGGATAACCACCAGTCTATACGACGATAAACAGCGGCGATTCACATCGCCGGACGAGATCACGCGACAGCACAACGAGGGTCGCAGCACCGTGATGCCACGCACGGTTAGCAGCCTGCAAAAGTAAGGGCCGCTGAGCAACTATGCCCAACGGCCCACCATGAACTACGCAGGAACACTCTCCGTGCTTACTGCACCGGATGATCCGGATGCAGATACTTATTCAGGAACACATAGATCTCATGGCGCGACTCGAGCGCTAGCGGAGAGTCGATGCGGTTGAAGTAATGACCGCCCGGCGCGTCCTTATAGATCTTGTACTCGAACTGCTTCTTCTCGAACGTCAACGCTTGGATCAGGTGCTCCACCTCGAGGAAGTTCACGTCCTCGTCGTTCGTATTCGTATGGATCAGCAGCGGCGTATCGAGTTCCTTCGCATGGTTCACCGGCGAGCGCTTGCGGTACTCCTCAATGTCATCGTGCACATCCACGCCCAGGTGATACGGCGCCGAGTAGATCTCGCGATAGCCCTCGGTCTCATAGCCCATGCGAGCCACAAGATCGCTCACAGGAACGCCCGCATACGCGCATGCAAAATCATGCGGATGCTGGAAGATGTTCATCAGCGTGATCAGCCCGCCATGGCTCCAGCCCACGATGCCCACGCGCTTCGGGTCGAGGAAGCTGTACCGCTGCAGCATCCACTGCAGGCCGCGGTAGACATCATCCACCTCGAGCCCACCGTAGTCGATCTCCTGGAAGTAGCCACCGCCGTAGCCCGTCGAGCCACGGTAGTCCGTCGCCACGATCGTGTAGCCCTGCAGCAGCAGCTCCCGCACCTGGTGCGCGTCGATCGTCGTATCCAGCGACTGGTGCACGCCCTGGTGCACATAGACGATCAGCGGCTGCTTCTTCGTCTTGTCCAGGTTCTTCGGGATAAACGTGTACACGTGGATGATCAGCGGGTTGGTCGCGCCCGGAGCCTTCTTGTTCTTCACGTGCGCATTCGGCGCGCCGCCAAACTCGCTCTTGTCGATCTCCGCGATGTCGCCAATCTTCTGGTACCACATCAGGTCATCCATGCGCTTCAGCAGGATGTCTTCCCCATTGCCGCCGCCGCCTCCAGCAGGCGCAGAAGCAGCGGGACGTGCAGCGGGAGCGCCGGCCTGTCCCCCACCCTGTCCGCCACCGCCCTGTGCCGGAAGCACAGCAGGCAGCACGAACAGTGCAAGGGTTGCGAGAACGGCAGGAAGCTTCGACGAAGAGACGGCAAGACGGCGCAAGGCGTGCTCCTTGGGAGTGAATAAACCGGGGGGATGACTCACTGTACCGCAGGTTGTGCCACGTTCCCAAGCGCCCCGACAGAAAGAAAAATCGCCCGATTCACACGCCCGAAACTTTGCATGCCGCCCGTTCGTCTGTAGGATCAACCCCATATTCTCAACACCCGGATATCGCCCGATAAGGAGATCCCGTGCTGGTTCGTCGAAGCACTCCGCTTTTCGTCGCCACCGCGCTAGGCATGGCTGCACTTGCCCTGACGCCGTTTGCATCTGCACAGAAACCTCGCACCATCACCACCCCGAAGCAGCAGTTCGGACACGACATCGGCGATGACTACCAGCTGGTGAACTACACGCAGGAGTCGGAATACCTGCAGAAGCTCGCCAAGGAGTCCGACCGCATGAAGCTGGTCGACATCGGTCTCACCGCCGAAGGTCGCCACCAGTACATGTCGATCATCAGCTCCCCGGCCAACATGGCGAAGCTCGACCACTACAAGGAGATCAGCAAGAAACTGGCTCTGGCCAAGGGTCTCACCGACGAAGAAGCCAAGAAGCTCTCCGAAGAGGGCAAGGCAGTCGTCTGGATCGATGGTGGCCTGCACGCCTCCGAGACCGTCGGCGCCCAGCAGCTCATCGAGACCATCTACGAGCTCAATTCCAAGACCGATCCCGAAACGATGCGCTTCCTCAACGACGACATCGTGCTCTGTACCTTCGCCAATCCGGACGGCATGGAACTCGTCTCCAACTGGTACATGCGTAATGCCGACCAGACCAAGCGTGAGATGAATGTGCCGCGCCTCTGGCAGAAGTACATCGGCCACGACGACAACCGCGACTTCTACATCAGCAACCAGGCCGAGACGACCAACGTCAATCGCCAGCTGAGCCGCGAGTGGTTCCCGCAGATCGTCTACAACCACCACCAGGCCGGCCCGGCGGGCACGGTCATCTTCATGCCGCCCTTCCGCGATCCCGCCAGCTACTTCTACGATCCGCTCGTCGTTCTCGGCATCGAGGCCGTCGGCACATCGATGCACGAACGCCTCGTCGAAGAGGGCAAGTTCGGCTCGACCTCCCGCACCGGTGCTCCCTACTCCACATGGTTCAATGGCAGCCTCCGCACGGTGTCGTACTTCCACAACCAGATCGGCCTGCTCACCGAGATCATCGGCAACCCCACGCCCGAGCCGCTCCCGCTGCTTCCCAGCCAGCAGCTCCCGCGCGCCGACCTCGTCGCCCCCATCAAGCCCCAGATGTGGCACTACGCTACGTCCATCGCTTACGAGCAGACCAACAATCGCG
This sequence comes from Bryocella sp., assembly GCF_058498515.1. Taxonomy (NCBI): domain Bacteria; kingdom Pseudomonadati; phylum Acidobacteriota; class Terriglobia; order Terriglobales; family Acidobacteriaceae; genus Bryocella; species Bryocella sp. The sequence continues at coordinate 63,646 of NZ_JBMHYI010000024.1, forward strand.
CTGTGCTCGACTATGCCTCGCGCGAGAAGAGCCATCTGCTCTACAACATCTATCTGATGGGCCGGAACGCCATCGCAGAAGGCAGCGAGGACCACTGGACCACCACGCCGAAGCGCGTCGATGCTCTGGAAGCCGCTGCCGAGAAGTCCGGCGCCCGCGTGGCCCGTGGCGGCGTGCTCTCGCCCGATGCCAGCAACGCCCTTGGGCCTCGGACGCAGGGTATCCCTTCCGAGCTCTACGACACCGTGCTGCATGACCCCAAGCTGAAGGACGCACGCGGCTACATCATCTCCGCCGACCAGCCTGACTTCCCCACCGCCACCAAGTTCGTCGACAGCCTCATGAAGACCGGCGTCGAGGTCCAGCAGGCATCTGCTGCCTTCACCGTCAACGGCAAGCAGTATCCCGCCGGTTCGTACGTCGTCTACACCGCGCAGGCCTTCCGCCCGCAGGTGCTCGACATGTTCGAGCCCCAGGATCACCCCAACGACTTCCCCTACCCGGGTGGTCCTCCGAACCGTCCCTATGACACCACCGGCTGGACCCTCGCGTTCCAGATGGGCGTCCACTTCGATCGCTACACCGAGCCCTTCACCGGCCCGTTTGCTCCGATCAAGGAAGACCTCGCCAAGCCTGTCCCGGGCACGATCGCCGGCGTCACCGGCACTCCTGCCGGCTACCTCGTCGACCACGAGTACAACGACTCCTACACCCTGACCAACCGCCTCCTCAAGGCCGGTCAGCCCGTGTTCTGGCTCAAGGACGCAACCACCGTCGAGGGCAAAACCCTCCCGGCCGGCGCGCTCTGGCTTCCCTACTCGGCCGAGACCGCGAAGACCCTCACCGATGCCACCAAGTCGCTCGGCATCTCCGCCTACGCCGTGGCCAAGGCTCCGGCTGGCGCAGCGATGCAGATCCACCCCGTACGCATCGGCCTGGCCGACGTCTACGGCGGCTCCATGCCCTCCGGCTGGATCCGCTGGCTCTTCGACCAGTTCGAGTTCCCCTACACCGTCGTCTACTCGCAGGAGCTCGATGCCGGCAACCTGAACGCCAAGTATGACGTCCTCGTCTTCGCCGACGGCGTCATCCGCAACCCCAACGGCCGTGGCGGCATGGGCTTCTTCGGCCGCGCTCCCAAGCCGGAAGACATCCCTGCCGAGTTCCGTCCCTGGCTCGGCTCCATCACTCCGGACAAGACGTTCCCGCAGCTGCAGGCCTTCGCCCAGAACGGCGGCTCGCTGCTCACCATCGGCAGCTCCACTTCCCTCGCGACGTCCCTCAAGCTCCCGCTCGTCAACGCTCCGATGGAGATGGTGAAGGGTGAGCTCAAGGCCGTTCCACCGGATCGCTTCTACATCCCCGGCTCGCTGCTCAAGGCCCACGTCGACACCAAGGACCCCATCGCCTTCGGCGTGCCGTCCAACGTCATCGTGGACTTCGACAGCAGCCCGGCGTTCACCCTCGATCCGAATGCTGCCCTCACCGGCCTGCACGCCATCGCGTGGTATGACGACGACAACCTGCTGGCCTCCGGCTGGGCGTGGGGACAGAGCTACATCAACCACACCACCGCCATCGCGGAAGCTCCTCTAGGCAAGGGCAAGATCGTGCTCTACGGCCCCGAGGTCACCTTCCGCGGACAGCCGCACTCCACCTTCAAATTCCTCTTCAACGGGATCCTTGCAGGCGCAGCCAGCGATTCCTCTATCCAGTAACGCGCGTCTCCAACCTGGCAACAATCGGGTGCCCCACGTCTCGACTCTGAGACGTGGGTTTCCAGAGAGACCGGCAGCAAACGAACAAAGCCCCAGCACATGCTGGGGCTTTTGTTCGTTTGCACAGGACCTTGGGTCGTACTGACGCCGCGATACACTGACCCGGGACATGGCAGCGCGCCTCATCGTCAACGCAGATGACTTCGGACTCACGCACGGCATCAACCGCGCCGTCGCCGAACTGCACGAGGCCGGAGCCCTCACCTCTGCGACCCTCATGGCCAGCGGCCCCGCCTTCGACGACGCCGTGGCCATCGCGCTCTCGCATCCCACGCTCGGCGTAGGCTGCCACATCGTCTTTACCGACGGCATGCCCGTCTCGCACGCCGAGACCATTCCCACCCTCATGGGCGCCGACGGCAAAACCTTCCGCAGCTCACTCCTCGAATTCATCGCCGCCACCCTCGCCGGCCACATCGATCCCGAGGACATCATCCGCGAAGGCATGGCACAGGTGCAGAAGCTGCAGCGCGCCGGCATCGACGTCACCCACCTCGACACCCACAAGCACACCCACATGCTTCCGGCCATCGCGCAGCCGTTGCTCTTCGTCGCCGAGCGCGCCGGCATCGGCGCCATCCGCAGCCCCTTCGAGCAATCATGGTCCTCCGGCGCGGGCCGCCCCGAACCCATCCGCCGCCTCGAAGTCCTCCTCTGCGATCGCCTCCTCGCTCCTCGCTTCCGCGAGCTGCCGCAGATCCGCAACCACGCAGTCGAGACCACCGACGGCACCATCGGCATCTCCGCCACCGGCCGCCTCAATCGCGAAACGCTCGCCGCCCTCCTTCAACGCCTGCCAGCCGAAGGCACCTACGAGCTCGTCTGCCATCCCGGCTACAACGATCGCGAACTCGATGCCATCCGCACGCGCCTCCGCGTTACCCGCGAGATCGAGCGCCAGGCCCTGCTCGACTGCCTCACCTCACCCGACAAACCCGAGCTCATCCACTACGGCAACCTCGGTAATCTTGGCCTCCTCCGCGAACTCGGCCAGCACCAACCCTCCACCGGCCACGAACGCATGATGTAACGTCCCGCCTGTACGATGGCCTACGCGCCACTGGCATCTGGTGTCTGGAAACTCGCAACTGAATTCCCCTACCCGCCCTTCGCATCTCGCCTTTAGCATCTAGCCTCTCGTATCTAGCATCTGCTACCTAGTCCTATGAAGATCGGCATCACCTGCTACCCCACCTACGGAGGCTCCGGCGTCGTCGCCACGGAGCTCGGCATCGAGCTCGCCGCGCGCGGCCACGAGATCCACTTCATCACCTACTCGCAACCATTTCGCCTCAACGGCCGCGACGCCAACATCCGTTATCACGAGGTCCCGGTCTCCAACTATCCGCTCTTCGAGTTCCCTCCCTACGACCTCGCCCTCGCCACCCGCATGGCGGAGGTCGCCGAGCTCTACGAGCTCGATCTCCTGCACGTCCACTACGCCATCCCGCACTCGGTCTCCGCTCTGCTCGCCAAGCAAATGCTGGCTACGCGCGGCATCAAGCTGCCCTTCATCACCACACTGCATGGCACCGACATCACCCTCGTCGGCCTCGACCGCTCGTACCTCCCCATCACCAAGTTCGGCATCGAGGAGTCCGACGGCGTCACCTCCATCAGCCAGGACCTCGCCGAGCGCACCCGCGAGTCCTTCCAGATCACGCGCCACATCGAGGTCATCCGCAACTTCGTCAACTGCGACTTCTACCAGCGCAACGAAGACTTCGTCGCCGCAACTCGTCCACGCTTCGCGGCCCCGGACGAACGCCTCCTCGTGCATCTCTCCAACTTCCGCCCCGTCAAGCGCGTCCTCGATGTTGTCGAGGTCTTCGCCCGCATCGCGAAGGATGTTCCCGCCCGCATCCTGCTCATCGGCGATGGCCCCGACCGCTCCGCCGCCGAGTTCCTCGCGCACCGCCTCGGCGTCAGCGACCGCGTCCACTTCCTCGGCAAGCAGGAGAACGTCAACGAACTCCTCACCCTCGCCGACCTCATGCTCATGCCCAGCCAGATGGAGTCCTTCGGCCTCGCAGCCCTCGAAGCCATGGCCTGCCGCGTACCCGCCATCGCCACCCGCGTCGGCGGCGTGCCGGAGCTCATCGACGACGGCTCGTCACCCTCCGGTTCCAACGGTGGCGTCCCCAACGGCCTGCTCTTCGAGGTCGGCGACATCGAAAGCATGGCTGCTGCCGGCATCGCCCTGCTGCAGGATCGGGACCGCCTCAACGAGATGGCCTCCGCCGCCCGCCGCACCGCCCAGGACCGCTTCTGCGCCAGCCGCATCATCCCCCTCTACGAGGACTTCTACGAACGCGTGCTCCGCGGCGAAGGCTAGGGCCGCCGCGGGAAACCCCTGATGTGTCACTTCGAACACATCAGGACCGCCGCAGCTCCCGTGGCGTACCTTTGCGTACGTAGCGTCCTCCGCGTTCGCCTTTCGCCAGTGGCCGCCCTGAACCGCCCGGTCTGAACCAAAATTGCGCTTCTCCCGGAATGGCATCCCATTCCAGAGATTCAATCCATCCACCCCCGCAACCGGGTCCAACCGTCTGTGTTCCATTAACCGGGCGGATGCCTGTCTCTAGATGCGAATGCTGCCACGCCGCCCGCGCCGTACCCTTCTACAAGGGTGTCTCTCGCCCAGACGATCTGCACCGGAGGCCATCGTGAAGCCGTCGCTCGTTCCCGCCGCCGTTCTCCTCTGCGCCATGCCGCTCTATTCCCAGAGCGTAGGCACCTCGCATCCCGAACAGCTCGACGACCCCGTCACCACGCAGTCGGCAACGCCCCCACCCGCGAAGCCCTCGCCCGACATTCCGATGTACCAGTCGCAGAACTACCCCAACGGCGAGGTGCAGAACTACCAGCCCGCGCCAGCGACCCCTCAGGCCGACCATTATGTGAAGCCGCGCCACGATAGCGACTCGTCCTACGTTCCCTACAACGGGACGGCCAGCGCGGCGTCGAGCAGGAGCGTCGTGCACCAGCCTGTCTCCGCCCTCCCGCTGAACGAGCAACTCGCCGATCAGCCGTCAGGCGTCACGTACGATCGCGCCAACGACCCGCAGTTCGCACGTCACGACGACGATGTCTATCGTCCCTACAACCCCTCGCCCTCCACGGCTGCGGTTCACCACGACAACTACGCGGTCACCGACGATCCGACCAGCGGCGTGGTCATGGACGTTCCCACCTCGCCCAACCAGATTCCTCAATCCACGCTCCTGCGCGCCCGCCTCGTGACCACGCTCTCCACGCGGACAACCAGGGCTGGCGATCAGTTCACCGCGATCCTTGCCGGCGACGTCGTACGCAACGGCCGCGTCCTCCTGCCCTACGGCAGCACCGTGCATGGACGCGTGACGTCAGCCCATGGCGGACACGGCATCTCCAGCGCGGCCGTGCTGCGGCTCGAAGCCACGTCCATCTCCCTGCCCGACGGCACCAGCTATCCGCTCATGGCCGAGGTCGTCGACATCTACAACGTCCCCAACGCCCACGTCACATCCGAAGGTTCCATCAAGGACAACGCCGTGAACCGCACGCAGGCCGCCGTCCTCGGCGGCGCCACCGGCGGCGGAGCCATCGCCGGTGCGTTGGTCGGCGGAGGTGTTGGAGCCGTCGTCGGTGCGACCATCGGCGCAGGCGTTGGCACGGTCCTCTACCTGCGCCGCGATCGCGAGCAGATCCTCCCCGCCCGCAGCGAGCTGATCTTCGCGCTCGACACTCCGCTCAACCTGGCTGCCGCGCCGAACAACGGCGCCTTCTAGCCACCTTCCCACAACGGAAACACGAAAACGGGGAACCCAATGGGTTCCCCGTTTCCCTTTCCGATGTCCAGGGATTCGGCCAGAAAGCCTCCCCGCTAACGGGCGCAGCCCACCGATGCGCAACGCTCCACCGGAGGAAGCGAAGCGACCGACCGCTCACTGCGCGTCCCGCGCCGCTGCGTTACCGCACCTGCGCCAGCAGTCGCTTCCAGTTCTTCTGGTTCTTCTTGAAACTCTTCTTCAGGTCTTCAAGGATCCGCTGAAAGTCTGCATTCTCCGCCATCACGCGCCACGCCGGATTCTTGCTGAACCATGGGTAATTCTCATTACCCAGGTAGATCGCCCGCCGCAGCCAGTGCAGCGCCTCGCTCTCGTCGCCCTCGACCGCAAAGTACGTAGCCAGCCGATAGGCCATCTCGCTATCAGCCTCGGCCGCGGCCAGCGTGTCCTCGGTGATGAACTCCAGCGCCCGCTTGCGATCGCCCAGCTGCACGTAGCACAGCGCAATCGTCGGAAACACGATGCGCAGCGTCTGGTCGTCCTGGATCACCTTCTCCAGCGTCTCCACGGCCTTCGCGAGATTTCCTTCGCGCATCTGCTGATAGCCGCGAGAGATCCGTAGCAGCGGCTGCCGCGGCTCCAGCGTCAGCCCCTTCTCGATCTCATCCGCCGCCAGCTCCAGCTGGTTCTGATACTGGTACACCCGCGCCCGGTGATTGTAGATATTCGGTGCATTGGAGGGGTTCAGCCGCAGTGACTGGCTGAACTGGTCCAGTGCCTCCTCGTACATGCCGTCAATGCGCAGCGTCAGCGCGGCGACGAAGTGCACGTTCCAGTCGTTGCCGGCCTCCTGCAGTAGGCGCTCGATGCCATGGCGAGCGCTCTCTTTCTCGCCGCGACTGAGCAGCATATACACGCGGTAGAGATTCGCCTCTACCGAGCCCGGATCGTACTGCAGCGCCTTGTCGAACGCGCGCCGTGCCTCCAGCACATACATCTGTCCGCCCAGCCCATGCCGCGCATACTGCAACTGCGTAATTCCCAGGCCTGCCCACGCCGGCGAGTACTCAGGGTCGCGCTTCACCACGCCCTCGAAGATCTGCCGCGCACGGTCCAGTTCCTCGCGATTGCCCGTCCGCGTCATGAACGAGGACAGCAGCGCGCGCGCCTGCAGGTAGTCCTCGGAGATATCCACGCTCAGCGAACTCTGGCGCTGCTCGCCCACGCCGCCGCCCAATCCTCCCGGGATCAGCGTGCCGCCGCGCAGGTCCGCATAGACCTCGTCCGAGATCTCTTTCTGCACCGCGATCAGGTCGAACGATGCGACGTTGATCGACCCACCCGTCCGCACATTATTGCCCTTCACATCCACCATCTGCCAGTTCAGGTCGAAGCCCTTATCGGACTTGAGGAAGCTGCCCGCGAGCACGAAATCCACCAGCAGTTTGCGGCCCACGCTCAGGGGGTCCAGTTGCTTCCGGTCGAGGTTCAACAGCGTGCTCGAAGGCCGCACCACCAGCTGTGGCACCTTCGCCAGCCGCGCACCCAGCGCATCCGCCAGCGCAAAGCCGTAGAACGGCGTCTCCTCGCTCCCTCCAAGATTGAGGAACGGAAGCACCACCAGCGTCTGCGCTCCGGAGTTCTCTTCGCCCGGCGTGTCGAGGAACCGCTCCGCCAGCATCGACAGAATCCCGGTCGTCCGCTTCCCTTCCTCCGGGGTCTCCATGTCGAACCGCTGCTGCACCGGCATGGAGATCGCGCCCTCGCCCGGCATCACCATGGAGTCGAAGTTCCGCGACTTCAGGATCGTCTTTAGCCCCTCGCGCACCTCACTGGCCGAGCCATACCGCTCCGACGGCTGCTTCGCCAGGCACCGCAGGATCACGCTCTCCAGCTCCGTGGGAACATCCGGCACGATCTCCTTCAGAGACGGAGGCTCGGCAAACTGAATTGCCCGGATTGACTGCAGCTCCTGCGCGTCCGGCCGGTGGAACGGGTGCCGTCCGCTCACCATCTCGTAAAGAATCAGCCCCAGCGCGAAGATGTCGCTCTGCACGCTGGATTGCCCCGTCACGAACTGCTCTGGCGCCATGTAGGCAATCGTGCCCCCGCGCGCCGTGTAGGTTGCACCCGGCGGAATCGTCAGCGGCTGGCCCGCCAGCGCCGGATCGAAATCATACGAAAGATCTTCCTGCGGCTGCAGCTTCTCGCGCTTCAGCTGTCGCGCCAGGCCGAAGTCCAGGATCTTGATCAGGCCGCCATCCGTCAGCATCACGTTGGCCGGCTTCAGGTCGCGATGGAAGATGCCCAGCCCATGCGCCGCCGCCAGACCGTCCGCAATCTGCATCCCGCTCGAAAGCACCAGCTGCAGGTTCGCCGGTCCCTCGGCGATCACCTTGTCCAGGCTCTTGCCCGGGACATACTGCATGACAATGTAGGCTTCGTTCCCGCCATCCTCCGCCGTCGTCTCGCCTACCTCATAGATCGAGCACACGTTAGGGTGGTCGATGGCACTGGCCAGGCGGGCTTCGCGGAGCTGCGTCGTTCGCACCTGCTCAGGCGTCTGCTGCCCGCGCTTGAGCAGCTTCAGCACCACCGGCCGCTGCAGTAGGGTGTCATTGGCAAGAAACACCACACCGCTTCCGCCGGAACCGATCTTGCGCAGGATCTCGTACTGCTTGATAACGCGGCGCTTCATCTCCCACCATTATCGCAAGCGGCGGTCGCGAAATCGTTGCATCCCATGTGGAAGACGAACCATCGTGACTCTCAAAACCCCAACGCCCCTCCTTCCCACTTCCGTGCAGGATCATGATTACCAGAAAGTGGCATCCGATCAGGCAGCGTATCGCTACACTACTGGCATCGAAGGATACTCAGTCCCGAATATGCATCGAACCCGAAGAGCCCTACCGTCCCGCCGATGACAATCAGCTTAGTCGCACTTTCGAGCCCCAAAGGAAACACTGGCCCCGCCCGCATGCCCGCTACGATTCTCCTCATCGATGACAACGCCGTGCAGGCTGCTACACGGCAGACGATTCTCAAGCGCGCTGGTTATTTCGTGATCGCCGTCCTCTCCCCGGAGCGCGCGCTCGAGCAGATCCGCAATCAGGACTACCCCGACAAGATCAGCCTCATCATCACCGACCACGTCATGCCAGGCATGAATGGCAACGAGTTCGTCCGCAAGCTCCGCGAATTCGATCCCACAATTCCCGTACTGGTCATCAGCGGCATGGTCGAAGCCGAAGACGAGTACCAGGGCCTCAATGTACTGTTCCGCCTCAAGCCCTTGCTTCCCGACAACTTACTCGCCAGCGTCAATCGCCTCGTCGACGGCGACGCCTAGCCGAGCCCGGCTCATCCCCGCTCCATTCCCTTCGCCTACCCGTTGTGACTCAGGTTTCCCCCTCGCGGTGACCTGCCTCACAACGGGTGTCTGTCGTTCTCTGAGACAATGAGTCTCGAGGGAACGGCAACGCATGCATCCCATGCCATATTTCGGTAGCGCGGCGATTCTCATCGCGCTCGGTCTGTCTGCTTACTCACTGTTGGCCGGCGCCCTGGCGTTGTTCGCCATCGCCAAAAACCGCCCGCTGGCCATTGCGCCCGAGCGCCTCCGCGAGAGCTCGCGCCGCGCCGGCATCATGACCTTCATCTGCATCTCCTGCGCGGCCTTCGCGCTGGTGTGGGCAGCCTTCACCAACGACTACTCCGTCGACTACATCCTGCACCACACCAACCGCGCGCTGCCCTGGTACTACAAGTTCTCCGCGCTCTGGTCCGGTCAGGAAGGCTCGCTCGTCCTGTGGGCCTGGCTGCTCTCGGCCTATGGCTTCGTCCTGCGCCTGCGCCACAAGACCGACGTCACGCTGCACGCCTATGCCTCGACGATCCTCGCCGGCATCCAGATCTTCTTCTTCTCGCTGCTGGCCTTCGCCGCGCCCCCGTTCGCCTTCGCGCCCGGCCCGCTACAGGCCGATGGCTTCGGCCTGAACCCGCTGCTCCAGTATCCGGAGATGGTCATCCATCCCCCCATGCTGTACCTCGGCTACGTGGGCTTCAGCGTTCCCTTCGCCTTCGCTCTCGGCGCGCTCATGATGCGCTACCCCGGCGAGAAGTGGATCCACATCACCCGCCGCTGGACCATGGTCACCTGGCTCTTCCTCACCTGCGGCATCTGCCTCGGCATGCACTGGGCCTATGCCGTGCTGGGCTGGGGCGGCTACTGGGGTTGGGACCCGGTCGAGAACGCCTCGCTGCTTCCCTGGCTCGCCGGAACCGCCTTCCTGCACTCCGTCATGATGCAGGAGAAGCGCGGCATGTTGAAGACCTGGAACATGTGGCTGATCTTCATCACGTTCATGCTCTCCATCCTCGGAACGCTGCTCACGCGCTCCGGCCTGGTCAGCTCGGTCCACGCCTTCGCGCAGAGCTCCATCGGCTCCTGGTTCAGCTGGTTCCTCGTCCTCACCTTCGCTGTCTGCCTGTTCACGTTCGTCCTGCAGCGTGACCACCTCAAGACCGAGAACCACCTTGAAAGCTTCGTGAGTCGCGAAGCCAGCTTCCTGCTCAACAACTGGATCCTGCTCCTCTCCTGCTTCGTGGTCCTCTGGGGAACGCTCTTTCCCGTCATCAGCGAGTACGTGCAGGGCTCCAAGGTCACGGTCGGCCCGCCGTACTACAACCGCGTGATGGTGCCCATCGGCCTGATCCTCATCTTCCTCACCGGCGTCGGACCTCTGCTCGCGTGGCGCGCGACCTCGATGAAGGCCATCCGCCGCAACTTCGTCCTTCCCTGCATCGCCGTCGTCGCGACGGCCATCATCCTCATCGCCGCCGGGGTTCACCCCTGGCAGGATGAGTCCGCCCAGGCCAGCATCTACTCCCTCGTCTGCATGTCGCTCTCTGCCGGCGTCATCACCGCCATCTTCGCCGAGTTCCTGCGCGGCGCCGCAGTCCTCCACCAGCAGACCGGCCGCAACCTCTTCAGCTCCGCCATCCTGCTGACTCGCCGCAATACCCGCCGCTACGGCGGATACATCATCCACTTCGGCATCGTAATCATGTTCATCGGACTGGCCGGCTCGGCCTTCAACCAGTCCAAGGAAATGGAGATGAGCTTCGGCGACTCCGTCCAGATCGGGTCCTGGAAGCTGATCTGCAAGTCCTTCTCGCAGGACACCAATCCGAACTACGACACCAGCTACGCCCTGATGGACGTCTACCACAACGGCAAGTTCGTCACCCGCCTCACGCCCGAGCGCCGCTTCTACGCCGCCAGCCAGCAGCCTTCCACCATGGTCGCCATCCACTCCACCCTCGCCCGCGACATCTACGTCGTCTACGAAGGCCAGAACCCCGACACCCAGCGCCCCATCCTCAAGGTCTTCCTCAATCCGCTGGTGAACTGGATCTGGCTCGGCGTCCTGATCGTCATCGTCGGCACCGGCATTGCGCTGGTTCCACCCCTAAACCCCACCAAGACCCGCCTCACCGCGTCCGAAGAGAAGCTTGCCGCCGAACACGCCGCGAGAGCCGCGGCCTACGCCTCAAAATCCGCTCTGGAGGCGGAGCCAGGGGCGAATCATGCGTAAGCCCTGGCAGCGCGTTCTTGGAGTCCTCATCGCTGCTGTCTTCGCCTTCACCATGCTGGGCGCGGGCGACGAGACCACCCGCCTCGATCACATCGGCCACCAGCTCGTCTGCCAGTGCGGCTGCGGGCAGATCCTCTCGGAGTGCAATCACGTCGGCTGCCCCGTCTCCGGCCCCATGCTGCAGGAGCTCCGCACCCAGATCGACCTCGGCAATCCCGACAAGGCGATCCTCGACTCCTTCATGGCCAAATACGGCCCCATCGTGCTCGCCTCACCCGTACGCGGCGGCTTCGATAACGTAGCTTGGATCGTCCCTTGGATTCTGGCCATAGGTGGCTTAGTAGTAATCGTTTTCGTCTTACGCTATTGGTATAGTCGGCACCATCAGCTTGCTCAAGCCAATGAACTTCCAGCCCCAGCAACTGATGAGCTCCGGAACCGCATCCGCCAGGAAACCACGGACGACATCGACTAGGCGGAACGGTATCTTTTACTTTCCAACCCTCTCCCCGGGAACGGTACACGACCGGATCCCATGACAAGACTCGAACTTCTTCGCATCGTCGTAGGCCGTGCACGCGCCAATGGTTTCGAGTTCCGGCGCTGGTACGTCACACGTCTTGGGCTTCCGTGGATCAGTACGGACGCAGCCCTTACCGCACTCGACGCACAGCGCCGCTACTATTCGCTGCTGTTCAGCCATGAGTTCGCCCGCTCCTTCTGGAAGCCCGGCGAAGAGATCACCTTCACCATCGCCGCGCGCAGCTTCGACCGCATCATGCCCGATGGTTCCGTCGCGCAGGTCAGCCGCAAGCCCTACATCCGCCGCAGCGCCCGCCGCGACGCCTGGCGCTATCACCTCCAGCAGATGGCCCTCGCCGAGGAGCCACTCCGCTACATCCGTAAGTACATGCACGTCGCGGATGACATGGAGGAGGAGATGATGCCGGATCTGCCCTTGCTCACGTCACTGGACACGCCAGACCTGCTCGAAGCGTTCACGCATGAGGACCACGAGGTTGTGGCAGCCGCTCCCCGGCTCACTGTCGTTCCCCAGAGAGAAGGCCACTCTGCCGACTCACGCTCCGAAGCCACCCAGAAGGACCGCAAACCCGTGCATACTGCCCCCAAATTGCAGGCTGCCCACGCCAAGTCTCTGCACAGCGAACGCTCCAAGACAGCCCCGCGTCCCCTGCCGACAGACCTTCCGGCTTTTCTCCGGCGGCCTCCGCAAGCCCGCTAGAACATTTTCCCTGTGGGTGTAGTCCAGGGACTTGAGTCCGATGGAGGCTGGCATAGACGGCATGGCACGAATGGATGCCGAGGCCGCACCAATGCGGGCCAGGGCCGGCGACGAAGAAGGCACGAACGGCAGGTCACGACTTCAGCCGTGACAAAATGCCCCGAGAAACAAAGGAGCTTCAGCCCCTGAGGGCAATCCAAGCAAGCGCCCGTCAGCCCTTGCCCGACATCTCCTTCAGCGCCCGCTCAGCGGCCTTTTTCGTCTTCGGGATGGGGTCGTGTGCCAGCGTAGCCTTGTACTCGGTCTGCGCCTCGTCCAGCTTGCCCAGCTTGCGAGCAGCCTCCGCCAGCGCAAAGTGGGCTTCTGGATCCTCAGCTTCGGTCGCGACCGCGTCCCTGGCGCGCAGATACGCTCCACGGAAATTGCCACCTCCGCTGTAGAACGACGCAACCTGCAGGTCCTCCGCGACGCGCTCGTCCGCAGTCTGGGGTTTAGCCGCAGGAGCCTCGCGCTTGGACCGTCGCGAAGCCGCCCGCGCCCGGGCAGCGGCCTCATCGGCCTCATACGGATCGGTCGTCTCCTGGTTCGGCCCCAGGTCCTTCATCGCATCCGGATCGTTCGACGAGCTTGACGACGAGCTCGAACTCGACTCGCCTGAGCTTCCCGCATCCCGCAGCGGCCCAGCATTTTGATTTTGACTTTGCGGAGCATTGCCGCTTGGAGCCGGCGTGTCCGGCGTCTCGCCCGGAAACGGAAACCGCTTCGATGCCGGCAAGTTAGGATTGCCCGCATTGGGATTGCCCGAACCACCCGTATCGCCCCCTTGCACACCAGAAGTCTGAGCCCCAGACGACGGCGCACCCTGATCCGGAGCGGTCGACCCCGTCGACTCCCCCGGGTATGGAAACTTCTGCGCCGCATTCTTCGAGGCTGGCGTATCCGGCCGAGGCGTCGACGAAGGATTCGCACACTCCGGCAGACTGATCGTCTTGCCGTTCTCGTCCGTCATCGTGCAGCTCATATGCATGCCAGGCTGCTGAGACTGCTGCGCCGGAGCCTGCGCCAGACACACGGCCCCACTGACCGCAAATGCGGCCCCAAACGTCCAGACACGACGATGCATCAATCCCTGCATATTTGGTTAGACGAGACGAATCGTCCCGAGGGTCAACTGGATCGAAATCCTGCGCCCGCAATCTTGCCGACCGCAGTTCCTTACAGGTACCACGGGATATTGACCACCACGATCCGCTGATTTCCCTTCAGCAGCAGCAGCAACTTCAGCAGCTGCACGCGCTGATTGTGCAGCAAATTCTCCCACCAGTGGCGAACCACCAGCTCCGGCAGCAGGACCGCAATCTTCCGCCCCGGATTTTCGTCCTCCAGCTTCAGGACGTAGTCCATCAGCGGTGAGAGAATCGTCCGGAAGTTCGACTTCACCGTCACCAGCTCAGGCTCCTGCATGCTGTGTTCGCGGATCGGCTTCAGCACCATCTCGTCCCACACCAGCCCCAGGGCGTCGGCGTCGTCCGAGTCCACATGCACCACCTTCACGATGGGACTCATGAGCAGGCCAAACCGCATCGCCTTCTCCGTGATCTTGTCCCAGCGCGCCATCGGGATCACCACAATCGGCTGCTCCAGTCCGGTCAGCCGCAGCGGTGTCGGGTCCTCGGTCTCGCGCTTCACGCGCACATAGTGCTTCCGCACCGCATGCATGGTGAGGATCAGCACCGGGATCAGCAGCGTAGTCACCCACGCACCGTACATGAACTTCGTCACCAGGATCACGATCAGCGTGATACCCGTCGCGACCGACCCCAGGCCATTGATCGCCATCTTCAGGTGCCGGTGCGGCGCATCCATCGTCTTGTGCCAGTGCCGCACCATGCCCGCCTGCGACAGCGTAAACGCCAGGAACGCGCCCATCGCATACAGCGGAATCAGGCGGTCGGTCACGCCGTCGAACAGGATCAGGATCAGCGCCGTGAAGCCCGTCAGCGCATAGATGCCATGCGAGAACAGCAACCGTCGACCCTTGAGCAGGAACACGTGCGGCAGGTAGTCCTTCGCCGCGATCGCGCGCGCCATGCGCGGAAAGTCCGCAAACGCCGTGTTCGCGCTGAAGCTCAACGCCGCCAGCACGCTACCCATGGTCAGCAGGTAGAACCAGCCACGGCCGAACACCGCCGCAACCTCAATCGACAGCACGCTCTGGTAGTTGCTGGCGTTGGAATCCATCGCCGTCACGCCATACGCCTTAGCAACATACGCCAGGCCGAACAGCAGCACGATCAGGATGGAGATGATGATCGTCAGCGTGCGGTTCGCGAGCACGCTGCGCGGCTCCTTGAACGCCGTCACGCCGTTCGACACAGCTTCCACGCCGGTCATCGCCGCGCAACCATTCGAGAACGCCTTCATGATGCAGAAGACCAGCAGCCATCCGGAGAGGTGCTCGATCTTGCTCATGTCCGCCGGCGGAGGAGCCGACAGTGGAATCGGGTGCCCATGCGACTTCCAGATATCCCAGAAACCCACGCCTACCGTGTACAGCAGCGTGCCCACAAACAGGATCGTCGGCAGCATGAACGCGAAGCCCGACTCGCGGACGCCGCGCATGTTCACGCCCGCAATGACCACCAGGATCACCAGGCACAGGATCAGCTGATGGTTGTGCAGGTCTTCGCCGAAGCGCGTTCCCTGCCCCGCCGAGACCAGCGCCGTGACGCCGGCGGAGATACCCACCGCAGCCGTCAGGATGTAGTCGATCATCAGCGCCGCGGCCGCCAGCAGACCAGCCTGGTCGCCCAGGTTCTCGCTCGCAACCGTAAACGAGCCGCCACCATTCGGATACGCCACGATGGTCTGGCGATAGCTGAAGTACAGGATGACCAGCAGCGCCAGGATGAACGAGAAGATCGGCATCAGGAAGTGCTGAACGCCGAAGTACCCCAGCGGCACCAGCAGCGCCATGGCCGATTCCGGGCCGTAAGCCGCGCTCGTCAGGCCATCAAGGCCGAAGATGGGAACACCGGCGGCCACGCCGATGTGCTCCGCATGCTGCTCACTGCTAGCCAGCGGCTTGCCAAACAAAACGTCAAAAAGACTCATGCGAGAAGCATTCCCTCAAACCGCGCCCCGGAGGCGCACCGATAAACATCCTACGCCAGTCTGTCAAAACGTCGATACGTCTTGCGATCCGAGGGGGCTTCTCTGTGGATTCCTCGAACAGACAGTAGCTCCGTGCTGGACGACGGCACAAAAGAGCCCCCGCGAATGCGGAGGCTCTCTCGCCAATCGTCTCGAAAGACGTCGCCAGGTTTATGCGTGCACCTTCAGGAAGATGATGACGAAGGTAAACAGCGCCAGCGACTCGATGAAGGCCAGGCCGAGAATGAGGAAGATGAAGATGCCAGGACGCGCGCCCGGATTCCGCGCGAGAGCCTCGGTAGCCGAAGCCGTCGCCTTACCCTGACCCAGACCGCAGAGACCAGCCGCGAGGGCCATACCCAGACCGGCAGCCAGAGGAACCCACTGGGCAGCGGCATCGCCACCCTGACCGAACGCCGGAACCGCGATCAACAGAGCGGCCAGCGACATGAACAGATATTGCAACTTACGCATTGTGACTCCATGCTCCCGTAGTCTTCGCCTTCCAGTGGGTGGTTGAGGCTCACCGTGCTGGCCCCCTCACGCTCGAAGGCGGGGTACACACCGCGGAAGGGAGCACCCTCCGCGAGATCTTGAACTGCTAGGGAATAGTGAGGAAGTGAATAGTGAATAAGGCTAAAGCCCCTCGTTTTTCTTCACTATTCACTACTTCACTATTCACTGAACCTTAGTGGTCGTGCGATACCGCCATCGACAGGTAAATGCACGCCAGCAGGAAGAACACATACGCCTGGATCACCGCCACGCCAAGGTGGAGGCCCAGGAACACCAGCGGAATGCCCACCGGGATCAGCGAGAAGAACGCGAGCGTCAACAGGTCGCCCGCGAACATATTCGCGTAAAGTCGCACCGTCAGCGAGAGCACGCGCGCAAAGTGCGAGATGATCTCGATCGGCAGCATCAGCCAGCTGATCCACCACACCGGCCCCAGGAACTGCTTGATGTAGCCGAAGCCGTTCACGCGGATGCCATGGTAGTGGTAGTAGAGGAACACCGAGATCGCGAGACCCAGCGGCACCACCACATCAGCGGTCGGCGATTCGAAGCCCGGGACGAGGCCCAGCAGGTTCGAGAACAGGATGAACAGCACCAGCGCCGTCAGGAAGCCCGCAAAGCGCTCATGCCCGTGGCCGATGATCTGCGACGACTGATCGTCCACAAACTCTGTGGTCAGCTCCGCCAGGTGCTGCGCAGCGCCCGGCTTCTCCACGTTCAGCGTCAGCCGCACGACAAGGAAGTACACCAGCAGCGCGGCGAAGATCAGCAGCTCCATCGCGAAGGTGTTGTTGATGGGCGCATGGGGGTTCGCCGGGGTCACATGCACCGCGCGGAGCAACGCATCCACCGGGCCGGCGAAGACTTGATTCAGTGCCTTGGTCAAAAACAATGGGTTCGACATATCAGTCCGCTCTGGCAGGACTCGAAGCCCTTCCGCCGCCGCACGCGAACGCCGGGCGGGCAGCCGAAGCCAACCTCACACCGTCCACGCCTTGACCAGCCGGAGAGCCTCGATGACTAGCGCAAACACACCCAGCGCCAATCCTGCGGCGAGCGCGTACACACTTCCATCCAGATACCTAAGGCTAACATACAGAGCAACCACGCTCAGCCCCAGCGTGAGGAAGAAACCCATCAGCACCGGAGCCATCGGACGTACCGGAGCTGGTGCAACGCCATCCGCCGGAACTTCCATCCGCGCCAGCGTCGCGACCATCAGCCGCAGCCACTTCCACAAGCTCGCCGCCGAGATCGCCGCCCCCACCAGGAACAGCACCGCCGTCTGCCAGCCCAGCTTCCAAGCCAGCAGCGGAGCCGCAATCGCCACCATCACCGCCAGCAGCCGCAACGCCTTCACAATCGTGCGCGTCGCATCCGCGTCCGTAAACTGCGCCAACGGAATCATTTCTCTTCCTGCTTCAAAAATCTCCGGGCCGTCGTGATGATCTGCACAAACCCCGCCGCCGCGCCCAGCAAAATCCCCACCACCTGCATCCACGTGGTGTGGAAGTGCTTGTCCAGCAGATCGCCCAGGCCCCACCCGACCAGGCACCCCAGCGGCAGCGCGATCGCCAGCTGCAGCATCGCTTCGGCCTTCACCAGGTCCTTCAGCACGCCGCCCTGCTTGTTGTTGTCGCCGTCGTCCGCCACGTGAACCAAACTACCACCACCAGATCTGGAAGTACCCTCGCACCTCCCAGACCTGTCACCTCGCACCTCGACAGCAGACGTTCTTCCCACGTTGCCGCACCAACGCAAAAGGGCACGGCATTCGCCGCGCCCCCCTGCGTTCTTCTCGAAGAGCCGTTAGAACCTTTCGCCCACCAGCTCCTCGCTCTTCGCCCACAGCGCTGCAGCCTTCGCCGGATCGAGCGCATAGTCATACACGCCCTCGCCCAGCCCCATGATCTGCGTCGTGCTCGGAACCACCGGGCTCACATGGCAGTCCTCGCAGTAGCGTCCGCCAACCTCGTTCGCATCCGCCACCGCACCCGCCCACACGGACGTCGCCGCGCCCTGCGGGATCGTCTTCATCTCGTAGGGTCCAAGACCTGCCTCGGCACGCTGCTGGTTGATCTGTGCAATCCGTTGCTCGACCCACCCCGGGGCTAGGTGACGATCCAGCTCAGTCTGAATCCCTCCCGGATGCACCGCCGTCGCACGCACGCCGCGCGCCTTGTGCCGCCGGTCGAACTCCACCGCAAACTGGATGTTCGCCGTCTTCGACCGCCCATACCCCAGCCACGGGTCGTAGGCCGTCTTCTCGAAGTTGATATCGTCCAGGTCCGGCTGGCCAAACCGATGCCCCGCCGACGACAGGCTCACCACGCGCGATCCCGGCCGCAGCAGCGGCGCGATCTTGTTGATCAGCAGGAAATGCCCCAGGTGGTTCGTCCCGAACTGTGTCTCGACCCCATCCACGGTCTTGCCGAACGGCGTCGCCATCACACCCGCGTTCGCAATCACCACGTCGAAGAACTGCCCATCATGCAGCAGCGCATCCGCACACGCCCGCACGCTCTTCAGGCTGGCCAGATCCAGCTCGACCAGCTCCAGCGAACCTCCGCCGGCCGCAGCCGCTTCCCGGACACCCGCGGTCGCCGCTTCAGCCTTCTTCAAATCGCGCGCCGCTCCCACCACGTGCGCTCCGTGCGCCACCAGCGCCCGCGCGGTCTCGACGCCCAGCCCGGCCGAAACACCGGTCACCAGCACGCGCTTGCCGTCCAGCCGAACCCCCTCCAGCACCTCCTCCGTGGTCGACTTGTTGCCAAACTTCTTCCCGATTGCGTTTTCCATCGCGATTGCCATCTGACTTTCCTCCTTGCGAAGGTCGTTCCCGGCGGGCCTGCTCGCTTGCGGCCGCTTGACTCCGGGAGCTGCACCCCGTAAAACGGAGACATCCTCCGCTAAGGGATACTATAAGCGGAGACTCCCTCCGCTTGCAAGCGGAGTCACGCCCTTTTCACCATGCCCAACCCCAAACCCACCCCCTCCGAACCTCCCGCCGCCCCCCGCAAGCTTCGCGTCGACGCCCAGCGCAATCGCGACCGCATCCTCGCCGTGGCCCGCGAAGCCTTCACCCGCTCCGGCGGCGATATCGCCAGCGTCTCCCTCGACGACATCGCGAAGCAGGCCGGAATCGGCCCCGGAACCCTCTACCGCCACTTCGCCAACCGCGACGAGCTCCTCGAAGCCGTCTACAGGGCTGGCCTTGAAGGCCTGGCCGAGGCAGCGACCATCTTCTCCACCACGCTCCCGCCCGAGGAAGCCCTCCGCCGCTGGATGCTCCTCTTCATCGACTACATCGAGACCAAGAAGATCATCGCGCCCGCGCTCAACAACCTCGCCGGCGGCCCCGCCCGCGTCTTCGCGCAATCCGGCCAGCTCATCTACGGCGCCATCGACCTGCTCACGACCCAGGCCATCGCTCACGGCATCATGCGCAGGAACGTGAAGGGCGCGGATCTCATCAAGGCCCTTGTCGGAGTCTCCTACCTCGCCAACACCCCCGACTGGCGCGAGACCGCCGAACGCCTCGTCGACATCCTCCTCCTCGGCTCCCGCCCGTAGCGGCCGGCCGTCTCTCCTTCGACTCTTGAACTCGCACGAATCCGGGTGCCCCACATCTCGCTTCTGAGATGTGGGTTCGCAGGAATGCTGGCGGAAGCTCCCAACTCCACGCGCCGCACACGTCCCCTTCGGTTGTCATTCCCCAAGGGGCTCCGCGTCCGCACCTCCGCCTCTTGCCTCTCTTGTTGTCATTCCCGCAGGGAATCTGCTGTTCCGCGTCCGGCCCCTGCACGAACGGCAGGTCATGGCTTCAGCCATGACATCAGCGCCAGCCCCACACACCCGGCTTTAGCCGCTGAGGGACCCAACCCGCCGCTATACTCAAAGATCGAAGACCCTCCAGAAATCCGCCAAGCGAGACCCCGTTTTGCCCCAGTTCGACTCCAAGTTTGAAGAGAAGCTCTTTGCCGAGCGTCAGGAAAAGCTGACTCGCATCGCCGACATCGTGCGCACCGCAAACCCGGCTGCCACCGAGCTCGAAGCGAAGTACCCCAACAGCTTCCCATTCACCCACACCCTCACCAAGAGCATCGACGGCATCCCCGAGCTGCTGCCCCTCGGCAAGCACGCGGATGGAACCGACAAGACCGCCGAAGAGCTCGCCGCCGAGAACATCGCCGCGGCCATCACCGGCCGCGTCATGGCGCATCGCCAGCAAGGCAAGGCCGGCTTCGCGGTGCTGCAGCAGAACGGCACCCGCCTCCAGATCTATGTCCGCAAGGACGACGTCGGCGAACCCCTCTTCGATCTCTACAAGCTCCTCGACCTTGGCGACATCGTCGGCGTGCGCGGCACCCTCATGCGCACCCGCACCGGCGAGCTCACCCTCCACGCCCGCCCCATCGACCTCCAGCTCAACCAGCCCGCGCTCGTCCTGCTCACCAAGTCCATGCTCGCCCTGCCGGACAAGTACTCCGGCCTGGAAGACATCGAGACCCGCTACCGCCGCCGCTACGTCGACCTCATCATGAACTCCGGCGCCTCTACAGGTGTGTCATCTCGACCGAAGTCGGAGCAAAGCGGAGACGCAGCGGAGAGACCTGCTTCCCAGCCCGCCACAGAAAACGTACAACACACAACGGACAACGTAGAACCGCTCCTCAACGTCCGCCAGACCTTCGTCAAACGCGCCGCCATCCTCCGCGCCATCCGCACCTTCTTCGACACCCGCGGCTACCTCGAAGTCGAAACCCCCATGCTCCAGCCCGTCGCTGGCGGAGCAACCGCGCGCCCCTTCACCACGCACCACAACGCGCTGGACATGCCGCTCTACCTGCGCATCGCGCCCGAGCTCTACCTCAAGCGCCTCGTCGTCGGCGGCCTCGACCGCGTCTACGAGATCAATCGCAACTTCCGCAACGAAGGCGTCAGCCCCCGCCACAACCCCGAGTTCACCATGCTCGAGTTCTACCAGGCCTACGCGAACTACCACGACCTGATGGACCTCACCAAGTCACTCATCACGTTCGTCGCCAAGGAAGTCAACGGCACCACCGTCGCCAAGTTCCCCCTACCCCAAGGCCCCCGCGCCGGCGAGTGGGTCGAGATCGACCTTGCCAACTGGCAGAAGCTCTCGATGCGCGACGCCATCATCAAGTTCTGGGATCTCGCGCTAGGAGCCGTTCCAGACCACGAAGACTTCAGAGATTATGAGGCTGTTGAATATCTTCTCGGAAGATCGCTGGCCCATCTGGATGACGTCATAAAGCCGCTCAAAAAGGATCAGCAGAGCTATAGCAACATTGCGGAGATGCCCCCGGTAAAGCGGGGCGACGAGTGGGCGTTTCCCGCCGTAATCAAGGAACTGAGCGCGGTCGCCGATACCCGGACGTATTCCGACGAACCCTCGATCCTCCATCGTCTATATAAATTGCGGACCAGTTTGGTAGATGCCCTGACCAACTGCTCGAAACTCACTTACGGTAAGTCGATAGCTGGGTTATTCGAAGCCCTCGCTGAAGAGCATCTCATCCAGCCCACGATCATCTACGACTTCCCTCTCGCCGTCTCCCCGCTCTCCAAGGTCAAGCCCGACGAGCCCGAATGGACCGAGCGCTTCGAGTTCTACATCGGTGGCTTCGAGGTCGGCAACGCCTTCTCCGAGCTCAATGATCCGGTCGACCAGGAAGGCCGCTTCAACGACCAGCTCGCCCAAAAAGCCGCCGGTGACGACGAAGCCATGGGCGAGATGGACTCCGACTACGTCCGCGCCCTCGCCTACGGCCTGCCCCCGACCGCCGGCGAAGGCATCGGCATCGACCGGCTGACCATGATCCTCACCGGTTCCCGCTCCATCCGCGACGTCATCCTCTTCCCCCTCATGCGCTCCCAGGCCAAGACCAACCTCGAGAAGGAAGAAGAAACCGAAGAAGCCCACGGCGAGTCAGCGGAGTAGGTACCCCCCCTTTTGCGCAAAGTCTTCGATCGAGAGACTTTAGGTCCGGACTTCAGAAAAATGGACCGAAAGCCCAGTGTTTGTCTGTAAAGTCTTGATGGCACAGGGGTAGAGTCCACGATGGGTACCGGACGAAATGGGCGATAGCGATGGGCCACCCGGCATCGCGATCAGCCCAGCAGCTCGCGGTCTACGCGGTCGAGGAGCGCCGCGCTCATCTCCGGATGCATCTTCCGCGCGAACAAACACACCGACTCCCGCAGCCGCTCAAAATCTTCCTCATCCAGCGTCCGCGGAGGCTTCGGATTCGGCCGCTCCCAATCGATGTAGTGGATCGCTGTGCCGTCGATCTTCTCGCGAAACGGTGAGTTCGCCAGCATCGTCTGGATCATCGCCTCATCCGGAATGAACACGAACCGGAAGTACCTCTCCAGCGCGGGATGCGAGCTCCGATAGCGGTCGATCCACACGAGCGCATCGTGCGACAACACCCACCATTGCGACCCGCCATGCGGTTCCCAGCCCTTGTAGAACCGTCGTCGCAGCGGGATGTGCAGCGTGCGGCTGCGGAAGTTCAAGGTCCAGTGCAGCACCCGAGCCATAGCCTGAAACGGCCCACCCTGCGCCGTCCAGCGATTGGGCTTGTCCAGCGGAAACGCCTCCACGAACTCCGCTCCCGCATGCTGGGCGAAGAACGCCGCAATCTCCGCAGCCGGCTTGATGGGATAGTCCTGCCCGGAGAGCAACACCGCATAGTCGAACGGCTTGCCACTCGCCAGCACCGTGGAGATGCAGACGAACGCGGCCTCCATGATGCCGTACGTTCCCCAGTAGCAGCGCCTGCGCGGCGCAAGCAGCACATCCTCGACCGTCGCCGCATAAGCCGCCAGCTCATCGAAGACACTGGCGTCGGCGCGCGCGTCGATATGCACGACGAACACGCTCGCCGAGGTCCGCAGCCGCTCTATGCTACGAACGATCTGGCGCGGATGCGCGTGTCCGAGGATCAGGTAGGCGAGCTGCAGTGTCGTCTCCTTAGGCTGTCCGAATCGCCTCAACCACCCGCCGCACGCCTTCGAGCGCGGTTTCGCGCTCGACCTCGCCGCCCAGGCCCAACCGTATCGCGCAGGAAGACTTAACCCCGGGAGGCGTAAAGCCCTCTGCAGGACTGACCATCACACCGCGCTCCAGACAAAGCCGCGCGGCCTCCACTCCGTTGAGCCCCTCATGCAGACAGACCCAGAGGTGCCAGGCGTGCTCCGCTCCGGGTTGCGCAGCCTCACCCAACAGCTCGCGCGCCGCAGCGTTACGCTCCTTGCCTTCGGCGAGCTTGGCGTCCACGCTGCGCTGCCAGGCGCCATCCTCGATCATCGCCATCGCAGCCAGGTTGTGTGCGAGCGACGTACCCGTGGTGGTGTTCTTGAGCACCCCCTCGATGTTGCCCGCGAAGCGCTCCGGCACAACCAGGAAGCCGGTGCGGGTCTGCGGAGCGATGCTCTTGCTCAGGCCGCGCACGTAAAAGGTCCGCTCCGGCGCGAGCTCGCACAAGCTCGGCGGAGCGTTGGGCGCCATGTAGCCATAGGCATCGTCCTCAATGATGAGGATGTCGTGGCGGCGGGTGATCTCCACGATGGCCTCCCGGCGCGCCAGCGACATCACACAGCCCAGCGGATTATGCACGGTAGGCATCAGAAAGACGGCTCGCACATCGGCGTTGCGGCAGCGTTCGTCGAGCGACTCCGGCCGCACGCCCTCCGCGTCATAGGCGCAGCCGTCCAGCGTCGCGTGCAGCATGCGCGCCTGATCGATGATGCCGGTGTACGTCACGCGCTCGACCGCGATCTCCTTGCCGCCCAGGTCCGCGGCCAGCAGCGACATCAGCGACCCGTGATGGCCTCCGCAGGTAAGCCACGTGCGCGAGGCATCGGCGCCAAGCCAGCGCGCGGCACGCTCGCGCAGGCGGGCATCGGCGCCGCGGAAGCTGGGGCGCATCTCGACGGGATCGTCGACGTGCAGCGAGCGGACGGCGCGCTCCAGGTAGGCCTGCCACTCCGCACCCTGCCCGGGCAGCAGAGGAAAGTTCCAGGCTAAATCGATAGGGCGGTCGAGCATGCAAAGAGCATAGCTTGCGATCCTGCGGATTCGCTCCGCGGATTCCGGGAGAATCGTTCCCAGCAGCCGGCAACGACCTCCAACCCACACCCAGGCGCGTTAAACTCGGAGGGTGAATATTCTCTTCGTCGGCGACGTCTTTGGCTCCGCCGGCCGGCACATCGTTCGCGAGCACCTTCCCCATGTCGTCGAATCCAACCAGGTCGACCTCCTCGTCATCAATGGCGAGAACGCCGCCGGTGGCTTCGGCATCACGCCTTCCATCGCGGAGGAGCTCTTCGACCTGGGCGCGCAGGTGATCACCACCGGCAATCACATCTGGGATAAGCGCGAGATCTTCGACTACATGACCGTCCCCGCGGACTCGCACGGCCGTGGCCGCCGCCTGCTGCGGCCCGCGAACTACTCCTCCTCCACGCCGGGATTTGGGCTCTACGAAGGCGAGCTGCCGACGGGCGAGAAGTACGCCGTGATGAACATGCAGGGGCGCGTCTTCATGAACAGCTGCGACGATCCGTTCCGCAAGGCGGATGAGCTGCTGATGCAGATCGAGAAGAACTCCGGCGCGAAGGTCATTCTGCTGGACTTCCACGCCGAGGCGACGAGCGAGAAGGCCGCGCTGGGCTGGTACCTCGATGGCCGCGTGACCGCCGTGCTGGGCACGCACACCCACGTGCCCACCGCAGACGATCGCATTCTGCCCCAGGGCACCGCGTACCAGACTGACGTAGGCATGAGCGGGCCCTTCGACTCGGTGATCGGCGTCGAGGTGGAGCTTGTGCTCAAGCGCTTCCTCACGGGTATGCCCGGCAAGTTCGAAGCCGCCAAGGGCAACCCGAAGATGTGCGCTACGCTGATCTCGTGCGATGGAGCAACAGGGCGCGCTTACCACACGCAACGCTTCCTGCTCGGCGAATAAGCGGCGGTTGGATACACTGAGCTCCCCTTGGATTCTCTAGATTCTCTGGACTCGTCTTCCATGAGCGAACCGAACCCGGCACCGAACAACCTGACACCGGCGGCACTCGCTGAATTGCGCGCGGCTGTAGGTCCGCATGGTCTCATCGCAGAGCAGAACCAGCTGCAGACCTATGAGTGCGACGGTCTCACCAACTTCCGCACCCTGCCCGGCGCGGTGGTACTGCCGCGTACCACGGTGGAGGTTGCGGCCATCGTTCGCATCTGTGCGCAGCATGCCGTGCCCTTTGTGGCGCGCGGCGCGGGCACAGGGCTCAGCGGCGGTGCGCTGCCCACGGAGAACTGCGTTGTCATCGGCCTCTCGCGCATGAACAGGATTCTTGCGCTCGATCTCGACAATGCGCGGGTGCACGTTGAGGTGGGCGTCACCAATACAGGCGTCACCAATGCCGTGAAGGCTGCGGGCTTTTTCTATGCGCCAGACCCTTCCTCACAGACCGTCTGCACCATCGGAGGTAATCTTGCCGAGAACGCTGGCGGAGCGCATTGCCTGAAGTATGGATTCACCGTGACGCATGTGCTGGGCTGCGAGGTGGTGCTTCCCTCGGGTGAGGCGATGTGGTTCGGCTCCCAACACGGCGTCGTCGACGCGCCGGGGTATGACCTCGCGGGCGTATTCATCGGGTCGGAAGGAACGCTGGGCGTCGCGACCCGTGCGGTGCTGCGCGTGGTGCGCAAGCCTGAAGCGGTGCAGACGCTGCTTGCAGCCTTCGACAGCGTCAACGGCGCGGCGCAGACCGTCAGCGACATCATCGCCAGCGGCATGCTGCCCAGCGCGATGGAGTTGATGGACCGGACATCGATCTTCGCGGCAGAGGCCGCTGTCCATGCGGGCTATCCCGATTGCGAGGCGTTGTTGCTGGTGGAGCTCGATGGGCCCACTGCTGAAGTGAATGCGCAGATGATCCAGGTGCGCGAGCTCTGCACGAAGAACGGCGCGTGGGAACAGCGTCTCGCGCAGACCGATGCCGAGCGCGCGCTGGTGTGGAAAGGCCGCAAGGCTGCCTTCGCCGCGATGGGCCGCGTCTCGCCGAACTACATCGTGCAGGACGGCGTGATCCCTCGCACCGCCCTTCCGCGCGTGCTCGCGCGCATGGCCGAGATGAGCGCAGAGACTGGCCTGCGCATCGCCAACGTGTTTCACGCGGGTGATGGCAACCTGCATCCGATGGTTCTCTATGACCGCACCATCGAAGGCGAAGAGGACCGGGCGTTGATCCTCAGTTACGACATCCTGCGGCTCTGCGTCGATGCCGGTGGTTCCATCACCGGCGAGCACGGCGTGGGCCGCGAGAAGCAGTGTGTGATGAGCTACCAGTTTCACGAGCCCGACCTTGCCACCATGCAGCGCGTGCGCCGCGCCTTCGATCCGCAGAACATCGCCAATCCCGAGAAGCTCTTCCCCACGCCGCGGCTGTGCGGAGAGCGCCGCCACGGAGCGTACATCCCTCATCCCGTCGAAGCTGCGGGCATCGCGGAGGTGTTTTGATGCCCGACGTTCGTTCGCTGGTGGAAGGACCGGTGCTTCAGGAGTTCATCGCGCTGCTTGGCGAAGGCAACGTGCGTGAGTTGGGCACGAACCTCGCGGTCTTCCCTGCCGATACGGAGCAGGTATCAGCAGTGATGAAGGTATGCTCGGCGAACAAGCTCATCGTGCGTCCCGTAGGCTCTGCAACCAAGCCCTGGGGCAGGCATGTGGACGCGCACGTGCTGCTGCACACCAAGCGCATTGAGGGAGTGCGCGACCACAGCTGGGGCGATCTCACCGCAACGATCGCGGCAGGCACAACCTGGCAGCAGATGCAGGAGGTGCTCGCGCAACATGGGCAACGTGTAGCGCTTGATCCGCTGCATCCAGGCTTCGCGACCGTAGGCGGTGTGCTTGCGACCAACGACAGCGGCCTGCTCCGCATGCGCTATGGCTCGCTGCGCGACCTGGTGCTGGGCATGACCATCGTGCTCGCGGATGGGACCATCGCACGCACCGGCGGCAAGGTTGTGAAGAACGTCGCGGGCTATGATCTGCCCAAGCTGCTGACCGGAAGCTTTGGCACGCTCGGCATCATCACGGAAGCGACGTTCCGTCTGCATGGGCTGCAGCCGCATACAAAGGCGTTCACGATTGAATCACCGGAGATTGCGCCGCTCGCGGATCTGATGAGTGCCGTGCTGAAGCATGGACTCTCGGCGGAGCGGATGCAGCTGCGAAACGGCTCCTTGGCGTTTGCACTGGATGTTGAGCTGGCTTCGCTGCCGGAGGTGCTGGTGGCACAGGAGACGAAGCTGCATGATCTGGCCGGGCCGCTGTCCATGGCAACGGCGGCTCCGGACGTCTTCGCAGCGCGCGACCGGCTCTTCGAGCACAGGGGGGCGACCACGTTGAAGGTGACGGCGCTCCCTACAAAGCTTGCGGCGCTGGTTGCAGGCTTTGCGCAGCTCAACGCGCTGCCCGATCACACATGCTTCTGCGTGGCGGACCCGGTCGGCATCGTGACCGCACAGATCGTCATTGCCAATGAATACGGGCCGAAGCTTCTGACTGAGCTCGTTGCGGACCTTCGCGAGCGGCTGATGTCGACAGGGGGCACCGTGACGGTGCTTGAAGGTGGAGCGTTGCCGTTCGAGGTCGATCCCTGGGGTCCACCTCCCGCAGCGATCAGCGTCATGCGCGCTATCAAACAGGAGTTTGATCCCGAGCGACTGCTCAACCCCGGCATCTTCGTAGGAGGTATCTAGCTTGGGCACGAATCCCAATCCGCTGGCTCCCCGTGATGCCGTTGGTCTCGCGCCGCAGAGCGTCCTGCAGGAGCTCGTGCAGCTCGGCGGTGCAGCTCATAGCGCGTTCGACTCGCACCACGCGCCTGAGATCGGTTTGATGGACAAGTGCGTGCACTGCGGCTTCTGCCTGCCCGCATGTCCCACGTACGCTCTGTGGAACGAGGAGATGGACTCTCCGCGCGGACGCATCTGGATGATGCGCAAAGGCTCGCTCGGCGAAGCTGCGATTGACGCAAACTTTCAGACGCACATGGACAACTGTCTGGGCTGCATGGCGTGCATGACCGCATGTCCGTCGGGCGTCGAGTACAACAAGCTGATCGAAGACACGCGCGGCCAGGTCGAGCGCCACGCGCCGCGCACGTTCGCCGACCGGCTCTATCGGCAGATGCTCTTCGCGACCTTCCCGCACAAGAACCGTCTCAGAGTGCTTGGCGTTCCACTGGCCATCTATCAGCGCAGCGGGCTGCAGAAGCTGGTGCGCGCGACCGGCTTGCTGAAGCTTCTGCCCAAGCGCCTCTCTGCGATGGAGAACCTGCTGCCGCCGGTGCCGCTGAATCCGTTCCACTCGCTGCCGGCGGATATCGCGGCAAGGACAGCGAAGCGGGGCCGCGTGGGGATGCTCTCCGGCTGCGTGCAGGACGCCTACTTCGCGCATGTGAACGCCGCAACGGCGCGGGTACTCGCTGCAGAAGGGTTTGAGGTGGTCATCCCGCAACAGCAGCAATGCTGCGGCGCACTGCCCATGCACTCGGGACTCGAAGATCAGGCAGCTGTGTATGCCAGGAAGATGATCGAGGTTTTCGAGCTCGCCGGCGTTGACACGATCGTCATCAACTCCGCAGGCTGCGGCAGCACCATGAAGGAGTACGGCCACCTGCTGCGCGACGATCCGCAATGGGCTGCGCGTGCCGCAGCGTTTTCGGCACGGTGCAAGGACATCAGCGAGATCCTTGCAGCGCATGAGCCCGTGAACCCGCGCCATCCGCTGCCGCTGCGCGTTGTGTATCACGACGCCTGCCACCTGCGGCACGCACAGCAGATCTTCGCCGAGCCGCGCAAGGTGCTGTCGCGCATCGCAGGCCTTGAGGTCGTGGAGCTGCCCGAGCCTAACCTCTGCTGTGGCTCAGCAGGCGTCTACAACCTGCTCCATCCCGAGACCGCGGAGCAGCTGGGCGACATGAAGGCGGAGCAGATGTTGAGCGTCAATGTGCAGGCTGTCGTGAGCGCAAACCCCGGCTGCCTGCTGCAGATCATGAGCTCGTTGCGTCGTCGCGGCGCGGCCGAGCTGCCAACGTTCCACATGGTCGAGCTCGTCGATGCATCAATCCGCGGCCTCAGCGTGGAGCAGTTGCTGCATGGCAAGCGGTCGCTGGAAGTCTAGGACTACGCGATGACGAGGCCGGCCTTCGCGTTGACGACGAACTCCGTCGCGGTCTTCACGATATAGTCCAGCATCTCGTTCGTAAGCCCGGGATACACACCGATCCAGAAGACATTGTTCATCACAAAGTCGGTGTTCGTCAGCTCGCCAACGACGCGATACTCCCAGCCCACATACGCAGGCTGGCGCACGAGATTGCCCGCGAAGATGTTGCGGGTGCCAACCTTCGCTGCCTCCAGCGCCTTCGTCAGCTGGTCGCGCTTGAATGGCGCCCCCGGTTTGACGCCGATAGGAAAGCCGAACCAGCTCGGATCGGAGTTGGGAGTGGCTTCCGGCAGGATCAGGAACTCTTCGAGCGGAGCGAGCGCACTGCGTAAGTACGCAAAGTTAGCCTTGCGCTTCTCGATAAAACTCTCGAGCTTGTCCATCTGGCGCACGCCCAGCGCGGCCTGCATGTCCGTCGCCTTCAGGTTGTAGCCCACATGCGAGTAGGTGTACTTGTGGTCGTATCCGCAAGGCAATGTGCCCAGCTGCCAGTCGAAGCGCTTGCCGCAGGTGTTGTCTACACCGGGCTCGCACCAGCAGTCGCGACCCCAGTCGCGGAAGCTGTCGATGAGGGTCTGGAGCAGCGGCTTGTCGGTAAGTACAGCGCCGCCCTCGCCCATCGTAATGTGGTGCGCGGGATAGAAGCTGATCGTCGCGATATCGCCAAAGGTACCGACCTTGCGCCCCTTCCACGTCGAGCCGAGCGCATCGCAGCAGTCTTCAACGAGCCACAGGTTGTACTTGCGGCAGAACGCGCTGACGGCGTCAAGATCGAAGACGTTGCCGAGCGTGTGCGCAATCATCACCGCGCGCGTCTTCTCGCTCCGTGCGGCCTCGAGCATCGTCACATCGATCTCGTAGGTCGGCAGCGAGACATCGATGAAGACCGGCACGAGGCGGTTCTGGAAGATCGGGTTGACCGTGGTCGGAAAGCCTGCGGCGACGGTGATGACTTCATCGCCGGGCTTGAGAGCGCGCGCGCCCAGCTTCGGCGAGGTGAGCGCACTCAGCGCGACGAGGTTCGCGCTCGAGCCTGAGTTCACCAGTGACGCTGAACGCACGCCGATGAAGTTGGCGAGCTTGCGCTCGAACTCCTTCGCCCAGCGACCGGTCGTAAACCAGCCGTCCAGCGCTGACTCAACCACCGCACTCATGTCAGCGGCGTCGATCACCTTACCGGAGACCGGGACGGCGGAGCTGCCCGCAACAAACGTGCGCGGGGCGAAGGCTTCACTGTGATACTCAGCCGTGAGTTGGAGGATCTGTTGACGGAGCTGTTCGGCGCGCTCGCTCATTGGCTTAAGGATAGCAAAACCCTTTGGCCCCAACAGGTATCATGGTGCGCAGCGGGCCGTGACGCGACGGCACTTTCGTGCATCCAAGGGCGAAGCACATTGCGTAAGCGGCGCACCAACAGCACGCGGAAAAAGGACGTTTCGATGAAGGCAGTGATCCTCGCAGGTGGACTCGGTACGCGCATCGCGGAAGAGACCTCGCTGCGCCCCAAGCCTATGGTGGAGATCGGCGGACGGCCGATTCTCTGGCACATCCTCAAGATCTACTCGCAGCACGGCATCAACGACTTCATCATCTGCTGCGGATACAAGGGCTACATCATCAAGGAGTTTTTCGCGAACTACTTTCTCCACACGTCGGATGTCACGTTCGATATGCACGAGAACAAGATGACGGTGCACAACAGCATTGCGGAGCCTTGGCGTGTGACGCTGGTCGATACCGGTGCGGACTCAGGCACAGGCGGCCGCCTGCGCCGCGTTGCGCAGTACCTCGAAGGCGAAGACACCTTCTGCATGACCTATGGCGACGGCGTCGCAGACGTCGACATCACCGCGTCGATTGCTTTCCATAAAGAGCACGGCAAGGCCGTGACGCTGACCAGCGTGCAACCCGTCGCGCGCTTCGGTGCGCTCGGCATCAAGGACCACGCGATCTATAGCTTCCAGGAGAAACCCAAGGACGAGGGCGGCTGGATCAACGGTGGCTTCTTCGTGCTCTCGCCGAAGGCCATCGAAGCCGTAACCGACGACTCGCAGATGTTCGAGCGCGAGCCGATCGAGAAGCTGGTGAATGAAGGCGAGGTACAGGCCTTCTTCCATCACGGCTTCTGGCAGGCCATGGACACACTTCGAGATCGTCAGCACCTCGAGTCGCTGTGGGCCAGCGGCAAGGCTCCCTGGAAGACCTGGTAGGGCGTTTCATCTCTGCTTTAGAGCTTCGGCACTTGTGGCGGCGCAGCTGGCGGAGGCGTCGCGGCAGCGGTCGGGGCCGCGATGGGCGTGGCAACCGCCGCAGTGGCCGCCGTCGCAGCCGGCTTCACTGGGTTGGGCAATGCCAGCGCGGCGAGTGCACTCGGATCGTCACGCAGCCGCAGATACAGCGTCGTACCATCGCTGGGCGCGGGAACCTGCAACGATTCCTCGGCAAAGCCCGTCGGCACTTGCGTGGGATGTGCGAATTCCTTGTCCGCACTGAAGGCCGCTGCGAAGAAGAGATTCTTGCCATGCACCGTGCAGTTGGTCGCGCCAGCCGCGCAGTCCACGCCTGTAATCTGCGGAGCACGCACCAGCACGCCAAGTCTCGTCCAGTCGCCTGCCGTGCCGTCCGACGAGACCGGCCGCATCGCCAGCGGGCCGAATGCGGAGGCTCCGAAGGCCTTCAGCGGATCGAGCGTTGCGACCGCGGTGTGATCATCCTGCAGCACAAGATTGCCTTGCGGGAGTGAAAGCTTGGTGGTCGCAGAGCCGTCCGCCGTCGCCACTTCCACCATCTGCGTGCGCGGGAAGACAGCCTTGGTCTGCACCACGAAGTGAAGCGTGCCGTTCAATGGAATCGCTTCCTTCGAGTCAACCTTCACCGGCACAGTTCCCTGTTGCTCCAGCGGTGCACTAGTCATCGAAAGCAATGTCAGCGTGGGACGCGCAGGCTCTTCCGAGACCTTCACGGTGATCTCACGGCCATCCTTCAGCTTGACCTTCGCCTCACTGCCGTCCTTGGGGGTTGCGGCTTCCTTCGACACCAGCGTCAGCGTGCCGTCGTTGCCTGCGGCTCCGGTGGGGGTAAACGCCTGTCCGCCGAGATCGACGGAGACGACATCGCCGAGTCCCTTGCCCGCAAGCAACGCCATCTTGTCACCCGCGTGAATCTTCAACGAGTCGAGATGAATCGCCGCGTCATACGCAGTCAACGGAACCTTCTCCTCGTTCGCGTCGCCATACTGCCGAATGCCCAGCGCATAGCCTCCGGGAGCAGCTTCCTTCAGCGACACAGCGAGGTCCAGCGTGTTCTTCGTCTCTTTGCCATCGCCGCCCTTGGACGGCGTGAACGCCACATCGATGTCCTTAGCCTTGTTGCTCGTCAGTGCGACATGCTCGACGCAACCCGTGCCATCCGCGGTCAGCTTCAGGTGGCTATCCTTGCCAGCCATGACTTGCGTATCGCCCACGACCTTCCACCCGCCCCCGGTTTTTTGCTGCAGCGTGATGGTGGGTCCGGTGAAGTGATCGAAGCCCCAGTAGCCTTCGATGGTACCGGTAATCGTAAGGTCGTTCGGTGAGCCGGCCTTGCCTCCACCCCTCGGCGCCTCATCCTGCTTCAGCGGATCGAGCGGCTTGCGGGCCGGATCCTTCGCGATGACGAGACCACCTTCGAACGCGTCGGCACGCAGCGGCATATCCGTCGGCGAGCCTGTGCGGTTGAGGTGCAGGACGAGGTCGTGCGCGAAGGTCGTGGAGAAAACCAGCGGCGCGCCTTCGACGGGCAGCACCATCTTAGGATTGAGGAGGCAGGCGACTTCGTTCGCATCATGCGGATGCAGCGGAGGCAGCTTCGCCTTCTGGATCGCGGGAAGGCCGATGACGATGACCGTCTTGGGATTGATGAACGAGGGCGGGGCGTTCAGCTTCAGGCTGATGACCTCGTTCTGAGGAAAGCCCAGCCCGGGGATGTACTGGAACTGCGCGGTCTTGAGCAGGCTCACGAGATGGACGAGATCGACGACTGCACCGACGTAGGCGGAGTACACACCCGCGCCGACCGGTTGCGTATACGACGCTTGATTGATGAAGTCCGAGGAAGGCCCCGACGACAACGCCTCTGCGACGCCGATGCCATGACCGTCATTGAGAATCACCGGGGCGCTGGACTGTGTGAGGCAGGTGACCTGTGCCTCCACGGGCTCCTTGAAGCACTTGTCGTTGGGCTTCAGCTCAAGCGTTGCCGCGAGCTTCGCGGAGTGGTCCTGGATGGCCTTGGCGTCGCTCTGGGGTGCTTCCTTCATCGCGGCGAAGTAGTGCTCGATGCGCTGCTGCTCGAAGGACGCTTCATTGAGGTCGGCATCAGCGCGAATGAATAGCCCTGGACGGCCGCGCACAGCGCCACGGAGAGTCTTGAAGTCGCCGCCGGTCTCGGGCGCGATGAACATGAGAGCCTGCTCTGCGCCCTGAGGCACGACGATGGTCGAGCCCTCGCGAAACTTCTTGTCCCACGTATCGATCTCGGTGAACCAGTTATCCGGCGGCTCATTGGTGGTGCCGCGAAGGAAGGCGACGATCAGCAGCAGGTGATTGCGCTGCGTATCGGGAAGATCAGCCTTCACCCAGAGCTTGTCCCCGGCAACGAGGTTCGGCACCTGCGCGATGGGCAGAGTGACGGTCCCGCGCGTGACACGCACGGAGATCTTGGGCCCATCGAGGGTGAAGCGTGCCGGATCGTCTGCTCGCGCCTGTAACGTGAGCCCGAGGGCAAAAATAACGAAAATGGCGGCTTTCATTCGCATACAGGCCGTTAGACGACACCGTCACACGTGGGGGTTGTGATGCTTCGCAAACGAGTGCAGAAACAATTCCGCCCAATCCCGTATGCTGTTCGCAGGAACCCCGTAACCTCAACTTTCACAGGCTCATCGCGTCCTTTGTGTGGTCTTCCGCGTCTCTTTCCGGAGAACCCGCAAACGAAGATGTTCCACAAATGGTGAGTGCTGATTCGACGAAGATCAGCGTTGACTCATTAGCGGTTGAGCTTTGCGGTTGGTTCGAGCGTGCTGGTTGAGGAGGATGAATGAAGGTTCTGCGTCGTGATCTTGGTGTCAATCTGCATCTTACTGCTGCCTGCATTCTCCTGCTCCCTGGCCTCGCGTTCGCCCAGCGCGATTCGCTTGCCTACGGCAAGCCCGTCGTGGCCGACAAGGCCGATCCGCAGGTGGTGAAGGCGCTGCATGAGGTCTCGCCGCTGCGCATCCGCAAGACCATCGAGTCGCTGATCGCGTTCAACAACCGCAGCACCATCTCGTCCGTGACGAAGGACCTCGCGCCGAACACAGGCATCATTGCCGCGTCGGAGTGGATAGAGCAGCAGTTCAACGCCATCAGCGACGGCTGCGGCCACTGCCTCGAGGTGAAGGTCGACGACTTCATCGAGCAGCCTCCCAAGGGCGGCCGCGCCGCGCGCATCGTCGAACCCACGCGTCTGCGCAACGTGTATGCCATCCTGCATGGCACGGATCCGACCGCGGCCAAGCGCATGTACCTGGTCACCGGCCATTACGACACACGGGTAGGCGACGTGATGGACACGCACAGCCCGGCGCCCGGAGCCAACGACGATACCTCGGGCACGGCCGTCTCGCTCGAGTCCGCACGCGTGCTCTCGCACTATAAGTTCCTGGCCACGCTGGTCTTTGTCACGGTCGCGGGCGAAGAGCAAGGTCTCAACGGCAGCAAGCATCTCGCCGAGCTCGCCAAGCAGGAAGGCTGGCAGCTGGAGGGCGTGCTGAACAACGACATCGTCGGTGGCGATACCACGCCGGGCGAGACGCTGCAGAACAAGTCGCTGGTGCGCGTCTTCTCGCAGGGCATCAACCCGCATGACCCCGCGGACATCATCGCGCGCGATCTTTCGCTGGGCCTCGACAATGACTCTGGCTCGCGGGAGCTCGCTCGCTATGTGCTCGAGACCGACCACAGCTACTTCCCGCACACGCCAACGGCCTTCACCGCGGTGATGGAGCTTCGCCTTGACCGCTTCCTGCGTGGCGGCGATCACAGTTCGTTCTCGGCGCTGAACTTCCCCGCCGTGCGCTTCACCGAGTGGCGCGAGAACTTCAACCACCAGCATCAGAAGGTCCGCACCGAGAATGGCACGGAATACGGCGACCTGTTGAAATTCGACGACTTCAACTACATAGCTAACGTGGCGCGGCTGAACATGGCGACGCTGGCCTCGCTCGCTGCGTCGCCCGGTATGCCGCTAGAGGTCAAGGTGCTCACGACCAACCTCGACAACAACACGCTGCTGAAGTGGAGTGCGCCAGCCTCGACCAGCGCGACGCCGGTGTACCGCGTCCTGTGGCGGGACATGACGGCCAATGACTGGCAGCGCTACACGACGACCGACAAGACCGAGATCACCGTGCCTGTTTCCAAGGACAATGTCTTCTTCGGCATCGAGGCCTGCGATGCCGCCGGCCACTGTAGCCAGGCGGTGCCGCCGATTCCGGAGCGCCGTCAGCCGCCCCCGGCTTCCTAATCGCCTGACGTTGGCGGCATAACGATTCGGGGCATGGCTATCCTTGGCTTATCCTAGACTCGATGCTCAACGCTTCGTTCTGGCAAGGGAAACGCGTCTTCGTCACCGGACATACCGGCTTCAAAGGCGGCTGGCTCTCTCTTTGGCTCGCCTCCAAAGGCGCGGTCGTACGTGGCTATGCGCTCGATCCCTGGACGACGCCGAACCTCTTCACGCAGGCCAATCTCGCTTCGGTCGTTGACGACGTTCGCGGCGACATCCGCGATGCCGCGGCGCTGGAGCGCGCACTCTCCGACTTCGCGCCCGAGCTGGTCTTCCACATGGCCGCGCAGCCGCTGGTGAGGTTGTCCTACACCGACCCCCTCGGCACCTTCGAAACGAATGTGATCGGCACGGCGCGCGTGCTCGATGCCGTACGCCGCACGCCTTCGGTGCGAGGCGTGGTCAGCGTGACGACCGACAAGTGTTACGAGAACAAGGAGTGGCTGTGGGGCTATCGCGAGACCGATCCGCTGGGCGGCTATGATCCTTACTCCGCGTCGAAGGCATGCGCGGAGATCGTCTCCGCCGCCTTCCGGCAGAGCTTCTTTCCTGTCTCCAAGATGGATGAGCATCATTGTGCCATCGCGACCGCACGCGCGGGCAATGTCATTGGCGGCGGCGACTGGTCGACTGATCGCTTGATCCCCGATCTCGTCCGCGGCTTCCTTGCGGGTGAGCCTGTGCTCATCCGCCGCCCCAATGCGATTCGCCCCTGGCAACATGTACTGGAGCCGCTGGCAGGCTACATCCAGCTCGCAGAGAAGTTGCTCTCGGACGATCCCGCACGGTATGCGACGGCCTACAACTTCGGGCCATTTGATGACGACGCTCAGCCCGTAGCATGGATCGTCGAACGCATGGTGACATTCTGGGGAGACGGTGCGAACTGGGTGCTCGACGAAGATCCCGGTGTGCACGAGGCTGGCTTCCTCAAGCTCGATGCCAGCCGCGCCCGCGCGGAGCTAGGCTGGCGGCCTCGCCTACGGCTTGAGGACGCCCTCGAATGGCTGGTGACCTGGTACAAGGCTTCGCAGCAGGGCGCTGACCTGCAACGTGTCACGCTGGACCAGATCGCTGCATACGAAAAGCTGATGGCGGGCAGCTAGGGCTTTGCCGCCGCGGTGAACACCAGCCCCACGCGTTGCGCTACAACTACGAGCCGCTTGTCGCGCGTCCATAAGCGCGAGCCGGCAGTGAGACGTACTGCCGCAAGTAAGTGAGCATCGACAAACCCAATGCCGAGACCGTGAAGCTTCTCCAGTTTGACCAGCTCCAGCACCTCCGCATCGCGTGCGACCACGCTCTGCGGCAATGCCTGCATCTGTTTCAGGATCAGATCTCGCTGGCGAAGACTCACCATGGCGATCTCGCCAACAACAAGCGGGTGCGTCAGCACCTGTCCGCTCAATAGCATTCGTATGAGCCCCGCGTCCGATCGCCGCAGGTGATCGATCCACACCGAGGTGTCGACCAGGATCAACGCGCCGCAGCCCTTCGACGTGGGACCGCGCGCAGTCGCGGCTCCGTACCGCCAAGGCTCGCCAGACGCCGGGCGCTCTCACGCTCGATCAATGCTTTGAGCGCCTCCCGGACGAGGGCAGACTTCTCCTCCAGCCCCGTGTAGGAACTGGCTTCCGCGACGAGTTCGTCATCAAGAGAAAGGGTAGTGCGCATCAGATCCTCCTGCTGCGCACCAATCCTAGCATCATTTGATGACGAAATCCGTGCCCGCGCTACAGCGTCCGCGCCGGCCGTGTCTTGCTCGGTGCCTTGGCGGAGACCTCCACGCCATCGCTGTACACGCGGATAGTGCGGCCGCCGAGGATGACATGGTCGTGAACCTCGGTCTCATAGAACGGGTCCTCAAGGTTCTCCGTATCCAGCACCTGACGCCAGGGCGTCTTGTTGGGCGGATCGGGCAGAACGTAGTCCACGCCGTCCGGCGCCGCGTTCACAAGGATCAGGAAGCTGCAATCGACCACTGGCTTCCCCTCCTCATCCGTCACATCCAGCGTGCGGCCGTTGAAGAGCACGGCGATGGACTTGCTCCAGTCCTCGTTCCAGACCTCGTCCGACACTTCTTTGCCATCGGTCCCGTACCAGGCCACGTCGCGCACCACGGAACCGCGGATCTGGCGGTCCTGGAAGAACCGGCGGCGATGCAGGTTGGGGTGCTCGCGCCGAAACTGGGCGAGCTTCGAGGTAAACTCCAGCAGCCGCTTGCGAGGCTCGTCGAGCTTCCAATCGTGCCAGCTCAGCTCGTTGTCCTGGCAGTAGGTGTTATTGTTGCCGCGCTGCGAGCGGGCAATCTCATCGCCGCCGGAGATCATGGGCACACCCTGGCTCAGCAGCAGTGTGGCGAGGAAGTTCCTCATCTGGCGCTCGCGCAGGTGATTGATCTCCACGTCGTCGGTCGGACCTTCCGCGCCCATGTTCCAGCTGTCGTTATTGCTATTGCCGTCGGTGTTGTTATCGCCGTTGGCTTCGTTGTGTTTTTCGTTGTAGCTGACGAGGTCGCACAGCGTGAAGCCGTCATGCGCGGTGATGAAGTTGATGGAAGCAGAGGGCGTACGGCCATCCGATTGATAGAGGTCGCTCGATCCCGTAAGGCGATAGGCGAAGTCCGCGAGCAGACCGCTGTCGCCCTTCCAGAAGCGGCGGACGGTGTCGCGGTACTTGCCATTCCACTCCGCCCACAACACCGGGAAGTTGCCCACCTGGTAGCCACCTTCGCCTACATCCCACGGCTCCGCGATCAACTTCACGTCAGCGATGATCGGGTCCTGGTGAATGATGTCGAAAAACGCTCCGAGCTTGTTTACATCATGGAACTCGCGGGCGAGAGTCGACGCAAGGTCGAAGCGGAAGCCATCGACGTGCATCTCCGTGACCCAGTAGCGCAGGCTGTCCATGATGAGCTTCAGCACCTGCGGGCTATAGGCGTTCAGCGTGTTGCCGGTGCCCGTGTAGTCCATGTAGTGGCGCGGGCTATCGGCCATGGTGCGGTAGTAGGTCGTGTTATCCGCGCCCTTGAAGCAAAGGCTGGGGCCGAACTCGTTGCCCTCACAGGTGTGGTTGTAGACCACGTCGAGGATGACCTCGATACCCTCCTGGTGCAGGCGCTTCACCATCTGCTTGAACTCGACGACCTGGCCGCCGGTCTCACCGGTGGAGCTGTAACGCGCCATGGGAGCGAAGAAGCCCAGCGTGTTGTAGCCCCAATAGTCTCGGAGACCGCGATCCAGCAGGTTGCCCTCATCGATGAAGTGATGCACGGGCATCAGCTCAATGGCGGTGATGCCGAGCTGCTTGAGGTACTTGACGCTCGCCTCGTGCGCCAGCCCTGCATAGGTGCCGCGCAGATTCTCGGGCACCTCCGGGTTGGTGATGGAGAAGCCGCGCACATGCATCTCGTAAATGATCGAGTCGGCGATCGGAGTCTCGGGCGGACAGTCGCCCTCCCAGTCGAAGAACTGGTCCACCACGACGCTCTTGGGCACAAACTTCGCCGAGTCCTGATCGTCCTTTTTGGTGTCGTCGCCGGACGCCACATCGTAGGGATAGACCGGCCCCTTGTGGTCGACGTCTCCAGAGATCGCCTTCGCATAGGGATCGACCAGCAGCTTGGCAGCGTTGAAGCGCATGCCCTTCTCGGGCTCCCAGGGGCCATCGACGCGGAAGCCGTAGCGCTGCCCCGGTTTGATGCCACGCACGAAGCCATGCCACACAAATGCGGTGCGCTCTTTCAGCGTGACGCAGTCCACCTGGGTTCCGTCTTCTTCGAAGAAGCAGACGTTGACGCCGGTGGCATTTTCCGAATAAATCGCGAAGTTTGTTCCGTGGGAGCTTGGTGTTGCTCCCAGAGGGTAGGGCTTGCCCGGCAAAAGGGTGCGTCGCATGGTTCTCGCTTCGTAAAAAAATGCTGAAGTGACTGGCCCCGGTGTGAAGAAGGGAAAAGCCTCGTCGCCTCCGTGTAGATGCAGCAGCCCTGTGCAAAAGCTGCCTGTTGACGAAAGTTACACATCCGAAGCCGGCTTGGGCTCAGTCGACAGTGAGCGTCAGCGGCAGACTGTGCATGACCACCGTGCCGGCCAGGTTCGTGCCTGTTCCCGTTACGATGAGGTTGTAGCCAGTGCTGGAGCCCGTGGTTGAGGCAGGCGACACAGTGCGCGTTCCGCAGCCGCTGAGAGACACGACCGCGAGCATCGCCAGCGTAACGCAAAGGCACGTCACCGCGCCTCGGCGACGCCGCAGCAGGGGCAGCGGCAATAGAACCAACGCGTAGAAAACCACCGAACCCGGATGCGACAGTCGAAGCTGGGCGTGTACCGGCGTGGTGATCGTCAGCGTAACGGCTGCGCTCGAGGTGCCGGGCACGACCGCCGGAGGGGAGAACGTGGCGACCGCACCAGCCGGCAGGCCGCTGACACTCATCGAAACCACTCCGCTAAATGGCGAAGACTGCGACGCAACCACAAGAGCATAGGTCGCGGCGGATCCGGCCACAACCGTCTGCGAGGCTGAGCCACTGGAGCTTATCGTGAAGTCCGGCATCGCGGCGATGACAACATCCTGGACCGCCGAGCTGCTGGAGAGGAAGTTCGTGTCGCCGCCATAGACCGCGCTGATGGTGTGGGTCCCCGACGAGGTTG
This sequence comes from Bryocella sp., assembly GCF_058498515.1. Lineage (NCBI taxonomy): Bacteria > Pseudomonadati > Acidobacteriota > Terriglobia > Terriglobales > Acidobacteriaceae > Bryocella > Bryocella sp. Next base: position 104,208 of record NZ_JBMHYI010000024.1, read on the forward strand.
CGCTGTAGTTGACCGACGCAATCCCACCTGTAAGCGCCGCCTGCGCAAAGGTTGCTCCGCCTTCGAGGAAGTTCACCGTGCCGCTCGGCGTTCCGCTCGTCGTCGAGCTGACCACCGCGCGCAGGACCAGCGGAGCTCCAGCGACGGCTCCTGTGGCCTGCGCCGGAAGCTGCGTTTGAGAGGGCGCCTGCGCGATCGTCAACTCTCCCGAAGCAGGGCCGAGATTGAGCGTGTAGTTCCCTGCCGCGGCTCCGCTGAGGCTCGCGGTGATCGGATAGTTCCCCACCGGAGAGAGCGCCGACGCCGTCGTGCGGAACATCGCGGCTACGTTGCCCGCATCCTGCGGCAGCACGCCGCTGAGTGAGCCGGTGAGAGCAGGCATAGCCTGGCCGTAGAGCATCGACGCGGCGTCCGCAGTCCCTGTCAGCGGCGCGCGCCCGATGGTCAAGCTCAGCGCGCTGCTCGTGGCGGAGGGATTGATGCCATCGCCGCTATAGGTCGCGATCAAAGCATGTGGGCCGACGGGGAGTGCGCTCAGCGCAAAGCTTGCCGCCCCCGCATTCAACGACGCGCTGCCCACTGCTGTTGTGCCATCGATGAGCTGCACCGTCCCCAGCGGCGTCGAAGCGTTGCCGGTGACGCTCACCTGTCCCGCCCACTGCCCGTATACGGCGCTTGCCGGACCGGTGAGCGCGATGTTGGAAGCTCGCGATGGCACAAGGGCGGCGGCGCTGTAGACATTGTCTGCCGGGGCCTGAATCTGCACGTTGCGGTTTGCCGCATCGGCCAGCGTGATCTCGCCGAAGGAAGAGATGGCCACTGCACGCGGAGCGTTAAGCCACGCAGAGAGGCCCGCAGTGCCCTCCGCGCTCGCGCCCTGCGTGCCCGCACCGATCAACGTACCGATGACGCCTGACGGGCTGATCGCACGGATGCGGCGATTGTCGGAGTCCGCAAAGACCAAGGCGCCGGAACTGGTGAGCACGAGCCCACGCGGAAGGTTCAGCGCGGCTGCAGTAGCTGCAGAGCCATCGCCCGAATAGCCACGCACGCCGGTGCCTGCGAGCGTGTTGATCACGCCGCTCGCGTCGATGACGCGAATGCGATGATTGCGCGAATCAGCAACGAAGACGCGCCCATCGCTGGCTGATGCCACACCCTGCGGGCCATCCAGCTCGGCTGCCGTAGCGGGGCCCCCATCGCCCGCGAAGCCCTGCGTGCCATTGCCTGCAATCGTCGCGATCACGCCACTGCTTACGCGCCGCACACGCTGGTTGCCGGTATCGCAAAGCAGCAGGGCTCCGGTCGCATCGACAGCCAACGCTGTGGGGGTCGAGAGACTCGCTGCGGCAGCCGGGCCACCATCGCCACTGAATCCACGCGTTCCGCTGCCGGCAAAGGCGGAGATCGTTCCGGCGCGAACCACGCGGATGCGCTGGTTGCCTGTATCGGCGATGTAGAGCTCGCCACCGGGGCCGATGGCTACACCCTGTGGCGCGTTCAACGCTGCAGCGGTGGCCGCGCCGCCATCGCCCGAGGAGCCCTGCGTCCCACTGCCTGCAACCACCTGCAACGCCCCGCCCAGCGTGGCCTCGTAGATCTGGTTGCGGTCGGTGTCGGCGAAGTAGGCATTGCCCGTGGCGTCATACGCAACAGCCACCGGACGCAACGGTAGCGCCGAACCTGCACTCTGCGCATGCGCGGCAAATGCCAGCGCGCATAGCAGCAGCCAGCGTCGATGCAGCGCGATGGGCACGAATCCTCCTCTGCTGTATGCAACGGATTCGCAGCCATCCTAGCGTGAAGGCGTGCACGACGCCAGCGCGAACAATCTCCTGACCACAGCACCGCTGTTCTGCCCGACCAACGGGAGGACCGAGCGAAGCGGCAAAAAGGCGTCCGAACGCCTACTCGCGCACCACCGACTTCACCAGGTTGCGGGGGCGATCTACATCCACACCATTGCGAATGGCCATGAAGTACGCGAACAGCTGCAGAGGCACCACCTCGAGGATTGGCAGCACATACTCATTCGCCGCATCGACCTCGATGACATCCGACGCCACATGCTTCACCGCTTCATCGCCGCGATTGGCGATCACGATGGTGCGCGCACCCTGCTTGCGCATGTCATCCAGCAACGCCACGGTCTTCTCGTAACGCGACTGCGACTCGGCGTCGTTGGGATCGCGCGTGGCGATGACGACGAGCGGCACCTCGTCGGAGACGAGCGCGTTGGGCCCATGCTTCAGCTCGCCCGTGGGGTATCCCTCGGCGTGGATGTAGGACGACTCCTTCAGCTTTAGCGCACCTTCGCGCGCAATCGCGTAGTGAATACCGCGGCCGAGGAACAACAGCGTCTTCGCATCGTAGTAGCGCTCGGCGAGTTCCTTCGTCGCCTCGCTCCAGCCATCGAGCTGAGCGGCAATCGCAGTCGGCACACCGCGCAGCGCTGCCAGCGCGGCGGCGAGTTCGCCTTCGACGAGCACATCGCGCGATTGCGCTGCGAAGAGGCTCAGCAGACGCAGCACCGCAAGCTGTGCGGTGAAGCTCTTGGTCGCGGGGATGGCCTTCTCGACGCCGGCTTCCGTAGGGAGAGCCACGCTGGCCTCACGCATCATCGTCGAGCCCGCAACATTGGTCACCGCCAGCGTCGGATGGCCGCGCCGGATGGCCTCACGCAGCGCCGCAAGCGTGTCCGCGGTCTCGCCAGACTGCGAGATCACCAGCACCGCGGGATCTCGCTTGGTGTTGGTCGAACGCGTGATGTACTCACTCGCGTACTCGACGTCCACGGCCAGGCCGGCTGCGTCTTCAAGCATGATCTCCGCGGCGAGGCCCGCGTGGCGGCTCGATCCGCTGGCCGCGATGATGAGGTCCTTGTGCTCGCGGAAGCACTTGGCCGCGCCGTCGAAGGCCTCGGTCTTCAGACCGTTGTCGACGAGGTAGTGATCGAGGGTCCGCTCCAGCGCGGCCGGCTGCTCGTAGATCTCACGCAGCATCGCGTGCGCGAAGCTCTGGGCGTGTTCAAACTTGTTGTTCTGCTCGGTCATGGACCTGCCTTTCCTATCCATTATCGCAAAGCGATGCCCGTCGCTCCTCTCGAAGCGGTAAGCTCAAGAGCGATGCAGTACACAGCAAAATTTCTACTTTCGGCGATGAAGCCCGAGCAGTTCCCCGGCGAAGCCAAGACCGCCAACGCGCCGGAGGTCGCCTTCCTCGGCCGCTCCAACGTGGGCAAGAGCTCGTTGCTCAACAGCCTGCTGGGCGAGGCGGCGGCGAAGGTCTCCGCGACGCCGGGCCGCACGCGCGCCATCAACTTCTTCGCGCTGCACACCGGCACGCCGCAGAAGCACGCCTTCACGCCAACGCTGGTCTTCGCCGATCTTCCCGGCTACGGCTACGCGAAGATCTCGAAGTCCATCTCCGCCGAGTGGCCGACGTTCATCGAGCCGTACCTGCAGGAGCGCGAACAGCTCGCGCTGTGCCTGTGCCTCGTCGACACCAACATCCCTCCGCAGACCAGCGACACACAGCTGATCCATGCGCTGCAGCAGATGCAGCGGCCCTATGTGGTCGTCGGAACGAAGGCCGATAAGCTCAGCAACAACCAGCTGGCGAAGTCGGTGGCGGCGCTGAAGAAGGCACATGAGATCGACACGGTGCTGCCCGTCTCAGCCAAGACCGATGCCGGCATCAAGGCGCTGTGGGCTGCGATTCTTCAGGGGACGACAACCTAGGACCTTCGCGCAGCTTCAGTCCTTCGGATTCCAGCAGCATCGCCTCGCCTTCGCTGAGATAGCTCCAGCGCCCATCCGTGGCGCTGCGCAGGTAGTGCGACGCCCGCTCGATCCAACGCCGCCGCACGGCCTCATCGCGAGGCAGCAAGCGCAGTACTCGCGCATCGGCCTCGCGCAGCCGGGTTGGCGTCGCGGTCGGGATGAAGTACTCGTAATGTTGCTCGCCGTGGATCGTCATCGCGGGCCGCACGGCATCCTGTGCGGGATCGACTTCCAGCTCCGTGTCGAAGTACTGCAGGCCGGCGTCAAGAAGCGGCTGAACCGCGCTGGGCCACGCTCCGCGCGTGAGGAACATGTCGGGTTGCAGACCACGCTCCATCATCTCCGCGAGCGTGGCATCGACTTCAGCGATCAACGCCACACTGAGCGGCCGCTTCTTCCGGACTTCATTTTTGAGCGCGCGAATCGCCTCATCGAGCGTGTCGATGACGAAGTCGATCTCACCGCGCCGCAAAGCCTTCTTGATCTCATGGCCATCGGAATCGATTAGCAACGATGCGGCTCCCGCAATGGACGCGGCGGGCGCCACCCCGCTACGCGGAGCTTCTGGCCCGCAGGACAACACGAGCGCACCTGCCCAGTCCTCGCGAAGGTCGACAAGGCGTGTGTAGGTGCGGAGGATCTGGAGCTGAAGATCGAAGGCTTGCACTCACTAGATTCTAGTGCAGTGCGATACGGCAATTCTGGCCATTCCGAGGAGAGCAACGAACCCTGCATTTCGAGCGCGGTGCGGCTCCAGGGAACTATCCTCGCTCGCTGTCGTACATTCGATATCGATAGATACGCCAAGCAGGAGGACGACTGATGAGACGCAATGGCCTGCATCCGCTCTGGTGTGTATGTACAGGGATGGTGCTCTTGCTCCCGCTTCCTCGGACGGTTGCCCAAACGCCCGATCCGCCGGCAAAAGAGCCCAACATGGCCGCCGACGCGAGCCCCAGTTTCCTGGTGGCGGCCATCACGCCCAGCGCGCCGGACGCGACCGGTGGTTGGAGCTTCGAGTCCGAGGGTCATCACATCTCCTGCGTGAGAGCCACGCTCATGGACATCGTCGCCGTGGCGTACAGCATCCAGGCCAGACAGATTGCGGGCGGGCCCAGGTGGTTCAGTACCGATCGATATGACATCCATGGCACGCCCGACGTGCCCGGGGTGCCGAACTTCGCCCAGACACGAGAGATGTACCGCAAGCTGCTCGCGGAGCGCTTCCACCTCGTCGTTCACGAGGAGCAGCGCGAGATGCCGATCTACGCCTTAACCGTCGCCAAGGGAGGTCCACGGCTCAAGGTCGCCGATCCGGGCGAGACTACCAACGCCGGCAACAGCGGAAGCACAGGGCAACGCACGATGAAGTTCACGAACATGTCCATGCCGGAACTCGCGCTCAATCTCGACTTCTACCAGGACCGCCCTGTAGTGGACCAGACCTCGCTTCCGGGCCGGTACGATTTCACGCTGAAGTGGAGCTACGACATCTCGGTCGAGAATGAATCCGGTGCTCCTCCGTCGCTCTACACTGCGCTGAGGGAGCAACTGGCCTGCGGTTGGATGCAGTCAAAGGTCCAGCCCCGGTCATCGTCGTCGACCACGTAGAAAGGCCCTCCCCGAACTAGACGGCCCAAACGGAAGAGGCCCCGCCACCAAACCGGTCGCAGGGCCTCTTCTTGCACGGAGCAAGTTACTCGCCGTAGTAATCGAGTCCCAGGTGCGTGATCAGGTCCTCGCCCATGATGTGCCGCAGCGTGTTCTTCAGCTTCATCGCCTGGATGAAGAGATCGTGCTCCGGGTACACGCCGGGGGCGGAGTCGGGGTCCTTGAAGTAGAAGCTCAGCCACTCCTGGATGCCCAGTCCGCGCAGGCTCGGCGTGCGCTGCGCGAGGTCCATGAATAGGCACAGGTCCAGCGCCAGCGGGGCCGCAAGGATCGAGTCGCGGCAGAGGAAATCGACCTTGAGCTGCATCGGGTACCCGAGCCAGCCGAAGATGTCGATGTTGTCCCAGCCTTCCTTGTTGTCGCCGCGGGGCGGGTAATAGTTGATCCGCACCTTGTGGTACATGTCGCCGTAGAGGTCGGGGTTCAGTTCCGGCTGCAGGATGTGCTCCAGCACGCCCAGCTTCGAGACCTCCTTGGTCTTGAAGTTGTCCGGATCGTCCAGCACCTCGCCATCGCGGTTGCCGAGGATATTGGTCGAGTACCATCCCGCAACGCCCAGCTGCCGCGCCTTGAAGGCGGGAGCGAGGACGGTCTTGATGAACGTCTGGCCGGTCTTGAAGTCCTTGCCGCAGATCGGCGTGTTCATCTTCTTCGAGAGCTCGCGCATCGCCGGGATGTCGACGGTCAGGTTGGGCGCGCCGTTCGCGAACGGAATCCCTTCCTTGAGCGCCGCCCAGGCGTACAGCATCGACGGCGAGATGTCAGGATCGTCCTCGGTCAGCCCCTTCTCGAAGGCCTCGAGCGTCTGGTGCACGGGCTTCTGCTCGATGTAGATCTCCGTCGACCCGCACCAGATCATCACCTGGCGATCGGTGCCGGACTTGGCCTTGAACTCCGCGATGTCGTTCCGGATCTGGTTGGCGAGGTCGCACTTGTTCTTGCCGACCTTCTGATGCTTCGGTGTGAGGCGCTTGACGTAACGCTCCTCGAAGACCGCGGGCATGGGCTCGATGGACTCCAGGAACGGCTTCATCGCGTCGAGCTGGTCGCGGTCGAGCACGGCCGCGGTCTTCGCCGCGTCGTACAGGTTGCCGCCGAAGATGTCCCACCCGGTAAAGACCAGGTCGTCTAGCGGAGCCAGTGGAGCGAAGTCCTTAATGAGAGGCGAGCGGTTGTCCGTGCGCTTGCCGAGGCGGATGGTGCCCATCTGCGACATGGAGCCGATGGGCTTGGCGTAGCCGCGGCGGATGGCTTCCACGCCGGCGATGAGCGTCGTTGCGACCGCTCCCATGCCCGGGATCATGATGCCAAGTTTTCCAGTGTGGGGCGTAATGCTTGCCGCGCTCGTTGGCGCAGCGTCAGGTGTTGCCATTGTTGATGTGCTTACCCTTCTAGGTGGACTTGCGCGACTGGCGCAGACATGGCGAGTATTTCGCACCGACTCCGGCGTTACAAGACAACGGTAACGTAACGGCGATTCCGGCCCAAACACGCGAATATCCTTGATTCATCAAGGATTTCTCGTCTTCAGCAGCATTTCGCCTTGTATCGACGCGGGCGTCGCCGCAGAGGCGTGCGGACATCGCCCATAGCTTGGAAAAGCTGTATTCATGCGGGTTGAAGGCTCTTCGCCTCGCACGGAAATAGGGCCGAAGCTCGTGGCCTCGGCCCTATGGGGTGCCCCGGTTTATAGCGCTAACGTAGCGTTACTCCCCCGCGGGCGCATTCCGGTTCTTCCAGTGCGTCCAGACGAACCACACGAAGCCCACCACGATCACCGCCTCCACCGCCAGATGGAAGCGATGAAATGTCTCCTTGAACGCCGGGTTCGTCTGCCAGGTGTTCCCGAGTCTCATCCCGATGTACGCCAGCGCATAGCACCACGGGAACGATCCGAGGAAGGTGTAGACGTGGAAGCGAACCTGGTTCATCTTCGCGATGCCCGCCGGAAATGCGATGAAGGTCCGCACGATGGGCAGCATGCGTCCCAGCAGCACGGCCAGCGAACCGTACTTGAGGAAGAACCTGTCCGCCAGGTCGATGTCGCGGCGGCTCAGCAGCAGGTAGCGGCCGTACTTCTCGACCAGTGGACGCCCACCGGACGCTCCCACCCAGTAGGCCGGAATCGAGCCGAGGTTCGACGCAATGGAGGCCAGCACCGCGAGCACAATCAGATCCGTCTGCGAGTGCGCCAGCGCCGACCCGGCGAACGGCATGATGACCTCCGACGGAATGGGAATGCAGGCCGACTGGACAGCCATGAGCAGAAACACGAGCGTGTACTTGCCGCCGACGCTGAGACCCGCCAGAAATACGATGAGCTTGTTCATGTTGCGTCAGTATATCGAGGCGGTGTTGAAACAAGACGCTTCACGCTGCTTCCGGACACCGCAGGAACCACAACAGTTCAAGAGCCATTGGCCAGAGGATGACCATCGATACAAACCAGCCGAGTCTGGACGGTACGTCCCCTGGAGCATCGCTGTAGACAACCAGGCAAAGTGCGGCGTTGGCAAGGTAGGCGGTACATGCTGCGATACAGCATGCGCGGAGCGGCGAGATCGTGTGGCGGCGGAGGGACAGGACCACCATGCTGGCCAGCATGATTCCAAACCCGAGGCTGAGGACAGCGAACCGTTGCCACGCGCTCGTACCCGCGAGATGAAGCAGGAATGGTGTCTCCACGAGAATCGTGCCGGCAATCGAAAGCGCGGACGCAGTCCAGATCAAACGCCGCTCCGTGCTTGTGAGAGGAGAGGTGCTAAACAGCGCCCGAGCGCCGATCCAGATCATCGGGAAGGCTAGGAAGAAGGGAGCACCAGCAAGAAAGTGCCACCAGTTCCCCTGATTGCCGGGCACCCTCAGCGTTACCGCGTCCCAGGGCGAGGTGCTACGGGCAAAGGGAAGGAAGGCGACGACTCCCGCGATCAGCCATAGAAACAGATGCGCTGTGTTAGCCCAGGCTCGGCTGTTATCTATTGAGCCCACCGCTGCTGGGAGAAACGTAGGTGTCCGTCGATCGTTCACGATTGCCTCCGCCCTTACAACGTTGAAACAGCGGCAACGGTTAACGTCCTTCGTTCGTGGGAATTGGGAAACCTATCGACCGACGCTCAGAGTGCTCTTCAGCTACAACAGCCAGTCGTCTTCCTTGACAATCAGCCGCTTGAGCACCTGCAGCACCTCTTCTCCCGCAACCGGAGAGCCGGTGAGCACAGCCTCCATCGCAGCGCTGGCAGGAGGATCGTCGCTCTTCGCAGCAAATGCCATCGACCAGTCGGGAAAGTCCCGCTGCGGCAGCTTCCTGTCGATCGCCACCGTAAGGTTCTCGTTCCGCACGTCGGCGCGGATCGACGCGATCATGGCATCGAGCGCCTGGCGCGGGCCCTCCAGAACCTGCGCAAAGTGGCTGCCGTTGTACAGCAGCGCTCCCGTAATGCCGAGCTCTGCGTTTTTCACCCGCGCCTTCGCCAACAGATCGAAGAGGCCTTCCTGAACCTCGGCGGTCGTGCCCTTCATCGCACTGATGCTGCAGTACACGATGGTGGCGAGATCCGAAGTAATCAGATCCGCTGTTTCTCGCTCAGAGTTCATAGGGCCGTCCCTTGCTGCACCGGACACGACGGTGCCTTGCGTCGAGCGTCCCCCAGTTATCGGCATCTCGGGGCGAATCATGATCCCGGGGTCGAGCCTCTCGATCCGCCCCGACCCGTGAACTACCGAAATGGGATGAGGCACGGTGCACCGCTTTCGGAACGACGGAGCACCGACCGAGCCAAAGTGGCAAGCGCTATGGAACCGGCCACGGCTGATAAACTCGCGCTATCCGAATGGCGCCGCCTCTTCCAACCCAAACTACGCAAGTGATTGAGCATACGGAGGAAGGCGAGACCCAGGGCCACGGCCCGCTGAAGCACCTTCCAGCCCTCGACGGTCTACGCGGCGCGGCAGTCGTGGCCGTAGTGATCTTCCACTTCCTTCCCCGCACCGGAGGCTTTGGCCTCTTCAGGCTCGCCAGCGCCGGCTGGATCGGAGTGGACGTTTTCTTTGTCCTCTCCGGCTTCCTCATCACCAGCATCCTGCTGCGCCAGCAGCGGCGTCCGCAAGCCATCCGCAAGTTCTATGTGCGGCGCGCACTGCGGCTATTTCCGCTCTACTACGCGATGGCGCTGATCGTGGCCATCGGCATCGCGGCGGGCCACCTTGGGTGGTCGCGTTGGCAGCTCGGGTATCTCTTCTACGGCGCAAATTATGTACTCATCCTCCACTCCGCGGCGCAGACCATCGGTCCATTCTCCCTGGTTCATACCTGGAGCCTCGCGCTGGAGGAGCAGTTCTATCTCCTGTGGCCATGGCTGGTCCTCCCAGGCAAGATCTCGCGCCAGACCCTACTCCGAATCTGCTGGGTGGTGATCGTTGTCTCCCCTCTACTACGGTTCGTCTGGTGGCAGCATGGCGCGACACAGGACATCCTGCAGATGAACCTGGTCACCCGCATGGACTCCCTGCTGCTCGGCGCAGTGATGGCGCTGCGCGGCCTACCCAGCGCGCGCTGGAGCCGGGTCATCATCGCGACCAGCGTGCTGGTGGTGGCGTGGTGCACGCTGCGCGGGCACTCGCTCTCGCTCGGCGAGGCCCCGATGAACACCCTCGGCCTCACCGCAACCGCGGCCTTCTCCGCAGGAGTCCTTTCGCTGGCTCTCAAGCCCCGCACCTGGACCCACGCCCTCTGCACGCTCTCGCCCGCGCGCTTTCTGGGCCGTTACAGCTACGGCATCTACCTCTGGCACGTCTTCCTGACATCGGCCTGGGACCGGCTGGCTGATTTCCTGGCCGGACCGCTCAGGCACTCGCCCACGCCCGCAGGCGTCATCGCCGTCCTCACAGCCCTCTGCGGCTCGACGGTGCTGGCCTATGCCAGCTATTGGGCAATCGAGCGGCCGTTCCTGCGGCTGAAGGATCGCTTCGAAGCCTGACGCTCCCAGCCTGCGCAGCTGCGGTAGGCTTTCTCTGTATGCCAGCGAAGAAAACCGCCAAAGCCCTCGTCCCTCCTCAGAAGCTTTCGCCAAAGAAGCGCGCGGCAGCCGTCAAAGGCGTGTCCGCAGCAAAGGCCCGCAAGATCGCCGCCAGCGAGCCTGTCGCGAAGAAGAAGTCGGTCAAAGGGGGTACGGCGAACCCCCTCGCGCCGGAGCGCATCGCAGCCATCCTCGACGCCCTGCAGCGCACCTACCCCAACGTCGTCTGCGCACTCACGCACCGCAATGCGTTCGAGCTGCTGATCGCAACCATCCTCTCCGCCCAGACCACCGACGTGACCGTCAACAAGGTCACTCCGGAGCTCTTCGACCACTTCCCTACGCCGGAGGCACTGGCCAAAGCCCGGATCGAGGACATCGAGCGCATTATCAAGCCGACGGGCTTCTTCCACTCCAAGGCGAAGAACATCCAGAACGCCGGCCGCGTGCTGGTCGAGAAATTCGGCGGCAAGGTGCCGCAGACGATCGAGGAGCTCACCCAGGTTCCGGGAGCCGCGCGGAAGACTGCCAACGTCGTGCTGGGCAGCTGGTTCGGCATCCCCTCGGGCATCGTCGTCGACACCCACGTCGGGCGCCTGAGCCGGCGGCTGGAGTTGACGAAGAATGACGATCCCGTGAAAGTTGAGCAGGATCTGATGAAGATCATTCCGCAGGACCACTGGATCCAGTTTTCGCACGAACTCATCCACCACGGTCGCCAGGTCTGCCTCGCCCGCAAGCCGCACTGCGTCGACTGCAGTGTGGAAAAGTTGTGCAACTCAAGCGACAAGACATGGTCAAGTCACTGAGCTTTGCACTTCTTTTGCATCACTTGCAGGAGAAACTTCAGGTGGAGATTTACGTTGATCGCGATATCCGCAGCAGGGGTGTGAGTAACCTCTGTGTGACAAGATTTCGCTGATTGGGCCGGTACATCCTCGTGCCTGGAGGGCGACAAGCGCCCTGCCAAAAGGGGATGATTGGTGATCCTACTCCAGAGTTTTATGTTTCGCCAAGATGAATAGAGATGATATTTATGCGGGCCCCGGATCGGGTTCCAGCTTTTCCCGCGGGATCAAAATCTAGGCGCTGTCCAGTGCGACCAGCACTGCCATCGCCAAGGCCTCAGCGGAAGGTTCGCTGGCAGTGGCATGAGCCGGAAGTCCAAGCTCCTGCAGCGCCTTGGCGGTCACGGGGCCGATGGCAATCCGCCGCACCGACTCCGGCAGACTGACGCCCGCCTGCTCCAGCAGCGCCAGCAGGTTCCGCGCGGAGGATGGGCTGGTGAAGGTAGCCGCTGCCGGCCATTGCCCTGTGGCCGCGATCTCCTGAAGAGCGGCTAGTGACTCCGTCGGCGCTCCGGTACTGTATCCGGGAGCCACCGTAACCTCTGCCCCTGCAGCGATTAGGGCCTGTTCGATCACCTCTCGCCCCTCCTGCGCCCGCACGATGAGAAATCGCCGCGGCGGCCCGGACGGGTCCAAAGCATGCTCCGCAAGCGCAAGAGCCAGCGACTCCGCAATCGGGTCCGGCGACAGCAGGTCGGCGCATCGTCCCGGCAGCAGCTCCTCGACGGTCCTCCCCGTCGCCTTCCCCACCACCGCAATTTGTATGGTCTCCGGGACGACCCCGGAGTTCGCTTTCAGCCGTGCCGCCAAGGCCTTCACCGCGTTAATGCTGGTGAGAACGAGCCAGTCGAAATCACCGAGCCGAGCCAGCGCGGCGTCAAGATCGCGAAAATCAACCTCGCGGAAGGTCAAAACGGGGATCAACACCGGCTCGAGACCGACAAAGCGCAGGGCGTCGGCCAGATCGCCGGCCTGCTCCGCCGCCCTTGTGACCAGAACTCGCCGACGATGCCCTGTGGTACCCATCCGGAGACCAGAGTATCCAGAATTGCACCAGCTTTGCGACTTCCCCTTGCAATTCGCTTTTTATTCGCTCATAATATCGGCCATGGCCATCACGCGGCGGCAAAAAGAGGTCCTCGACTTCCTCTCCTCCTTCACGTCTCAGAACGGCTACTCGCCGTCCTATGAGGAGATGGCTCAGGGCCTCGGCCTCAGCTCCCTGGCGACCGTGCACAAGCACGTCACCAACCTGCAAAACAAAGGCCTGCTGCAGCGTGCGCACAACCGCAGCCGGTCGATCGACGTACTGCCGCAGCGCGGCGCCCGCCGCGCGGCGCCGGACCGTCTTCCGCTGCTGGGCCGTATCGCCGCCGGAAAGCCTGTCGAAGCCGTCGAGACCGCCGAGTCCATCTCCCTGGGAGACATCGTCGGCAACCGCGACGTCTTCGCCCTCGAAGTTCGCGGCGACTCCATGCGCGATGAGCACATTGTCTCCGGCGACTACGTACTGTGTGAGCGCACTCGCACCGCCCGTGAAGGTGAGATCGTCGTCGCCCTGGTCGACGGCACCGATGCCACACTGAAGCGCTTCTACCGCGAGGGCGAATACATCCGCCTCCAGCCTTCCAACAAGGAGATGTCCCCGATCTTCGCCCTGGCGACCTCGGTTTCCATCCAGGGCAAGGTGTTGGGCATTCTGCGCAAGTACGCGTAGACATGTCTTAGATGTCTTGTCTTGACATGACTAAAGACCGGGGATAGTCTGTGGCTTTGGGAGAAGGTTCATGCCTCATGACGGCAGCACTGACGTCGTTCGCTCCCGGGCACGCGCTGAGTATTTCGAGCCGGCTCGGCACGCAGGCCGAACGCACGTGGTCATTCAATCCGGCGAATTCAACAAAAAACTCCTCGAAGATAAGCTGATTCCGTCGAATCGGATTCCGCTCGTCTGTAACGCCCTCAAGTCCCGCAAATTGCTGAAAGAAAATCACGCCACGCTCGAATTGATGGAGGGGCCGCCTTCCGGAACCAGTTCGACCGTTGTCTTTACCTATCGGCTGGAGCCTCTTCCCGACGGTTCCGCCCCCAACTCGAGCGAGCCGTCCCCTGCCTTCAACCGACTGCGAGGCATGCTGCAGGAGGCATACGGCCGGCTCGGCGGAGCAGAAGCCTTCCACCGCAAAGAGCGCACGGAGTGGGGCGAGTGAGGCGTGTTTACTGGGACACCATGCTGTACGCCTACTGGATGGAGGGCCACCCCAGCTATGGCCCCCGCATCGCGGCCATCCACGACGCAATGAGCCGCCGCCAGGATCGTCTCTGCGCCAGCACCCTGGTCTGCGCCGAGATGCTGGTTGGCCCCACAATCCTGGGGGACGCCGCTGGGTCGCAAGCGATACAAAGCTTCTTCGAATCCTCTGAAGTGGAAATCCTGCCGTTCCCGCTCCAGGCTTCGCCGATGTTCGCTCAGCTCCGAGCGTCGGGGCTCAAACCACCGGACGCGATGCACCTGGCGATTGCAGCGCACGCGTCCGTGGACCTCTTCATCACCAACGACCGCCGGCTCCACAAGATCGCTGTTCCGGGGCTTCCCTTCATTGCGACGCTCGAAACAGATCTCTTCTAACCCGGCTGGAACCAATTCCGTATCGTCTGCGTATCCCCATCGACTCGATTCCTGATTCGAATCGCGGAGGATGGCGGCCTTGTCGCAGCAGAAGAAATCTCGCAAGAAGCTTTGGATCGGCCTCGGCGTCGGCTTGACAGTGATCGTTGTCGCCGCCGTCTTCGCGGTGAAGTCGGTTTCAGGCAACACCAAGATCGACCCCACGCAGCTGGCGCACGCGGAGATGGGCGACGTCGCGCGCTCCGTCGTGGCCACGGGCAAGGTGCAGCCCATCACTCAGGTCGAGGTTAAGTCGAAGGCCTCGGGTATCGTCACGAAGCTCTTTACGGACATCAACCGCCCGGTGCATGAGGGCGAAGTGCTCGCGCAGCTCGACCAGCAGGAGATCCTCGATCAGGTGGCGGCGCAGCAGGCGCAGCTGGCCTCGGCGCAGTCGAATGCCAAGTCCGCCGCGGCCTCCGTGCAATATGACAAGATCGCCGCCGAGGCGCCCGACCTCCCCAACCTCGAGCACGGCTATCAGCGCGCGCTGGCGATGCAGAAGGAAGGCGTCGTCTCGACGCAGGCGCTCGACGACGCGCAGCAGAAGTATCTCGCGGCCAAGAATGTTCAGGACAAGGCCGTCGCGCAGGTCCTGGTGGACGAGGGTAAGTATCGTCAGGCAGAAGCCCAGGTGCAGCAGGCCGAAGCTTCGCTGAAGCAGCTTCAGGAGCAGCTCAGCTACACCCTGGTGCGTTCTCCCATGGACGGTGTGGTGCTCTCCCGAGACGTGCAGGTCGGCGACGCCGTCAGTTCGATCCTGGTGCTCGGGTCCACGGCCACACTCGTCATGACGCTCGGCGACACCCACCAGGTCTACGTCAAGGGCAAGGTCGACGAGTCGGACATCGGCAAGGTCTACATGAACCAGGGAGCCCGCATCAAGGTGCAGAGCTTCCCGGGCAAGACGTTTGAAGGGCACGTGACCAAGATCGCGCCGCTGGGCGTGGAGAAGGATAACGTCACGACCTTCGAGGTGTGGGTCTCGATTGACAACCCCGGCGGCGAGCTCAAGTCGAACATGACCGCCAACGCGGAGATCGTGCTCGAGGAGCATAAGCATGTGCTCACCATCCCCGAGCAGGCCGTGATCTATGACAAGGACCGCAACGCCAGCGTGTGGGTTCCGGATCCGAAAGCCAAGGACGGCCACAAGGCGATTCCCATCAAGATCGGCCTCTCCAATGGGAGCAAGGTCGAGGTGATCTCGGGCCTGAAGTCAGGCGACACGATCGTGCTGCAGCAGACCTCGTAGCAACTAGCAGAACTTGAACGAACACGGACCGTCCCGAGCGGGAGGCGGACGCAAGGAGGCAATGATGAAGATGCAACTACTGACCCTGACTGCGGTTCTCGCAGTCTCCACCGCCGCACTCGCCGACGCGAACTTCGAACGCACGGTCACGGTCTCCGGCCAGCCGGACCTGTACGTCTCTACCGGCTCGGGCAATATCCGCGTTCACCCCGGCAGCGACAACCAGATCCACATCGTGGGCCACGTCCACGCCGGCTGGAGCGCCTTCGGCGATGTGCAGTCGCGCATTCGGCGCATTGTTGAGAATCCGCCGATCGAGCAGAGCGGCAACACCATCCGCATCGGCGAGAACTACGACCGCATGCTGTTCAACAACATCTCCATCGACTACGAGATCACCACGCCGAAATCCACCGCGCTGAACCTGCGCTCAGGTTCCGGCGACATTGAGTCCGAAAGCGTCGGCCGCTATCTCTCCGGCCGCAGTGGCTCCGGCTCAGTGCGGGCACATGGCCTACATGGCGGTGCGGAGCTCGAGACCGGCTCCGGCGACATCGAGCTCGAAGGCGACGGCGGCGGTCCAGTCCAGGCCAAGAGCGGTTCCGGCTCGGTGCGCATCCATGGCTTCGACGGCACGTTGCGCGCCCGCACCGGCTCCGGCGATATCGAAGCCGACGGCCGCATGACCGGCGAGTCCAGCGTCGCCACCGGCTCTGGCTCCGTGCGCCTGCGCCTGAACCCGGACACCCACTTCAACCTCGAGGCCTCCACCGGCTCGGGCGACATCCGCGTGCACTTCCCCAATGCCCCGCAGCAGAGCGAGCACTGGCGTCATCACCTGACCGGTCCGGTCAACGGAGGTGGCCCTGCACTAGAGATCCGCACCGGTTCCGGCGATGTGGAGATCTCACCGCGATAACAAGTTTTCGACGTTCCATCGAGTAACAAAATTTGCGCCGGGGCGTATGCAGGACGAAGCATACGCCCCCATTTTTTTAGCGCAGCCGCTTGGCTCTTCGCGGCAACCAACCCTATACTCGCGGGCATGCGACTCGCTCTCCTCGGCGTTCTTGGTCTGCTGCTGACCTCTGCTGCCACCCATGCAGCCGCGCCTCAGGACCCAACCCGCAGCGAGCTCGTCCATCAGCTCGACCTCTTCGCCCAACGCATGCACGACAAGCAGGAGAACGAGATCCTCGCCTCCTACTCGCGCTATGCCGTCTTCGAGGACCCCTCCGGCCAGCGCTTCTCCACTCCCGCCCAGCTCCGCAAGCTTTACGACCACGTCTTCGCCGCCTATGACTCGGACCTGCACCTGGGCGCGCCAACGATCCTGTGGGTCGGGCACTCCGCGCACCTCTCCGGCACCTACACCGAGACCTTGCGCGATCGCAGGACAGGCCAGCTGCAGCACCCGAAGGGTGAGTACCGCTTCCACCTCATGAAGCTCTCCAGCGGTGAGTGGACGTTCACTCTCATGCAGTGGACGGCGCAGCCCTAGGCTTGGGGAGAGCCAGACACAGCGCTCCAGTCATAAACTATTCGGCATGGCACGCACCCGGCTCGTAGTCTTCGATCTCGACGGCACCCTCATCAACTCCTCGCTGGACCTCTGCAACTCCGTCAACGCTGCGCTCGACCACGTGGGCAAGTCCCAACTGCCGAACGAGATCATCGCCGGCTACATTGGCGACGGCGCGGCCATGCTCATGCGGCGCGCTCTGGGAGATCCCGGCGACGCGGACTCTGGCCGCCACAAGGCCGAAGGCGAGGTGCTCTTCGAGCGCGCCTTCCAGCACTTCCTCGAACATTACCGCGAGCACAAGCTGGACAACACGGGCTGCTACGACGGTGTGCTGGAGACGCTGGCGACGATCCGCTCGCGGCGTCCCAAGCTGCCCATGGCGGTGCTCACCAACAAGCCGGTCCTTCCATCGCGCGGCATCTGCGATGCCCTGGGCCTGACGCCCTACTTCTTCCAGAACTACGGCGGCAACTCCTTCGCGACCAAGAAGCCCGATCCCGAAGGCCTCCTGAAGCTGATCGAAGAGGCCCACGCCATCCTGCTCCACGAGGACCACGCCGCGGCGAAGATCGATCCCGCCGACGTCGTCATGGTAGGCGACTCCGACGTCGACGTGCTCACCGCGCGGCGCATCGGCGCACGCAGCATCGGCTGCGGCTTCGGACTTGCGCCCGCCTCGCTGCAGCTCGCCAAGCCGGACGTACTGGTCGCCAGCCCCAGCGAGTGGGTTGAGGCGCTGGGAATCTAAAGCGACGTCACCGGCAGATTCTGCATCCTTAGCCTGTCCCGCAAACGTATACGTCAAAAGCGTGATCTGAGATCAGCCCCATGCATCATGAGGACGGCCCCGGCTGCAAGGACCAGGTCGCGCCTCAGGATCATCTCCGGATCGACGCCTATTTCGTCTGCGAAGGAATGACTCTATGGATGCTGAAATCGCAATGTTGAAGCACCGCGTCAGGCAGCTTCAACTGATGTGCTTCGCCTGCCTTCTGTTGCTGACGATTGCGGTGGTGTGCGGGTTCGCCACGGTACACTCCGCTGGAGCCGGCCAGCGCGATCAAGTCTTGCGCGTGCGAGGGCTGGTCATCGAGGACGAGCAAGGCCGGCCACGGATTCTGCTCGGCTCGCCGACGCCGACGGTCGCGGGCCGCAAGCGCTCCGATCCAGTCGATGGCTTCGTTCTGCTAGGCCCGAACGGAGCGGATCGGTTCGTCATCTCCTATCCCGGCTACGAACCTCAGGTCATGGGCCAGGTGCAGAAACGCCTGCACGACGCTCCCAGTGCGGGCTTCATGATTAACGACGCCGACGGCAACGAACGAGCCGGTCTGGGAACAACGGACGATGGCACCCGGACGGCATTAGGCATGGACTACAGCGATCGCGACGCCCTGGGCTTGCTGGTCTCGCCCAGCTTCTCCGGCGTAGCGATGTTCGCACGCAGCGGCCCCCGCAACGATCAGATCGCCATGGGGATTACCCGGGACGGCACGGCTACCGCCAAGCTCGCGGACAGCAACGGGGACGAAGGCGTGATCGCCGACGTGAAGGGCGGGACGCTCAAGCTACAGGTCCGCAACTCCAAGACATCGAAGCTGGAGGATGTCAGCAATAAGCTCTTGCCATGAATCGTAGCCGGAGCCCTACTTCTTCCACGCCCCCAGCAACCGCCGCACTACGATCAGCTCGCCCACGTGGTACGCATTGTGGTCGGCGAGCTGCAGGGCTTCGCGCAGCAGGCTCTGTCCATCGCCCCAGGGAAACGCCGTCACCAGCTCCTCATCGCTCGCGCCATCGAGCAGATCGTCGAAGGACTTGCGGTCGGCGTTGATCGCCGCGATGCTTTCGTTCCACGCGGTCGCAGATGGCGGCTCCGGAGACTTGGGCCAATAGGCTGCCGGCCACGGCTTCTCCTGGTAAGTCCCGTCCGCGTTGTCGGAGAAATCGAGCATGTCCTTCTGCGTGAGGCGGAGGTGCTCCAGGATCTGCCACGCGGAGTACGGCAGCCCCTGCGGCACCACGCCCCGCAGCTCGGCAGGAAAGTCCTTCACAGCATCCGCGAAGGTGGCGTGGGCGAGGCCGCCATCGAGCAGCGCGGTGAGTTCCGTGCGAAGCGAAGACCCAAGGGATGTACCGGAGGTTGTGTTGGAAGAGCTCATGCTGCATGGGATGCGAAGAGCCGCAATCGGGGTGCGCAAACCTCGCGCCCTGCAGCCCTCTTGCCTCGACAGCACGAAAATCCGTTACGAGAGCTTCACAGCTTCGCCTTCGCCGGCCACAGCCAGGCCGCGCCGCGCACGCCGCTCGAGTCGCCATGCACGTTGCGCAGAATCGGCGTATCGCATTCGCGCCCGAAGACATACTCCCGCATCACCTTCTCCACGCCACCGGCGTACAAATGGTCGAGGTTCGAGAGCCCTCCGCCGAGCACGATCACGTCCGGGTCAAGCACATTGACGATCACCGCCAGCGCACGCCCAAGCCGGTTCTCCAGCCGAGCCAACGCGGCGGCGCACTCCGCATCGCCCTGCTCGGCCGCTTCCACGATCTCCTTGCCGCGCAGCGTGCGTCCGGTGATCGCCGTGAAGTCCTGCTCGAAGGCTGTGCCGGAGATCCAGGTCTCCAGGCAGCTCGAAAGGCCGCAATAGCAGGGCCGGCCCGGAAGTTCCTCCGGAGTGGCCCACGGCAGCTGGATGTGTCCCCACTCGCCCGCATTGCCGTTGCGGCCGGAGTGCACCTGCCCATGGATCGCGATGCCACCGCCGCAGCCTGTCCCAAGGATTACGCCGAAGACGATTGCCTGTCCCGCGGCAGCGCCGTCGGTGGCTTCACTCACGGCAAAGCAGTTGGCGTCGTTGGCGCAGCGCACTTCGCGGCCCAGCGCGGCGGAGAGATCTTCCTCCAGCGGCCGGCCGTTGATCCACGTGGAGTTCGCATTCTTCACCAACCCGGTGGCCCGCACCACAGTGCCGGGAATGCCCACCCCCACGCTGCCTGTCATCCCCATCTCGGACTCGACGGCCGCCACCAGCCCCTGGATGGCGCGCACCGTGCCATCGTAGTCTCCCCGCGGCGTCGCCACTCGAATGCGGCTGTGTTCCGCGCCCTGGTCGTCGAGGGCAATCGCTTCAATCTTCGTTCCGCCGAGGTCGATTCCAATACGCATGCGTTGCTTCAGGCTCCAGGGATTCAGTTCGCTTGGGTTACGGGGCTTCGGTCGCTCAGGTTCCGCCGATTCGATTCGCTTACGCTCCGGGAATGCGGGTCAAGGCTATCGCGAGCCCGAGGCCCGCGGCGAGCGCGAGGATCTCCACCATCGCCGCTCCAAGCCGGCGATCCCCACCGATCTCAGGCAGCAGATCCACCAGAGCAATGTAGACGAAACTTCCGGCACTGACCGGCAGCAACCACGGCACCAGGCGGAGACCTGATCCCGGAGTGGCTCCGAGCCACGCCACCAGCGCCCATCCCACCAGGCTGGATCCTCCTGCGGCGATGGCCAACGCTGCGGCGCGTCCGCGATGCACCCCCATGTGCAGCAACAGCGCAAAGTCTCCCAGGCGGTGCGGAATCTCATGCAGCCCAATCGCCAGCGCCGTGATCCAGCCAATGCGCCGATCGACCGCGAAGGCCACCGCCACGCTCGCGCCATCGACGAAGCTGTGCGTCACCGCACCCAGCAGCAGCGTAGCCGGGCGCGACGCCCCGTGCGCATGCGTGTGATGCCCATGCAGTTCGTCGCAGTCGCTGTGCTCCGGGGAAAACTCTTGCACGGGCTCCGCGCTGACGCCCGCCAGCACATGAAAGATCCGTTCAAACGCATAGAGCGCGAGGATGGTCCCCAGCAGCGTGGCCCACAGTCCCGGTCGATTGCCCAGCGCTTCGACCGCCTCCGGCAGCAGGTGCGCCAGCCCCGTGCCCAGCAGTACACCCACGGCAAGGCTCACGACAAACGGCAGCACGCGCCGCAGCGCGCCTTCCGCTTCCCTGAGGAGGAGCACCGCCACCGCGGCCAGCGCCTGCACTGCGATCACCGCCAGCAGAGGCTCCAGCGCGCGCACATGCAGCAGCGGACCCCGTGCTCCCACGAACAATAAAGAGATCCCCTGCAAGCGTGCGCACACCTTTCCCTCACTACAGGGTAACCGCAGCAGAGCTCATCCTGTTCGCAGGAATAGGTCTCGGACCGGCTTTAGGACTACTTGGCTTTGGGGGGCGCGGGCTGTTGTGTTGTGCTTTTCTCCGGCAGCGAGTAGATAACCTCGCCTGCACGCGTGTAGTGCAGCTCCTCACGGGCCTGATGCTCAATCGCATCGGGATCGCTCTGCAGCCGCTCCACGTGCAGTTCCAGCCGCTGGTTCTCGCGCTGCAGCACTTCCACCTGACGAGCCAAAGCACGCGACTCCTCGCGCTTGTGCGCGAACACGATGAGGCCGTTGTGTCCGAAGATCACACCATAACCCATCATCCCGGCAAGCAGCCCGGCCGCCACCGTCGCTCCACGCCTGCGCCAGCGCAGCCAGCGCTCGCGCGCGGCCTCCGCGACGGAAGCAACGTGGCGTACGCCGCCACGCGGCTGACGCTCGTTCCCAGAGGTTGTGTTGTCGGGCGTGATCATCGAAGCGCGGGTCCCTGGCGTGCGCGCAACGCGGGGTGCGTTGCTTTCTCAAGTATCGTTCAGTCGGCGCAGCGTTTCGTGCAGCAATGACGCGGGGGAATCAAGCTTGCAGACACCATGACGGGTTGCCTTCAGCGCATCAACACTCTGTGGACAAAGTGGTACATAACACCCCTGCAGCAGAGGAAAAACGGGCAGAAACCCCTGAAATTGCTCTGAGATACTCGGCAAATCTTCATGTCGCGTTTGTTATGCTCGAACCGGGATTCTCACACATGCGCGTGCTTGTAGCGGTCTTTGTTCTCGCGCTGGTGGCGTTGCTCTGGGCGTTGCTGGCCATCGTGCATCACGTCCGGCGTTCTCGCCGGCGCACTCGCAGACTGCGTGAGATGGACGCGCCTGCCAGCGACAGCATCTCGCTTGGTCTCAGCAGCTCGCGCATCAACCTCGCGCCCGAAGCCCCCGAGCTCAGCTTCCGCGATCCCGAATCCCCAGCGATCTCTGTCTCGACAGAAGCGCCCGAAGCCGTATCCGAGTCCGCTCCTACCGCCGCACCCGAATCGAAAGACGCACCCAGCAGCGTTGCCTTCGCGAACCCGCCGCAGGAATCCGTATTCACCGAGGCCCGCAAGGCGGATGCAGCAGCACCCATCCCTGTACAACAGGAATTCCAGTCTGAGGTGGCAGCAGAAGCCGTAGCCGAGGCCGACGACGAACCGATGGAGGAAGAGGGCGGATGGGAGACCTCGCTGCTGCGGACCCTCAGCGGAGGGGACCGCGCCCTGATAGCCCGCGCCAGGATGTCCGAAGCCTGGGAAGAGACCGCCATGCCGGATTTCGTAGTGCCCTCGCGAACGTCCTACGCTGCTGTGCCGGTCGCTGCGCGGGGCCACATCACTGCAACGCTCTTCGGAGAGCCCTTCACCTTCGAAGCGCTTCGTCCTCTGCAACCTCTCGCGCCGGAGTCTACCGCAGCGCCTTCACGCACCGTCCCAGCCGCCGTTCCCGTCGCGCAGACGAGCATCACGCGCTCTTTCGCACCGCCGGTGATGGCAGTCCTCCGCACCGCGGACCACGCCAGTCCAGTTCCAGCAGTTGAGGCGACCGCCGAGCCGATCGCGGCAGTTGTTGCCGCAGCAAACACCACACAGCACGTTCCTGTGCTCGCACGAATCCCGGTCGCCGCAGAGACGCACGCTGAAGCTGAGATAGAAATCGCTCCCAAGCATGAAGCTCCCGAGGTGATCGCTGCCGCCTCCATGGTGCCCGTGATGGCGCGATTCTCTTCCGCCGCAACCGCAATCGAGGAACCAGTGATCGGCGAGCCTGCGATGGCTGCTGTAGCGGCTGAGGTCCAACTACCGCTCGCGGCTGTAGCCTCCGCCCTGCCGGCCCGGCCGCTGGTGCTCGCGCGCGCCTTCGCTGCCCCAGCTTTTGAGCCGCCTGCTCCTGCGGAAATTGCGGCCGACGAGCTTCCTGCCTTTGTCTCCACCCACGTTGGAATCGCTCTTCCGCCCGCGCCGCTGGCTCACCCAGTAGCGTTACCGGCGCGAAGCGCACCGGAGACCGCAGCATCGTCGGAGCCATCCTCACAACCGCTGGAGTTCTCGGTCGAAGCGGCGAAGACCATTCCCTTCCGCGTTCCCAGGCCAGCCCCGCCGCTGGTCCGTCCGCAGCCGCAGACGATTCCTGGCACCCTCGTCGCCCAGCACGATGCCGGCATGGACTCCAGCAGCTCGCGCATCACGCGCGCCCCGCGGCTCATCTCGCCGTCCCAGTCGATGCCCTCCGGCCCAGCGTTCCATCGGGTGGCGCCGCGGCTGGCCAGCAACAGCTCCGGACGCCATCTGATCGCCCCGCTGCGCCGGCCCGACCTTTCGTCGTACTACAGCAAGGACTTGGGAGATCTCTCCGACCCCGTCGCTCCGCGCGGCCGTAACCGCGAACCCCGCACTCCCCAGCCGAATCCAGGCACTCTCGGCAATCCCGAAGAACAGAAGCGGCAGGCATAAAAGGAAGTGGCGCGCATAGACCTTGGCTCACTTCGACACCTGGAGATGTTTCGCGTGCCGGTTTGCGATAAGGTTTAACTGCTATGCCGCATACCGCCGCTCCGACCGCCCCCGTTTCCCGCACATCCTTCCGCTCCGCCGCGACGTCGCTGGCCAGCACAGTTTCCGGCCGCATCGCACTGGGACTGGCCGCGACCCTCGTCGTCGCAGCAGCAGCGCATGTGGTCTTCCCTCTGCCGTTTACGCCGGTGCCCTTCATCCTGACACCGCTCGCGGTCATCGGCGTGGGTCTGGCCTTTGGCCCGCTCGGCGGCTTCGCCGTGCTTGCGGCCTACCTGCTCGAGGGCGCACTCGGCCTGCCGGTCTTCAGCCCGACCGGTCCGGGAGGCGTCGCGCAGATCGTTGGCCCTACCGGCGGCTACCTGATGGCGTACCCCCTCGTGGCGATGATTGCCGGCCTCGCCAACCGCATTTCCGCACGGATCCCGCGCTTCGTCGCGGCCACGCTCAGCGGGCTTGCCGCGATCGCTGTGCTCTTCGCCTTTGGGGCCGGCTGGCTCGCACATTGGAACGAGATCCTGACGCCAGGACACGTATCCCTTCGAGCGGTCGCCATGGCCTCCATTCTTCCCTTCCTCCCCGGTGAGATCGTCAAGGTCCTCGCCGCCGCCGGGATCTACAGCACCCTCCGGCGCAGCCGCTAGATCTTGCTCCTGACCCGTGGTCGCAACCGGTGACCACCGCGTCATCGCAACAATAGAAACGCCCGTGTTCGGGCCTAAGGAATACATGTCTACCGCACCAGCAGCAGTTCGCGAAATCACCATCGCTCACAGCCCCGACTCCGATGACGCCTTCATGTTCTACGGCCTCGCGACCAACAAGGTCCGCGTGCCCGGTTACAAGTTCACCCACACGCTCACCGACATCGAGACCCTGAACCAGAAGGCGATCAACGAGCAGACCTACGATGTGACCGCGATCAGCTTCCACGCCTACCCGTACCTGCAGGACAACTACACGCTGATGGCCTGCGGCGGCTCCGTGGGCGAGAACTACGGGCCCATGATCGTCGCCCCGCGCCCCTACACGCTCGAAGAGATCAAGAAGGTGAAGATCGCCATCCCCGGCGAGCTGACCACCGCGTTCCTCACCATGAAGCTCTTCGCTCCCGAGATCGAGACCGTCACCGTGCCCTTCGACCGCATCATTCCCGCGGTCGTTGCGGGTGAGTTCGATGCCGGCCTCATCATCCACGAGGGCCAGCTCACCTACGGCCGCGACGGCCTCCGCAAGGTCCTCGACCTCGGCGTGTGGTGGAAGGAAGAGACCGGGCTCCCGCTTCCGCTCGGCGGCAACGCCATCCGCCGCTCGCTCGGCTCCGAGGTCCAGCGCATCACCACCCAGGCCCTGCGCGACTCCATCCAGCACGCCCTCGACAACCGCGACCAGGCCCTCGAGTACGCCATGCAGTTCGCCCGCGACCTCGACACCCGCGATGCCAACCGCTTCGTCGGCATGTACGTCAACGAGCGCACGCTGAACTACGGCGAAGACGGCCGATTGGCCATCAAGAAGCTGCTTGACCTCGGCTACGAGCGCGGCATCATCCCGCACAAGGCCAACGTAGACTTCGTCGATTAATTCTCCAAAGGGATCGCACCCTGACGCCGTGAGCGGCATCTCTTTTCGAAGAGGTGCCCTCATGGAATCAATCCACACCGGTCAGTGCGGTCTCTGCGTCCATTTCGGTGAAACCCCGAAGACGCCTACCCTGGTCTCCATCACCACCGGCAAGCTCGCCGATGTAACGATGTTGGATGAGTGCGGGCACCCGCGTCATGCAGCACTCCGCCTCAAGGTCACCCCGATCTCAGGCTGCGACGGTTTCTTTCCGGCGGCGGCTGCTTAGAGCATTTTTCCTGCGGGTGTAGTCCAGGGACGTGACTCCGATGGGCGTTTTCTCCAATGAAAACGCAGCTGCACGCCCCTTTGGGGATGCCCAGGGAAAATGCATTAGGCAGCCGCTTGCTGTTGGCGCGGCGACTCCATCACTTCCTCCATGGTTGCAGGCCATCGTGCATGTCTCGTGCTGCTCAATCGTCGCCATAGCCATTCGAAGACAAATTCCCGTTTCGCTACAGGGTTGCCTGCTGCTGGAATTTATTCTTTTCGTGAGCAATTTTGAGCATCGCCTGTTCGACCCAGCGGGCGATTCTAAAACTGTATCAATTTTTGTTCGACCGGGGACGTAGACGGTCGGACCGGCCCCGGGCCCCTGGAGTATGAACGTTTGACGAGAAAGGCCGCCGCACTTCGGTTTTCCATGGTCGACTTCCTGAGCAGCGAGGGAGACGGACGCAAGCTCGTCCACTTGAAACCGGGTGGAATCTTCTTCGCCCAGGGTACAGCATCCAACTCCGTCTTCTACCTCATCACGGGCCGCGCCAAGCTCACCGTCCTCTCCCAGCGAGGCAAGGAAGCCACGATCACGCTGCTGACTTCCGGCGAGTTCATCGGCGAGGAAGCCATTGTGGTAGCCGGCGGCCTGCGCATGGCTACTGCCTCGGCCGTCACCCAGTGCAGCGCGCTGAAGATTACCCGCGATGCGATGATCCGCGTGCTGCACGACGAGCAAACCTTCTCCGACTTCTTCCTCCACTTTCTCCTGACGCGCGGAATGAGGACACAGGCCGACCTCGTCGACCAGCTCTTCAACTCCAGCGAGAAGCGCCTCGCACGAACCTTGCTGCTCATGGCGGAGTTTGGCAAGCCCGGCGAGCCCGAGACTCTAATCCCTGCCATCACGCAGGAGGCCCTGGCGGAGATGATCGGCACCACGCGATCGCGCGTCAGCTTCTTCATGAACCGCTTTCGCAAGCTGGGGTTTATCGAATACAACGGCCGCATCCGGGTCCATAAATCGCTGCTCAATGTGGTGCTGCACGACCAGTTCAGCGGTCACAACGCTACCCGCCCCATCGTTTCCACGTCTCCGCCGAAACGGTCTCCGGCGGCAAAGAAGTCCGCAGGAAAAAAATCTCCCCGCATCCAGCTTTAGCCTTTAGCCACCACGGTCGGTTGATCGGACGGTTTCCCGGCCAGGGCCACCTTGAACCAGCTCACACCCTGCTGCATGAAGGAGGTTCCATGAGTCATCCCAGTTGCGTCATCGTTGACGATGAAGCGCAGACTCGCTTCCTGCTCTCTCAGATTTTCTCCATGCATGGTTATGCGGTCCGTTCCGCAGAGGATGGCTTCGCCGCACTCCGTATGATCCGCGCCGCAGTGCCGGACCTCCTGGTCTCAGACCTCAATATGCCCGGCATGTCCGGCTTCGAGCTCCTCTCTGTGGTGCGCCGGCTCTATCCGCAGATCCGCGTCATCGCCATCAGCGGAGCGTACACCGGGGCTCACGTCCCCCAGGGAATCGCCGCAGACGCCTTCCACGAAAAAGGCACCGGCATGTCCCGGCTGGTCGATCTGATGGAATTGGGAGTCAAGCTCATCCCCGCCCCCATCCACCTGGGGCGCACAGCTACCCCGCTCTGGGTCGACCTCGAACGCCGCCGGCCGCACGAGGCCGATCACGTCCTGATCAACTGCCCGTCCTGCCTTCGCCCCTTCCGCCAGGACATTGACGTCATCAACGCCAGCATCCGAGAGACCAATTGCTGCTACTGCGGCAGCAAGGTCGCCTACGCCGTAGCACTGGCGATCAAGCCCCAGGCTGCGCCCGTCGTCCACGCTGAGCGAGCCCTTACCAGGGCTGCCCTGGAGAGCAAACTAGTACAGTCTTAGCCCCAGACCCATGCCATGATGAAAGCATGAGCCCACACCTTCGGCACGATCTCGAGCTACTTCGCACCAGCCTACTCTCCGGCAAACTCCCTCGGAACCTGAGCTGGGCGGACACGGTGGAGCTGATCGGCCAGATCGGCGAAGTGCAGCCGCATGGCGGCGACGAGTCCGTCTTCATCGTCGGCACACAGCGCGCGTTCTTCAAACACCCGCACACCCATGAGCTCGGCGTCGAAGAAGTGTCCCGCCTGCGCGCATTTCTCCGCGAAGCTTTGCCCTCCGCCACTCCGGAAACATCGCAGCCCTACCGGATGGTGGCGGTCATCGATCACCATGTCGCGCACATCTATCGGGATCTCAATGCGAAGGTTCCTGAGCTGGAGCACACGGCGCGTCCCGACGACCCATTCGGCTTCCACCATCACCTGATTCATCGCAAGGAAGCCCACTACCAGGGCGAGCGTGTGCCCGAAGAGAAGTCCTACTACGAAGAGATCGCAAAGGCTCTCCTGCCTGCCGATGAGATTGTCCTGATCGGACACGGCACAGGAAAAAGCAGCGCGATGGATCACCTCGCGGAGTACCTGAAGGAACACCACCACGATCTCTCGCAGCATGTGATCGCCACGGAGACTGCGGACCTGTCCGCCCTGACTCCGCCGGAGATCGAAGCCATCGCGAAGCGGCACATGATCGTCGCCGTATAACTACAGCTGCAACGACAAAACGAGCCGCAAGGGCTCGTTTTTCGTTTTGCTCAAGATATTGGTGGACGCGGTAGGGATCGAACCTACGACCAGTCGATTAAGAGTCGAATGCTCTACCAGCTGAGCTACGCGTCCAAACCTGGTGCTCTGCCTCGGGAGGGCCGAGGAACCTCAACACTAATTGTGCGTTGGTTCATTGCGCGCGGGAGAACCTCACCGCACTTCAAGAAGTATAGCACGGGTTTTCGGCCTCGCGTGAGCTCCTGTGGATCGCGCATACGCTGGCCGCATTGAGCTTGCCAGCTCACTTCCCTGCCCAGGCCATCCCGTCGGCCTTCTCGCCGACATCAATCGTCCCGGTCACCTTCCACGTCGCCGTATCGATCACGTTGACGATGTGGCTGGCCTCGCACGAGACATACGCCACCTTGCCATCGGGGCGCAGCAGCACCTCCTGCGGCTTGGGGCCGACGGGGATGGTGCGCACCACCTTCCACGTCGTCAAGTCCACCACAGCCAGCTCGTTGCCGGTCATCAGCGTCAGCAGCAACAGCTTGCCATCCTTCGTGACCGTGCCACCATAGCCCGGCATCGGAAGGTCCACCCAGCGCGCAATCGTATTCGTCTTGGTGTCGATCACCGCCAGCCGCGGCTTAACCTGGTCCGACGTAAACACCCAGCGATCATCTGGCGTGATCGCAATGCGCTGCGTGTTCGTCGAGATCGGAATCCGCGTCACCAGTTTGCGCGTCTTGAGGTCCAGTACGGACACCGTGCCCGAGCCGACGTTGGCCGTGTAGCCATGCGTCCCGTCGTGGCTCAGCACCAGCATGTGCGACTGCTCCTCGCCCGTAGGAATCGAGCCCACAATCTTCTTCGTGCGCGGGTCGAGGATCGTCACGGCCTTGTCGAGCTCCGTCGTCACGTACAACAGCCCGGTGTGCGGCTCCCACAGCACACAGTGCGGCCGCACCGGATGATCGAACACTACGCGATCGACGATCTTCCGCTGCGCCAAATCGACGATCAGTATCACGTTGCCGTCTGTCCCCGGCTTGCCCACGCCGACGTCGCTATACAGCGGAAGATATGCGAAGTGGCCATCGGGCGAGGTCGTCACCTCGTGGCCGAACATCTTCGGCACGCCCTCCGGAATCACCGCAACCTGCTTGTCGGTCGCGGGATCGACGAGGCTCAGCGTGGCATCGCCCTGGTTGGCGACCAGCAGAAGAGGATGCTCGGGGGCTCCGGCATAGGCGCGTTCAGCAGCGAACGCGAGCAGTGAACCAAGAGCCAGGACAACGATAGAGTGACGGTTCGAAGGCAGCATAAGAGTGGGTGCCCATCCTATCGCAGCCCATGGAAGATCGGCAGTAACAGAACGTAGCGAGGGCCTCCCAACGCAATCTCGCTCGAACGAACCCAGACCAGGCCTTATGCCCAGAGAACGGTTTTCATAAATATGCCATGGCACATGAAATCTCACCAAAATTTGGCCCAAGCAGAATCGTTCCGCATTCCGGGAGTTCACTCCTCCTGTCGCAGGGGTGGGGCCACGCCTGCAATGCCTGAAAATGAATGCCCACAACCCTCTCGCGCCCAGCATTGGTGCGGCTTTCCTGCTCTCCAGGTCCATGCCCGCATTGCGGAACAACCGGAATTGCAGCGACCCGCATCATCGCGCGATTGACAGCGCCATGCGCCGTACCTAGGTTGGCTGCCATTCCCGCGATACGGTTCGAGACGCCTCGCGCATGCGAGCGCTACGCGCACCGCCCGGGTCAGCAAGGGAATCAAGGAGTGGCGATGACACGCAGACTTTGGATATGGCTGCTCGCGGTGGCGGCAGTGCTTGGCCCCGCGGCCTGGGCGCAGAACACCACCGGCACCATCACAGGACGCACCACCGACCCCACGGGCGCCGTCGTGCCCAACGCGAAGGTGACCATCACCAACACCGGCACGGGGGCGGCCCGCAGCATCACCACCGACAACAGTGGCGATTACACCGCGACGCTGCTGCTGCCCGGCACCTACACCGTCTCCATCTCCGCCGCCGGCTTCAAGACCGAGGAAAAGCGCGGCGTGCGCCTCGAGATCGATCAGACTGTCCGCGTCGACGGCGCGCTCCAACTCGGCGAGACCAGCGAAAAAGTGGAGGTCGATGCTTCCGCGCTCACCCTCGACACCGACACCTCCTCCATCGGCCAGGTCATCGAGCGCAAGCAGATCAGCGACCTCCCGCTCAACGGCCGCAACTTCACCAGCCTGCTCTTCCTCGAGCCCAGCGCGGTCACCACCGGCGGCGAGCAGTCCACCTACCGCTACGGCGTGGGCGACGCCATCAGCATCGGCGGCGGCGTCAGCGCCTCCAACAGCTTTACGCTCGATGGCACCACCATCACCGACACCTCCTACGACACGCCTGCCTTCGCCATCTCGCTCGACGCCGTCGAAGAGTTCAAGATGCAAGAGAAGAACTACTCCGCCGAATACGGCTTCGGCTCGAACCAGGTCAACTTCTCCACCCGCGCCGGAACCAACAACCTGCATGGCTCGGGCTTCGAGTTCATCCGCAACACCGCGGTGGACGCACGCGACTGGTTCAACGTCAAACCACAACCCGTCGCCCCGCTCAAGCAGAACCAGTTCGGCTACTCGCTCGGCGGCCCCATCCGCATCCCGCATATCTACAACGGCAGGGACCGCACATTCTTCTTCGCCAACTACGAAGGTATGCGCATCCGCAGCCAGCAGACCATCACCGGCTACATGCCTACGGCTGCCGAGCTCACTGGAGTCTTCCAGACCTCGACGTTCTCCAGCAACGCCACCGCCGCCATCGTCGATCCGCTCACCGGTCTTCCCTTCCCAACCAACGCTGCAGGCGCCTACGTCATCCCACAGAACCGCATCTCGAAGCTCGGTCAGCTCGCGGCCAGCAAGCTGTTCGCGACCCCCAACGTGACCGGTAACCCGGCGTACAACTACATCGTCAACTCTCCGTTGAAGGTCAACGAGGATCAGCAGACGTACCGCATCGACCAGGTGCTGGGCAGCAAGGACTCGATGTTCGTGCGCGGCACCTACTCGAGCGTCTTCGTCACCTCGCCGGCCATCACGCTGTACACCACGCAGCAGCAAAACCAGCAAACCCGCAACTACCAGGTCACCGAGACGCACATCTTCACACCCAATCTCGTGAACCAAGTGCGCATTGGCTACCTCGAAGCGCAGGTCCTTCGCCTCGGGTATGTCGCAAGTGCCGCCGATGCAAACGCCCTCGGACTCACCAACAACTTCAAGATGAGCGATGCCGACTACCCCGTGATCTCGCTAAGCACGGGCCTCTCGCAGACAGCGACCGGCAGCGCGACGCAGCCGCTCAGCAGCGTTGGCGGCCCCGCCAACCTTCCCACCGGAAGCCTCCAGCCAGCATGGGATCTCTCTGACTCGGTGAGTCTCAACCACGGCAAGCACACCCTCTCCTTCGGCTTCACGTATCGCGACGTCGTGCTCGATCGCCAGAGCACGGTCAACCCGCTGGGCAACTACACCTTCAACGGCACGCTCTCGCACAACCAGATCGCCGACCTTCTGCTCGGCAATCCTTCCACGGCGACCGTAGCGCAGCCCGGCCCCATCTCCAACGTCGCGACCGGCAACTCCATCCATCTCCACTTCAAGCTCATGGCGCCGTACGTCGCGGACGACTGGAAGATCACCGACAAGCTCACGCTGAACCTCGGCCTGCGCTATGACTTCCAGACCGTCCCGTACGAAGAGCAGAACCATCTCGCATGGTTCAATCCCTCAGGCAACGGCGGCCTCTTCCTCGCCAACCAGGCTGTCGCGCAAAACTACGGTGGCACGCTCTACACCTACAACGGGATGCGAGGCCCCGGACCCGCGCAGAAGGAAGTGCTAGCGCCACGCTTCGGCTTCGCTTATCGCCCCTTCTCGAAGACAGGCTTCGTCGTACGTGGAGGCTACGGCATCTACTACGACCAGTTCGAGACCAACGAGTTCGTCAACTCCACCGCGGTCTATCCCTTCGCTTCCAACTACACCTACTCATCCACGCCGGGCGGCACCATCTACGAGAGCGACACTCTCTTTCCCGGAATCACCGTCGGCCCAGTCACCACCGCAACGTTCGCGAACGCTCTGCTGCAGATCGCCGCGCCCAAGAAGATCAATCCCTACGCGCAGCAGTACTCCTTCGGCTTCGAAGAACAGCTCAGCCCCAAGATGCTCGCCTCCATCGAGTATGTCGGCGATACCGGAACGCACCTGAACATCCGCACCAACGCCAACCAGCCCACACAGTGCATCCTGGCCAATGGCTGCGACCCCACGCTTCCTGCCAACCAGTCCGTCGCCGGACGCCTGCCGCGCCGTGCATACAAAAACTTCGGCCAGATGATCATCGAGGACTGGAGCGGCTTCTCCAACTACAACGCCATGAACGTGAAAGTGCAGCGCCGCTCGCGCGACCTGACCGGGACCATCGCCTACACGTGGTCGAAGATGATGGACATCAAGTCCGCCGCAGCCGCGGTGACCGGCGACGCCGGCGGTCCCTACGGCTTCCAGAACTTCTACTGCCGCATGTGCGACTACGCTCGCTCGGACTATGACGTAGGCAACCGCATCGCCGCCAACTTCGTCTACAACCTTCCCTTCGGTAAGGGCGAGCGATTCGGCGGAGGCGCAGGCCACGGCCTCGATCTGCTCATCGGCGGCTGGCAGCTCAACGCCATTGGTTCTGTCCAAGGAGGCTTCCCGTTCTCACTCGGTGCCGCCGATGCCTGCAACGGTTGCAACGAAGCCAACGGCGAGCGCGCCAACCTGATTGGCAACCCCTTCCCCGCAGGCTTCGTGAAGAACGTCAACCACTGGTTCAGCCAAACAGCCTTCGCCGAACCCGCTCCTGGGTACTTCGGCAACAGCGGCCGCAATCTCATCCGCGGTCCCGGCATCCAGTCACTCGACGCCAGCGCCTTCAAGACGCTGCACTTCGAGCACTTCGAAGTCTCGCTGCGGTTCGAATCCTTCAACGTCCTCAACCACCCGCAGTTCGCCGATCCCAACGCCTCGGTGACCGTCCCCCAGAACGGCACAATCCCCGCCAACTACACCCTCGGAACCATCACTGCGACCAACGGAAAAGTCCCCCACCGCGAGAACCAGGGCGGAGTGAGGGTAACGTTCTAAGAACAAGTGAGTAGTGAATGACTAGCAGTCACCCTCTTAGTGATGGCAACAGCAAAGGCCTCCCAACATCGGGAGGCCTTCGCTGCTGAGGCACGAAACCACTACTCACTACTCACTGACCACTATTCACTGACTCTAGAAATTGAACGCCAGCCCCGCCTGGATCGCTCGCGGCACCTGCGCCAGGAACAGCGTCTTGCCATCCGGCGCCAGCACTGGCTGATACCCCTGTTCAAGCAGGTTGGTCGCTTCCACCACCGCATCCAGGCCAGACGGCAGGAAGCGTCCCGCCCACAGGCGCTGCCGCACGAACAGCGTCAGGTACGCCTGGTTCGGTGTGGCGTTGTAGGCGTTGACTGCGGTGATCGTGTTGATTGGCTGCCAGCGGTACTCCGCCTTGAGCGCGGTGCCAGTGTGCGCAATGTTGCCTCGAAGCGCGGCGCGGACTGCAGGCTCGGCCTTCGTAGTCAGGTGCGCCGGCAGGTCAGCCAGCGAAGTCGGGCCGCCATCATTCACCAGCGTCGTGCCCAGGTCATACTCGAACACCGCCGACAGCGCCGGCGTGATGGGCTCGACATAGGTCACGCTCACGCCCTTGGCCTTGTACGCCGGGCCAGCAAAGCGGAACGTGCCCGTGGTCGGGTCGGCGATCATCGGCATCGACTCGATGGCCGAGCGATCGATCGCTCCTCCACCCGTCAGCGTCGCCGCATTGAATCGGTCGGCATAGCCGGCAAAGGTGACAACGCGCTTGTCGCCCAGCTTGCGGCTCACCGCAACCTCGTTGTGCCCAGCATCCGGGTCAAGAGGACGTCCCTGCGCGTCCGAAAGCACGGCGACTGCCGGCTTCAACCGGTCCAGATCCTCCGAGCCTTCGAGCTCGCGGCTGCGAGCGTAGCGGTACTCCAGAATCACGTTGTCGCCGGTCCGCACCGTAGCGTGCAGGAACGGCCGGGTCATCACGCGCGTGCGCTCCAGCTTTTCGGCCTCCATCAGCGTGCCCGCATCAATCTCGATCAGGTCGCCCAGATTGATCTGTTGCGTGCTTGCGAGCTCCAGCACCTCGAACCCTGCCGTACCCGCGTCCATCATCTCTGGATGCGACTGCACGATGGAGACCAGGCGCGTGCTTCCGCCAAACATCGACCGCCGTTCATAGCCCGCGCTCACCGACACCGAACCGCCGGAGGGATAGGGGCTAACCGGATCGCCAACGTCGGCGCGGAACATGGCGCTGTCGTTGTTTTCGATGGTGCGATTCAACACGACGACCTGGTGAGTTCCCCCCTCGCCGAAGACGCCAGCTCCTGAGAGCACCATCACGCGGCCCTGATCGATGGCCTTGCGCCGGGACTCGCCGCTCGAGGAGATCGCCTGCCCGTCGTCGGGGTCGGAGGGGTCCGTGAGCCGCAGCAGCGGCCGGCTGGCGGTCGCCTTCAGCGTCCACTTCCAGTCGTCGGCCGGCTCGTCGGCCATGCGGCGCTGCGCCGGCAGCCAGCTCTCCACCTCGAACAGCGTGTTCATGGTGAGATTGACGACGGCCTGTGCGCCGGCCTGAAGACGAATATTGGGTTTGTTGGCGGGAGCGAAGAATGCCGCGGTGGCGCGCACCTGGTAACGCCCCGGAAGCACCGAGGGCATGAGGTAGCGGCCATGATCGTCCGTGAAGGCAGACGCAATGGTGGAGGAGGCGGTGTTCATCAGCACGACGAGCGCGCCCATCTGGGGCGTGCCGTGCGCATCGCGCACCACACCCGACACCGCAGCGTCCGGCGACGCAGCGCCTGCGACCGCTGCGCCATACAGCGAGATCAATAGCACAAGACCTGGTACAGCTCGTCTCACCGCGCTTGGATCCTCTCGCGCGCCTACTAGTGGCTCATCGGGGATTGCCTCCCGGGCTCCAGGAGAGGCGTCGTGCTGTTGACACTGAAGCGGCGGCGCCTTGCGTATCTGCGCTGCCTGCTTCCGATGTTACCGGAAATTTTACCTCCCGGAAGGGTCGCTGGCGACCCTTCCGGGAGGCTCACTGCTCGTACTCACGGGTCCGCAACACTGCTGCGTCCCCGCCTTCCGTCCTACTGTTCGACGATGAACGGCGCGCTTTGGCTCACAGCCTGGTTCGTGACGCCATCGTTTACCTTGATGACCACCTGGTAGCGGCCCGGAGGCAGGCTTCCCAGCGGCATCGTCTTCTCCAGCGTGACCTGGTCGGCGTTGGGATTCATCTTCGCCGCCATCTCCTGTGCCTGCAGCACTTGCTTGTTCGTCGCCAGATCCATCACCTGGTAGTCGATCGTCGCATTATTGCGCTTGTTGTCGCCGATGCCCAGGTTGTACACCTGCATCCAGAAGTTCAGGTTCTGGGCGCGATGGAAGGTCACCGGGGTCGTGATCGTCGGGGCCACGCGCGGAACCACCTTCGTGTTGCCGATGACAAAGTTGCCCGTACCCACGTCCTTCGACGGCACGCGCTCCATCGAGGTCGCCAGGATCAACGACGAAGTCGACAGCTGATCGTCGTCATACTTCGGCACGTCCAGGCTGCGCTTCCACGCTCCCAGGTGGTCCGGGTTGTTGACGTCCTTCACCGCAATCTCGACCTTGTAGCGGCCGGGCGAGAGAGGCATCGCCTTCCAATACACGTGCACGCCGGTCTTGCTCTGCGCCAGCAGATCGTCAGGCGTCTCGAAGGAGACCGTATCCTCGAACGTCTGCACGATGTGACCCGTGATCGTCGAAACGC
This sequence comes from Bryocella sp., assembly GCF_058498515.1. Lineage (NCBI taxonomy): Bacteria > Pseudomonadati > Acidobacteriota > Terriglobia > Terriglobales > Acidobacteriaceae > Bryocella > Bryocella sp. Next base: position 140,076 of record NZ_JBMHYI010000024.1, read on the forward strand.
GGCCCAGGATGTTCACGGTACCGGTAGAGACCGAGTCCTTGCTCTTGTAGGTCACATCGCCGTTGCGGATCTGCAACGTCACCGGCACCAGCACTGTGTCGTTGGTCAGCTTCACGTAGTCCGTGCGCACGTCGAAGACGAACGGTGGTCCACTGAGGATCTTCGACGAGCTCAGGAACTCATCCAGGTCGGCGAACTTTACCGGCGGCGGAGCGAAGAGCTTCGCGAAGCGATCCAGGCGATCGAACTGCTTGCCCTGCTCCATCGAGGCCATCGGGCCGTTGCCGAGCTGCTCCAGGCCGCCGCCTGAGAAGCGGTCCGCCTGCTTGGACTGGCCCATCTGCTCATAGAGCGTCTGGCCAGCGCCCGGGGTGTGCTTCAGCGCATCCTTCTCGGAGCGGTCGATCGTCGCATGGTAGTCGCCGCACATGCAGGTATCGACAAACTCGATGTCGACGTTGTCGCCCACACCCGCGAGATAACGGTAGTGCCAGATCTCGAACGGGAAGGTCGAGGTGTTGCCGCCGCCTTCTTCGATAGGACGCTCATAGTTGCCGCCTGAAGGATGCGAGTCGGTCGAATCCGGCTTGCCGTATGCAATATAGATGTGGCCGCGGTCCGTCATCCAGCCAGGCTTGCCGGCCGCGAAGTGCTCGTTCGCATAGGCGATACGCGCGTAGTGCTCGTCCTTGAACTCGTTCTCCGGCGAATCCGGATTCGGATTGCGGCGCAGCCAGAACTGCTCGATGAACTGATCGCGCTCCTCGTCGTTGCCGAGGTTCTTGAACGCCTTCACCTCTTCGTCGGTGATGATCCAGCGCACGTCCTCGTCGAGCCACTTCTTGTACTCGCCCTTGATCTCGATCTTTGCGGCCTTGCGGCGGCTGGCTTCATCGCGATCCGACAGACGCCGCTTCAGCGGGTCCGGCTTCTCCTCGACCGGCGGTCCCTGGACGACCTTGCCATCGTCATGAATGGTTTGCGGCTGCTGGGCCGGTGTGCTCGAGCTGGGGGACGTGCTCGTGCTCTGGGCTGCCATCCCCACACTTGCGCACAACAATGCCAGCCACGTCACGCTGGGGGGAAGTTTCCGCATCTTCATTGGGCCTGCTCCTGCATCGGTTCGACCCCCTCATTCTAGTGCCCACGCGATGCGGGCACAAGCCGTCGGGTTGCTATCATGGAGACGCATCCCGTTTTCTTTTTGTAAGCACGCTTTCGCTGGATTTTGCAGGTCACGACAGGTAATACGGGAACCTCTCCCATTGAGCCTGCGTATGTTGTGTCATCAGGGTTTGGAACTCGGGGCGTCCGGAGCGGATGGACCCCCTTGCGCTGACCCCGGAAAGTTCTCCATAGCTTCCATGAGCTTAAAAAAGATCGTCTGGATCGTCGTCGTACTCCTCGTGCTGGGGGGTCTTCTGGCGGGGACCATCATCTACAACCGGTCTGCAGTTCAGGCCGTAACCACAGCGAAGGCCGTCCACCAGGACCTCGTCGCCACCGTCAGCGGCACCGGCCAGATCAAGCCCAAGACCTACGTCAACGTGGGCGCGACCTCCTTCGGCCGCATCACTCACCTTTACGTGAAGGAAGGCGACCACGTGAAGAAGGGCGACGTCCTCGCCACGGTGGAGAACGTTCAGCCCGAGGCCACGGTAACCGCGCAAAAGGCAGCTATCGATGCATCGCGCACCGACATTGCGAGCTACCAGGCCGCTGAGAAGACCGCCGAAGCCAACGTCGTTCAGGGGCAGGCCGACCTCGAGCAGAAGACCCTCGACTACAAGCGCTCCCAGGAGCTCTTCAACGACCGCCTGATCGCCAAGCAGGACTTCGACGCCAAGAAGGCCGCCTACGATATGTCCGTGGCGACGCTCGCGCAGCGCCAGGCTGCAGTAGCCCAGGCCAAGGCGCAGACTGACTCCGCCCGCGGCCACATGGGCCAGGCGGTTGCCACCCAGCGCGCCAACTACGACACCCTCGACAAGACCATCAGCCGCGCTCCCTTTGATGGTCTCGTGACCAACGTCCCTGTGCGCGAGGGTGAGACCGTCGTTGTCGGCATCCAGAACGCCGAAGGCTCGACCCTGATGACCCTCGCCGACATGAGCGTGATCACCGCCGAAGTCAAGGTCGATGAGAGCGACATCGTCAACGTCGCGCTCGGCCAGATCGCCGACGTCACTGTCGACGCCTTCCCTGGACGCACGTTCCACGGCCGCGTCACCGAAGTTGGCGACCAGGCCCTGCTGCGCACCACCGGCGTTGCCACGTCGCAGTCCACCACCGGCACCGAAGAGGCCAAGGACTTCAAGGTCGTCGTCACGCTCGATACCACCGCCGACAACCTGCGCCCCGGTCTCTCCTGCACGGCGAAGATCACCACCTCGCGCAAGCCCAACGTGCTTTCCATCCCCATCCAGGCGCTGGTCGAGCGCGATCCCCTTGCCGAGTCCGCCTACTTCGCGAACCACGGCAAGATCTCCTCGTCGACCGGCGCCACCACCGGAACGCAAAAGCCCGAGCCCCAGCAGGGCGTCTTCGTCTTCGTCAAGGATTCCGGCCGCACCCGCGTGAAGTTTGTTCCCGTCACCACCGGCATCGTCGGTTCCACGGACACCGAGGTCCTGAGCGGCCTCAAGGATGGCGACGAGATCGTCACTGGCCGCTACCAGGTGCTGCGCATCCTGCGCAGCGGCACCGCGGTCAAACGCGATACCGCACCCATGACTCCAACCGCCGACAGCAGCTCTTCAAGCAGCTAGACGCGATCGCAACCAGGGGGTGGCCGCCATGCGGCCATCACCGCATCACAAGATTCCAGGCCCGGACAAGCGGGTCACATCTGGAAGAATTGGAAGGATCACCGATGGCCGACACGCTGGTTGAACCGCCGCCCTTTGACGCTGCAGGCGCCAACGCCGACGGACCCCATCCCGGAGACGTCATCGTCACCGACAACCTATGGAAGACCTACGAGATGGGCGACCAGCTCGTGCACGCCCTCCGCGGCGTGGACATCCGCATCCGCCACAACGAGTACGTCGCTATCATGGGCCCCTCGGGCTCCGGCAAGTCGACGCTGATGAACCTCATCGGCTGCCTCGACTCGCCCTCCCGCGGACGCTACTGGCTCAACGGCCACGACGTCTCCTCGCTCAACGATGACGAGCTCGCCCGCATCCGCAACAAGGAGATCGGCTTCGTCTTCCAGACCTTCAACCTGCTGGCCCGCGCCACTGCGCTGCACAACGTCGAGCTCCCGCTCATCTACAACGGCACGCCTGCGGCCGCACGCATCGAGCGCGCCAAGGCCGTGCTCGAGAGCGTCAACCTCGGAGCCCGCATGAACCACAAGCCCAACGAGCTCTCCGGCGGTCAGCGCCAGCGCGTCGCCATCGCCCGCGCCCTGGTCAACAACCCGTCGATCATCCTCGCCGACGAGCCCACAGGCAATCTCGACTCCAAGACCTCCGTCGAGATCATGGCCCTCTTCGACGATCTGCACGCCAAGGGCAACACCATCGTCCTTGTCACCCACGAGCCCGACATCGCCGACTTCGCCCACCGCGTCATCTCCATCCGCGATGGCTCGGTGGAGTCCGACGGCCCCAGCCGCCGCGTGACCAGCGGAGCCGCTCCCGCCGCCAAGAGCTCCCACTCCGCGTAGACGCGCTCCTCTGCATAGAAGCCCGGTTCCGAATCCTCGGACCCGGGTTTGCTGCCTCAAATGTGTCATCTCGACCGAAGCGCAGCGCAGTGGAGAGACCTGCATTTGGGCTTTGCATGGACGCGACCGTGCACCCCTGAGGCCGCAACTCCAGCATATGCGCTATTCTCTTCGCAGCGGAGGCGCGATGGCCACTACCCCGGTTCTGATCACCGTGGAAGAGTATCTCCGGACCTCGTACAGGCCCGACCGCGACTATGTCGACGGCGAGGTCCTGGAGAGAAACATGGGCGAACTTCCTCACGCACGTTTGCAGACTTTTTTCATTCGCTTCTTTGCGCAGTTTGAAACCGAGTGTCAGGTAGAGGCGCTCCCCGAGCAGCGCCTCCAAATCAACACCTCGCGCTTCCGCATCCCCGACGTGATGCTCCATCGTCTGAATCCCGACGAGCCCCTCATCGTCCGCTCCGCGCCACTCCTCTGCGTCGAAATCCTCTCAAGCGAAGACCGCTGGCGTCGCGTCGAGGAGCGCATCCTCGACTACGCCTCCGTCGGCGTCCGCACCTCATGGGTCATCGACCCCTGGCGTCGGCTCGCCTACGTGGCCGGTGGCACAGGCGAGCTCCGCGAAGAACGTGGAACACTCACCGTTCCGAACACCCGCATCGCCATCGCCGTCGACGAGGTGTTCGCCGAACTCGATCGCCTCGAAGCTCTGACGCAGCGTCCCTCGCTGGACTGAGCGCGAGCCCGCGCCGCATCGCCGGTCTACTTCGTGCCCGCCGTCGCAGGCCCTTCGCTCAGATACGGCTCCAGCCAGGCCGTCCAGCGCCGCCACACATCCCGCGCGCGGATGGGGTCCGTCGGCGAGTGCCCTATCACCGGATAGATCACGTACTTCACCGTGACACCGTTGTCCTTGAGTGCGTGGTAGAACTTGTACACCTGTGGCGTCGGCACACGGTAGTCTCCCACATCGTTCAGGATCAGCGTTGGAGCCTTCACCTTGGCCGCATACGTAATCGGCGACTCCGCAAGGTAGAGCTTCATCCCATCGCCCACAAACGGCGACGGCCCAAAGATATCCGACTCCCCAAACATGATGTCGCTCAGCGCATATTCGTCGACGAGGTCCGTCACCGGAGCTCCCGCAATCGCCGCCGCCCACATATCGGGATAGTTCCCGATCAGCCACGACGTGAGATACCCGCCCTCGCTCCAACCGGTGGTCGCGACCTTCTTCTCGTCAACAATTCCGCGAGCCTCAAGCATCTTCACGCCCGCGACGATGTCGCGCCCCGGCCCCGAACCCGCACCCGCCTTGCCCATGCCCGCCAGCTCGAAGGTGCTTCCATCACTGGTGCTTCCGCGATAGTTTGGCTCCAGCACCAGCCAGCCCTTCGCTGCCAGGATCTGCGACGACGGAGTAAAGCTCTGCACCGAAGCTGAGTTCGGCCCGCCATGGATATACAGCACCAGCGGATACTTCTTTCCCGCCACAAACCCCACGGGATAGGTCAGCACACCATTGACATCGAACTGGTCCGACTTCCAGTGCACGGTCTCCTGCTTCGCCAGCGTCATGCCCTCGGTCGCCGTCTGCAGGTGCGTCATCTGCACCGGAGCCTCACCGCCCTTACCTACGTAGTACAGCTCCGCAGGATGGTCCGCAGTCGTCGCCACGAACGCAATCGAACCATCCTTGCCCGCGTTCATTCCACCGCCAGGAGTCAGCGCACCCAGGTCGATCCTCATCGACTTGCCTTCCACCGGCTGCACCATCAGCGCCGGCCGCGTGCGGAAGGTCGCCGCGATCAGCAGCGAGCCATCGGGCATCCACTCCGCGCCATTGATCGAGTGATCGATCGCGTGCGCCACATCCGTAGCCGTGCCTCCGCTCAGCGGCATCACATACACCGTCGTGCCGCTGCCGCGCTTGCCATCGCGAGGCCCCAGGAAGGCCAACAGCTTGCCGTCCGGCGAGACCATCGGATTGTCTTCCGGGAACGCCCCCGAAGTCAGCGGCTTGATCTCCCCACTCGCGACATCCACCTTCTCCAGCCGTCCCAGCGATCCATCGCCGGTCAGCGGGCTCTCCGCGCGAGTAAATAGCAGCGTCTTCCCATCCAGCGTCCAATCGATCTTCGGCGCTCCGCCCGGCAGATGATTCGGCAGCGACCAAGTGCCGTTCGTCACCCGCTTGGCATCGCCTGTCAGCCCAATCGTCCACAGGTGCACCGGCATCATGCGCGACTTCTGCTGGAAGTCGTTGTTGCCCACCTCAAATGCATCGTCGAACTTGGCCTCGTCCTTCTTCTCCGGCTCCTCATCCGGCGAGGCAAAGGCAAAGCCCTGCCCGTCCGGCTTCCATGCAAAGGACGAAATCGAAGTCTTTACGTGCGTCAGCTGCGCCGCGTCGCCGCCGCTCATCGGCAGCACGAAGATCTGGCCCTTCTTGTCCTTGTCCTGCGCCGTAAACGCCAGCCTGTCCCCGGTCGGCGACCAGCGCGGCGAGCCCACACCCTGACGATCATGCGTCAACGCGATCACCTTCTTCGACGCCACATCGAGCAGGTCGATCTCGCTCTCCCAGCGATCTTCCTTCAGGTTCGCCCGCGCCACCACAAACGCAATCGACTTCCCATCCGGCGCAATCTGTGGATCGCTCACCCGCACCAACCGCGGCAAATCCTCGGCGGTGAAGAGCTTCTGGCTCCAGCCAACGGAGGTCGAAACGATAAGCGCGGACACAACGACAACAGCGGATGACAGACGCATGAAATCTCTCCGGAACTTACAGGACCTCGACTCCTGCAAACACAACGCAGAAGCGGGCCCGGGAACTCATTGCACGACTGGGTATGGGCGAATCCTAGCACAGCCCGCCCATCCCTTCAGGCCGCCTTTCACTCGAACTTCATCGATCTGGAAGGGGATGCGGGGATACACAGCGTCTCCGAGCCCAAACTGGCGTCTAAACTTTGAGCATGGTGTTTGGGTCTCGGAAGCTCCTGACAGGATTGGGCGTGGTGCTGGCAAGCCTTATGGCCGCTACGCACAGCCTCGCCCAGTCGCAGGGCCGGTTCGACCTCGTCGGCCCGAAGATCGACGTCCGCGTCACCCGCGATGCCCAGACCTTGCCCATCGCCGCCGTCCCCAACCTCCAACCCGGCGACCGCATCTGGCTGCACCCCGACCTTCCGCCCAACCAGGCCATCAAGTACCTGCTCATCTGCGTCTTCCTGCGCGGCACCACCAATCCCCCGCCCGACAACTGGTTCTTCCGCATCGAGACCTGGGACAAGCACGTCCGCCAGGAAGGCACGATGATCACCGTGCCGCAGGACGCCCAGCAGGTCGTTCTCTTCATGGCGCCCGAAACCGGCGGCGACTTCTCCACCCTCAAGTCCGCCGTCCAGGGCCGGCCCGGGGCTTTCGTCCGCGCCTCCCAGGACCTCACCGAGGCCGGCTTCGAGCAGGCTCGCATCGAGAAGTACATGGCCTCGATCCGCCTCGTGCCGCCCTCCGACCCGGCCGACCTCCAGAAGCACTCCGACCTGCTCGCCCGCACCCTCGCGCTCAAGCCTAACGACACCTGCTTCAAGCAGCCCGTCGACATGCAGTTCACCTGCCTCACCCAGAGCGGCTCGCAGATGGTCCTCGACGACGGCCACGGCCAGACCATCGTCTCCGCGCTCTCCAATGGTCCCGGCTCCGACCTCATCAGCCAGGCCAGCTACACCCAGGTGGCCGGCGGCGGTCTGTACTCCGCGTACGTCGGCGCCATCGTCGACATGATCCGCATCCTCGGCAACCTGCACACCGCTCAGTACCAGTACATCCCCGCCATCGCGTTCCCGCAGGACGCCTCGCTGAACCTCCGCCTCAACACGCCGCCCTCCTTCCACAACCCCAAGTCGGTGCTGGTCATCGCGCTGCCTGCCGTGCAGAAGGCCCAGGCTCCGCCGCTGCGTCCTGCCGATGCCAAGCACATCGCCTGCCTGCTCGCCCCGACCGTCGTGCTGCCCATCGAAGGCGCTCCGCTGGTCTTCTCCGCAGCCTTCGCGCACGACATGGTGCTGCACCTCAACACCCCTCCCGGAGCGCCCACCGAGTCCGACATCCGCCTCCTGCCCGACGCCTACCAGGGTGGCCTCGTCCTGCAGATGGGAGCCCAACACCACGTCCCCCTGCGCGACCAGCGCCCCCTCACCGAAGCCGAAACCGCCGCCGCGGCAGCGGCCGCGACAGCCGCAGGAACTCCGCCGACCGCCCAACCCAAACCCATTCCCGCGCCCGTCCACCTCACCGGAACCATCCAGGGCCGCTGGGGCTTCGACCCCTTCACCGGCCCCACGGTCGAGCTCCAGCAGCTCCCCGGCACCGGCTGGGCGCTGACCAGCGTGCCGTCCGATCCTCTCAACGTCGATGCTGCCCATCCCGCCGAAGACCTCATCGCCGGCCGCGCCTCCGACCTCCTGCTCACCTCTACAGGTTCCGCCTGCGTACATGCGATCACCGCCCAGCCAGCGGGCTCGACCACCGAGCTTCCTCTCGCCTTCCAGCTCGATCCCCGCGCCGATCAGCCGAACCTGCTCGCCGTGAAGCTGCCCAGCAAGCAAACAATGCTCCCCGGCGATCTCCACCTCGAGATCCAGCAGTATGGCCAGCCCCGCACCGACAGCGTCGCTGCCCGCGCCTTCGCCGAACCCGCCCACATCAACACCGTGCAGCTCTACGCCGGCGATCGCGCCCTCATCCTGAGCGGCTCGCGGCTCGAGCAGGTCGACAAGGTCCGCGTCGGCGATCTCGTCTTCGCTCCCGTCCCGGTCGAACCCGCGGCAGCGACTCCCAGCCTGCCCGGAACGCTGCGTCTCTCCCTTCCGGACAATGCTCCCCGGCCGCCGACTCACGCCAACGACCACCTCACCGCTCGCATCCAGCTCCGCGACGGCCGCGAGTTCTCCGCGCCCATCACCGTCGCTGCACCCCGCCCCAGCGTGACCCTGCTGAGCAAAACCGCTGAGCCCGGCCCCGAGAATCCCATCAAGCTCGGCAATCCCGACGACCTTCCACTCTCGTCGATGCTCACCTTCACGCTGAAGAGCTCCACCACCTTCCCGCGCAACGGACAGGTCGAAGTGCAGACCACCGACGGAACCTTGCGTACCGTCCTCACGCTCGCCCCCGCTGGCGGCCTGCTCCTCCAGGACCCGCACACCGTCGTCGCCTCACTCGATCCGCTGCGTTCTTTCGGCCCCAGCGCCTTTGGCGCGCTCCGCGTCCGCGAAATCTTTCCGCTCGCTCAGAGCGCGTCCAAGCAAGCCGCCTCCGACGACGCCCACCCCGATTCCGCGACAACAAAAGACACAACCGCACCCGCCACGAGCGCAGACGCCGAGCCTCCCGCCAGCGACTGGCAGCCTTTGGTGACCCTCGTCCGCCTGCCTGCGCTCGGCCAGCTCCAATGCGCCCTCGAGCCCGCGCTGCCCTGCACCCTCAGCGGAACCAACCTCTTCCTGGTCTCAGCCGTTTCGACCGACCCGGCCTTCGCCAACCCCATCAGCGTGCCGGATGGCTTCACCGCGACGACCCTGACCGTCCCCCATCCCGTAGCCGCGGGAACGCTGTTCCTCCGCCTCCGCGACGACCCGACGGCGATCGACTCCGCTGTGCTGCAGGTGGCGCTCCCGGCCCCGCCACCTCCACGCGGCCACACAGCGACGCACGCCTCCGTCCAGCACCCCGCCGGCGATCACCCCAACTGATCCACCAGCACTCCTGCAGAAAAAACGCCCCGCCGGACTGCTCCGGAGGGGCGTTAATGCATGCAAAGGATTGACTAGGAGATATGGATGTCGTCCCGGCCATTGGCGCCGAACGAGTGATACACCGGCGCGGGCAGGGGCCGCAGCCAGCCTGAGGCCAGCCATGTCGGGGGAATCGAGAACTCCGAGTGCCCGCAGTTCAGGCAGACCGTGATCTTCGGGCTAGGGTTCATGGGCGGCGCGCTGATGGTGCGCGAACCGTTGAGATAGAGGCGTACATCGGCGGGAAAGCTCGAAAGCGCCTGGGAGTCGCACTTCGCACAGGTCATGGTAAGGGTCGTCCTCGTTCCAGCGGTTCGCACATTGGAGCCAGCAGGTTTAGGGCCATTTTCGCTTTTCCTGCGCTCACAACAAAAGGCGATAGTCACTGCTTACCAGTTTTCCACAGGGGGCGTCAAGAAAAAGTTTGCGATAAGGCAACCCTTATCCGTTTCGACAACCACAAACGGGCCAATGCCCGGCAAGATGCCGGGCATTGGGTGTCCTACAGAAGAGCTTCCGAGGTACTATTCCGGCGCCAGAGGAGGCAGTCCCTGCTGCACCCGGCTGTGGTGGCGGCTGTAGAAGAAGTAGATCAACATGCCGACCGCAAGCCACACGATGAGCCGGATCCAGGTGATTCCGGGCAGGAAGGCCATCATCGCCAATGCGACCACGATGCCCGCGATCGGTGTGAACGGCATCCACGGTGCGCGGAAGGGACGTTCCAGATCCGGGCTGCGCTTACGCAGCAACCACACACCCGCGCACACAATGATGAACGCCAGCAGCGTGCCGATCGAGCACATCTCACCCAGGCTCTGCAGCGGCAGCAGCGAGGAGAACGTCGCCACCACCAGGCCCACCGTGATCGACGAGACATACGGTGTGCGGAACTTCGGATGCACCTTGGAGAACATCTCCGGCAGCAGGCCGTCGCGCGACATCGAGAAGAACACGCGGCTCTGGCCGAGCAGCATCACGATCATCGTGCTCGTCAGCCCGCCTAGCGCGCCGATCTTCACCATCAGCGAGCCCCACTTGAAGCCCGTCGCTTCCATGCCCACGGCCAGCGAGTCCGGAACGCCCAGGTACTTGTAGTTCACCAGGCCCGTGAGCACAATCCCGACGAGGATATACAGCACCGTGCAGATCGCCAACGACCCCAGGATGCCCAGCGGCATATCCTTCTTCGGATTCTTCGCCTCCTGCGCCGCCGTAGAGACCGCGTCGAAGCCGATGTACGCGAAGAAGATCACGCCCGCCCCACGCATCACGCCCGTCCAGCCGAACTTGCCCAGCGTGCCCTGATTCGGCGGCACAAAGGGATGCCAGTTCGCCCAAAGCTCGTGATGATGCAGCAGGGTGTAGGTGCCCACGCCCAGGAAGACCAGCAGCACGGCCACCTTGACCACCACGATGAAGCTGTTGAAGTTGGCCGACTCCTTGATTCCGATCACCAGGATCGCCGTCGCGAACATGATGCCGAGGAACGCCACGAGATTGAAGACCCCGTGCTGCATCGGCAGCGTGCTGGGATCGATGTTCAGCTCCTTCAGCTTGTCGGCGAAGTGCGCGTTCAGCAGCTCCCAATGCCCGTGGTAGTACACGAACTTCGAGCCCGGCTCACCGGCCAGCGCCGGCGGCAGCCGAAGCCCCATGTCCTGCCCCAGCGACAGCACATAGCCCGACCAGCCCGAGCACACCGTAGCCGCGCCGAAGGCATACTCCAGCACCAGGTCCCAGCCGATGATCCACGCGAAGATCTCGCCCAGCGTCGCATAGCCATACGTGTAGGCCGAACCCGCCACCGGAATCATTGCCGCAAACTCGGCGTAGCAGAGCCCGGAGAACACGCAAGCCACGGCGGCCACGATGAACGTGTACACCACGCCCGGCCCGGCATACCCACTGGCTACCACGCCGGTAAGCACAAAGATGCCGGTGCCGATAATGGCCCCAATGCCGAGAGTGATCAGATTCCCTGCCCCAAGCGAACGGCTAAGCGTATGTTCGCCGGTCTCGGATGCCTCGCCCATAATGGTGGACAAGGCCTTGGTCGCCATTAGATTCGCCATGCGTGTCTCGTGTCTCCTGATTCGTTACTGCGGATGTCTCTGGCCCAAAGGGGCAAGTAAAGCGTACAGCCGGTTTGCGACGCCGGCCCTGCGAGCGCGTTCAAGAGCCGTGCGAGGTCTCCTGAACAGATTTCTTCTGCCACAAGAAGTACACCGGCACGCCTAAAAGGACGAGCAGCAGACCGGGCCAGGTATATTGCGGCTTGTACCGCAACAGTACACCACAAATCCACGCCGCCATCACGATATACAGCGCTGGCAGCACCGGGTACCCGATCGCCTTGTAGGGCCGCGGAGCGTCCGGCCGGGTGCGACGCAGGACGAAAAGCCCCGTAATCGTCAGGATGTAGAACACCAGCACAGCAAAGATCACGTAGTCCAGCAGGTTGCCATACTGTCCACTCAGGCACAGCAGGCAGGTCCAAGCGCACTGCATCCACAACGAGTTCACGGGCACACCGGTTTTCCCGTCCAGCTTCCCAACGGACTTGAAGAACAGCCCGTCCTGGCTCATCGCGTAGTACACCCGAGCCCCTGCGAGCAACATCCCATTGCAGCAGCCAAAGGTCGAAACCAGGATGGCCCCCGCCATGATCTTCGCGCCCACGCTGCCAAATGCCGCCTGCATCACGGCGGTCGCCACGCGGTCCTGCGGTGCGTTCTTGATGGCGTCGAGTGGAAGCACGCTCAGGTAGACGAAGTTGCACGCGATATAGAGCACCAGCACCGTGCCCGCACCAAGAATCAGCGACAGCGGCAGATTCCGCTTCGGGTTCTTGATCTCACCGGCAGTGAACGTGACGTTGTTCCAGGCATCCGACGAGAACAACGACCCTACCTGCACCACAGCGATCAGCGTCAACACACCGACCATCGCGGAGCCACCGCCCAGCCCAAGGAACGATCCAATGCTGAGTTGCTGGTGCTGCCCCAGACTCGCTCCCGCGAAGAAGTTATGCCAACCCGCACCGAAGTTCGCTTCCATCGCCGCAGCGTTATGCGCGACGAACCCCACCGCGATCACCGCCAGCAGCGCCAGCACCTTCGCGCTGGTAAACACGTTCTGCACCGCCGCGCCCGCCTTCACGCCGCGCGTATTCGTCCAGGTCAGCAGGATGATGATGACGATCGCGACGAGGTTCGCTGTCGACAGCCCAACATTCCCGCCCAGGTGCCAGATCCACTTGGTCTGGCTAACAGCCGGAAAGAACACGCCGAGGAACTTCCCGAACGCCACACCCACCGCGGCCACGGTCCCCGTCTGGATCACCAGAAACAGCGTCCAGCCGTAGAGAAATCCCCACAGCGGCCCGAGCGCCTCGCGCAGGTATACATACTGCCCACCGGCAGTCGGCATCATCGCCGCCAGCTCGCCATAGCTCAGCGCGCCGATTAGCGTCATCGCCGCCGTCACCAGCCACGCGGCAATCAACAGCGCCGGCGACCCCAGCGTCCGGCTCATGTCCGCCGACACGATGAAGATGCCCGAGCCGATCATCGACCCCATGACGATCGTCGTCGCGGAGAACAGACCCATCCCCTGAACCAGATGGGGCTGCTGGCCCGGATCTTGCGTGGAATTCATGGACACGTTGACTCTGTTGTAACAGCCGGGCAGCCAGCAACGCCACCCCACGCCGCGCCGAACAACCCCCAGCAACTCCTATCTCTCAGCTCCCGACTCAAAACTCGACCATTCCATTTAAACGCCCCCGGCGCCCGCAAAGATCGTGGAACCACGACCCATCCCGATGCGTAGAATCCAACGCATCCGTGTGTCCAGTCCCACCTGTGCAAGGAGCCCCTCATGCCGCACCGCCTCACCTGGCTCGCTGCCCTCGTCCTGGTTTCCGTTCCGGCTCGTTTGGCACCCGCCCAGCAGCCCGTCTCCCTCACCGGAACCTGGTCCATCGCCTTCGACTACCACGGCACGCCATCCTACTGGGCGTTGCACCTGACGGATACCGCCGGGAAGCTGACGGGCGACCTCGATGGAGACAAGCTGGAGGGCAAGCTCGAGCGCGGCCGCGTCACCTTCCATGCCGTCGATCCCCGTGGCGGTTACGAAGACGTCGACGCCACCGTCTCCGCGAACAAGATGACCGGCAAGGTGACCTGGAAGGAAGTCGGCAACTCAGAGATGGGCACCTACGACTTCACGGCTGTTCTTCCGGCAACCCACACCGGCCCGCCGCAGCGCCATGAGTTCGTGCCCACCGAGTTCCGCCGCCAGTTCAGCGCACAGACGCCCCCGGTCCTGCACCTCTTCCCCGGTGACTCCCTCCACACCACCACCGTCGACGCCGGCGGCACCGACGAGCATGGCGTGCGCCGCAGTATGGGAGGCAATCCCGAGACCGGCCCCTTCTACATCGAGGGAGCCATGCCCGGCGACACCCTCGTGGTCCACCTCGTTCGGCTCAAGCTCAACCGCGACACCGCCATCTCCGACAACGGCATCGTCCCGCGCGCCACCAATCCCCACCTCGTCATCCAGACCAAGGACAACAACGACGACGTGACCTGGACCCTCGATCGCGAGCACGGCATCGCCACGACCACCAAGCCCGGCGACCACCTCAAGACCTACGCCGTCCCCATGAAGCCAATGCTCGGCTGCATCGCAACCGCTCCCAGCCCGGGCCAGGCCATTCCCACCGGAGATTCGGGGAGCTTTGGCGGCAACATGGACTTCAACGAAGTCGTCGAGGGCAACACCGTCTATCTCCCTGTCGGCAATCCCGGTGCGCTGCTGTACTTCGGCGACGGCCACGCGCTCCAGGGCGATGGCGAACTGAACGGCAACGCCCTTGAGACCTCGATGGATGTGGAGATCACCGTCGACGTGATCCACGGCAAGCAGCCCTACTCGCCGCGCGTGGAGTCGCCCGACAAGATCATGGCGATGGGCCTCGCCGGCTCGCTCGATGACGCGCTGAAGACCGCCACCGACAACATGGCTCGCTGGCTCGCCGAAGACTACAAGCTCTCGCCCAGCGAGATCGCCCAGGTCCTCGGCACCTCCGCCGAGTACCACATCAGCGAAGTTGCCGACCGCAACGCCGGCATCGTCCTAGAGATCCGCAAAGACCGCCTCGCAACGATCACCAGAACCCCGGCGCCGGCAACAAAATAACCCGGCAACGCAACCATTCCCGCTCCCGCGTCAGGCCAGCCAAGCCGCCACGCGCGCCGCCACGCTCTGCTCCTGCGTCGGCAGCAGAGCCCCAATCACCGCCACCGAGTCCGCACCAGCAGCGATCACCCCAGCCGCACGCTCCAACGTGATACCGCCAATCGCCACCAGCGGCTTCGACGTCAGCGCCCGCGCCAGCCGTACGCCCTCCAGGCCAATCACCGGCTCGGTGTCCGCCTTCGAGTTCGTCGCATACACCGGCCCCACCGCAACGTAGTCCGCCTCGCCCGCATCCGCCGCGCGCAACTGCGCCTCGTTATGCGTCGAGACGCCCAGCACGCGATCCGGCCCAATCACCCGCCGCACCGCCTCGGGTGGCATATCCGTATGCCCCACATGCACGCCATCCCATCCCGCCAGCACCGCAAGATCGGCACGATCGTTGAGGATCAGCATCGCGCCGCTTCCCGCGAAGATGTCCTTGATCTGAGCCGCCGCCTGTAGCACCTGCTGCGGGCTTCCCTGCTTGTCGCGATACTGCACCAGCCGCACACCGGCATCGCGCAGCTGACGCGCAAAGTCCACGCCTGCGATGCCGCGCCGGTCAAGGCTCTCGCGGTCGACAATCGCATACAACCGCGGAAGTTGGATCCTCTCGCTCAATGCCCTATCCTTGTCTCAAAAAGGAGTACCTGCCCTTTTGCATTACGAAATCGTACGGTCTGAAGCGGCCACCGAGGAAGACATGAGGGCCATCGTTGTGCCGCTCATCGCGCACAATGAGCAAAGCGCGCCGCCGCCAAACTTCCAGAACCTCGCGCTGCTGATTCGCAATGCCGAAGGCAAGACCATCGGCGGACTCTGGGGCCGCTTCGGCTACGACTGGCTGTTCGTCGACTACCTGGCGGTCCCATCGGAGCTGCGCGGCACAGGCATCGGCACAAAGCTCATGCAGCAGGCCGAGCAGATCGCGATCGACCGCAACTGCGTCGGCCTGTGGCTGGACACCTTTTCGTTCCAGGCCCGCCCGTTCTACGAACGTCTCGGCTACCGCGTCTTCGGCGAGCTAGACGACTATCCTCGCGGCCACTCCCGATACTTCCTGCAAAAGCGCTTCAGCTAGCGCCGTGGCTACTTCGCCGCGGCCTCAGCGGCTTTGCGTTCCTTCTCTCGCTCCAAAAACCGCTCCATGAACTTCGTATCGAAGTCCCCGGCACGGAAGCCCGGGTCCGCGAAGATACGCTCATGCAGTGGAATCGACGTGAAGATTCCCTCCACCACAAACTGGCTCAGCGCGCGCTGCATCTTGTCCATCGCCTCTTCGCGATTCTTGCCATGGCAGATCAGCTTCGCGATCATGGAGTCGTAGTACTGCGGCACCACGCCTTCCTGGTACTGCGCCGTATCCACGCGCACCCCGAAGCCACCCGGCACATTGAACGCCGTGATCTTCCCGGGGCTTGGCGTGAACTTATCGGGATGTTCCGCATTGATGCGGCACTCAATCGCATGGCCCACAATCGCAGGACGCTGCGGCACAATGTCGCTCAGCTTCTCGCCCGCCGCAATGCGCAATTGCGCCTTCACCAGGTCGATGCCCGTCACCATCTCGGTCACGCAGTGCTCCACCTGGATGCGCGTGTTCATCTCGATGAAGTAGATCTCGCCGTCCTCATCCATCAGGAACTCGATGGTGCCTGCGTTCCAGTAGCCAATGTCCTTCAGCGATTTCTCAATCGTCTTGCCCAGCTTCTCGCGCAGCTTCGCGTTCACCTGCAGCGACGGAGCCTCTTCGATCAGCTTCTGATGCCGCCGCTGAATCGAGCACTCGCGCTCGCCGAGCGACATCACGTTGCCATGCTCATCCGCCAGCACCTGGAACTCAATGTGCCGCGGCCGCTCGATGAACTTCTCCATGTACAGCTCGCCGTTCGAAAACGCATTCAGCGCCTCGGTCGAGGCCTGCGCGAACATCGCGGGAAGCTCCTCGGCCGTGCGCACAATGCGCATGCCACGGCCGCCGCCGCCTGCAACAGCCTTCAGGATCACCGGGAACTTGATCTTCTTCGCCGTCTCCAGCGCTTCGGCATCGTCCCTCAGCACGCCGTCGGAGCCCGGCAGGATCGGAACCCCCGCGGCCTTCATCGTCATGCGCGCGGTGGACTTCTCGCCCATAATGCGCGTCACCTCAGGCCGCGGCCCGATGAACTTGATGTTCGAAGCGCGGCACACCTCGGCAAAGTTCGCGTTCTCGCTCAGCAGCCCATAGCCCGGATGCACCGCATCCGCGCCCGCAATCTCCGCCGCCGAAATCACCGCCGGGATGTTGAGATACGAATCCGACGACTTCGGCGGACCAATGCAGATGGCCTCATCGGCGAACTTGACGTGCAAGCTGTTGCGGTCAGCCTCCGAATACACGGCGACCGTGCGGATACCCAGCTCCTTGCACGCGTTGATGACGCGGAGTGCAATCTCTCCACGATTTGCGATCAGTACCTTACGAAACATTCACCTTACCCTGCGCGCCACTCGACGAACGAGTACGCCACCACAAAACCGAATAGACAATGGCCAACGAAGAAGAAAACGCTGCGTTGAAAGTCTTGAGCCACGGGTTCACTAGCCATCCGTAATGCCTCGCGGCCAACCCGGCGTCAATGTGACTGCCAACGGCCATGAGCGCCATGATCCAAAGAAAACCGACAGTCCGATCGTTGAATCGAAGATTCATCGCTCTCCTTGGCAACTCGAAGCCTCAGCCAGGCTCTTACTTGACCGCAAACAACGGCTGCCCATACTCCACCGGCTGACCGTCCTTGACGAAGATCTTCACGACCTCACCCGCAGCGTCGCTCTCAATCTCGTTCATCAGCTTCATGGCCTCGACGATGCAAAGCACCTTGCCCACCGACACCTGGTCTCCGACCTTGATGAAGGGGTCGGCACCGGGCGAAGCCGCCGAGTAGAACGTGCCCACGATGGGCGACTTCACGATGTGCGCTCCATCCTCCGGAGCAGCCGCGGCAGCAGGAGCCGCTGCAGCAACCGGAGCCGGCGCAGCAGCAGGAGCAGCCAGCACAGGAGCCACAGCGACCGGTGCCACAGCCGCCGACTGAGACGCCAGGATGCTCGCCAGCGTCACCGGGTCGACACCTGCGGACGGGTGCACGATCGCACTCGCGAACTTGAGCGCGACCTTCAGGTCGTCCCGCTCCATCTCAAACTCCGCGATGTCGTTGGCCTTCAAAAACTCGACCAGCTCGCGCAATTCCTTCAAATCTTCACCTGACGCCATGTAGTTCCTCTTCACACTTTCCGGGATCCTGCGGTCTCCTGATCACACTTACCGCACTCAATCCCTGTTCCTAATCCCTAATCCCTGTTCCCTAATCCCTGTTTCTTACAACTCAATCCAAGCCGTGGGGCTCGCTGCGGTCAGCACCTCGTGCCCGGTCTCGGTGACCAGCACCATCTCTTCGATGCGCACGCCGAACTCCCCTGCCAGGTACGCTCCGGGCTCGATGGTAATCACCATTCCCGGCTGCAGCTGCTGCTTTTGCCCTGTGGCGACCCGCGGCCCTTCGTGGATCTCCAACCCCACCCCGTGGCCGGTGGAGTGGCTGAAGGCCTTCGCCAGTTTCGCCCGGCGCAGTACCTCCCGGGCAGCCTCGTCGACCTCGCCGCAGGTGACGCCGGGCCTCACCGCCCGCACCGCCGCCTGTTGCGCTTCCAGCACCGAATGATACACGTCCCACTCCCGCTGGCTCGCCTTGCCCAGGTGGACCGTACGCGTCATATCCGAACAGTACCCGCCCAGAATCACTCCAAAGTCCAGCGTCACAAACCCGCGCTTCGGCAGTTTGTCCGCTCCCGCGCGATGGTGCGGCCGCGACGACCGCGGTCCTGACGCCACAATCGTCTCGAAGCTCATCGCCTCGGCTCCGCTGCGCCGCGCGTCCACCTCCAGCGCCAGCGCAATCTCCGACTCCGGCACGCCCGGCTCAATCTTCGGCAGCACCGACTCGAACAGCCTGCAACCCAGCGCCGCGGCCTTACGCATCCGCGCAATCTCGTCCGAATCCTTCACCTCGCGCAGCTTCGCGATCAGCCCCGGCTGCGCCGCAAAAAAGCTCCGCCGCACACTGCCCGGCAGAGCCAGCTTCATCGCTTCCAGCAGCGCCACGGTGGTCTGCGTGGAGTCATAGGCCGCTTTGGTGATTCCCTGCAGCGAGAGCCACGCCGCCGCCAGCGTCGCCGGAGGCTTGCGCTCGACAATCACCTTCACGCCCGCAGCCTCGGCCTTCGCCTGCTCGGCGTACCGTCCATCCGTGAACAGGATCGCCCGCAGCGTCGAACGTGCTCCCCGGCTGGCGGGTGGAGCTGCCATTGCTACCGCCCCGCTGGACCCCGTAAACCCGGTCAGCCAGCGGACGTCCGGAGCGTGGTTCGCAAGCAATCCCCCTGAACCCGCCTCAAGCGCGGCCTCGAGCGCCTGACGCCGTCTGTCAACCTCGTGCATCCCTTCATTTTACCTTCACCACAGCCCCATCCGGCACTCCCAGGACACCCCTTCGCTCCTCCTCCTCCGCATCGGGAACCTTTCCCACCTATTCACGTACAGGATCTCAAGCCGCCTCAGCCCATGCCGCAGGAGATCCCATGAACCGCGTCGCTCTCTGCTCGCTCACGCCAGCCATTGTGCTCGCCTGCTCCCTCGCCAGCCACGCCCAGACCACGCCGCCCGCACCACCCACCAGCCCACAGGAGGTCCTCGAGGTGGCGGCCGTTCACCTCAACAAGTCGGGGAGCCCCAACACGCAGATCTCCCGCCGCCCGGGCGGCCATCTCGTCATCGTCAACGCCAACCTGCGAACCCTGCTGCGGAACGCCTACGGTCTCCTCGGCTTTCAGATCGTCGATGCCCCCAAATGGACTGACTCCGACATGTTCGACGTCAACGCCCTCACCGCCTCGCACCGCGAGCTCACCGACGACGACATGCACCCGCTTCTCCAGCAGCTCCTCGCCGAGCGCTTCCAGCTGAAGTGCCATTGGGAGAACCGCGATGCCCCGATCTACGTCCTCGTGCCCGCCAAGAGCGGCCCGAAGCTCCAGCTCCATGGCGGCGATCCCGCACACAACATGAACACCCGCCGCTCGCCCGGCCGCACGCAGATGACCGGCACCGATATCGCCATGTCCGAGCTCGCTACCAACCTCGGCAACCAGCTTGGCCGCTATGTCACCGACGAGACAGGCCTGCCCGGCCACTACGACTTTGTGCTGCACTTCGATCCGACCAACGCCGGAGAGTCCGAGGAACCCTCGCTGCTGACCGCAATGGAGGAACAGCTGGGCCTGCGGCTCGAGTCCCGCAAAGGCCCCATGCGGGTCCTCGTCATCGACGGCGCGGAGCGTCCCTCCGAAAATTAGCCCGACCCAAACGGCATCGTCCCGGCCAGCGCCGGGCCGGTATCATGACATATGGCCGATCGTTTCGACCCGGGAGCGCACCTTCGCTTCTCTCCCATGACCCGCCGCGCATTCCTGATTGGAGGTACCGCGGCGGCAGCCTCGGTGGCCCTCTACGGCGGGACCAAGGCACGTCACGACCTCCAGATCACCCACCGGCAGATCGCTATTGCGGACCTACCCGACGCCTTCGTCGGTTTCAGCATGGTCCAGCTCTCCGACATTCACCTCGTCGAATACACCGAGCCCTGGTTCCTCGTCGACGCCGTCGAGCGCATCAACCACATCAACCCGGACATCGTCCTCCTGACCGGCGACTTCGTCAGCCGTGGCCCCCTCGCGGACTCCACCGCCTGGCGCGCCGCCGGCGTCGCCGCCGAGATCCTCAGCACCCTCAAGGCCCCGCAACGCTTCGGCATCCTCGGCAACCACGATGTCGCCGTCGGCTCCGAGCATGTCATCCAGCCGCTCGAGGCCCACAAGACCCCCATGCTCGTCGACAGCTACGTCGCCATCGAGCGCGGCCACGACCGTATCTGGCTCTGCGGCACCGACGACGCCAGCATGCGCACGCCCGTCCTCAGCCTCGCCGTCCCCCAGCTGCCCGACGTCCCTGTCATTCTCATGGTCCACGAGCCGGACTACGCCGACACCGTCCGCCAGCATCCGCGCTTCCCCATGATCGATGTCATGCTCTCCGGCCACACTCACGGCGGCCAGGTGCGCCTTCCCCTCGCCGGCCCCATGGTGCTTCCCCCCATGGGCCGCAAGTACGTCGAGGGAGCCTTCCAGATCGGCCACATGCAGCTCTACGTCAACCGCGGCCTAGGCACCGTAGGCCTTCCCATGCGCCTCAACTGCCCACCCGAGATCACCCACATCACCCTGATCCGCGGCAGCATCGGAGCCTCAAGCCAGGTCTTCACCTAGAACTCGCATATTCCGGGTACGCCGAGGCCCTCAAGGCGCCAGGACGGTGCCCCCACGGAGCCGGGTGGCCCTTCCTTTCACAGCACCATCGGAAAACGGTGGGGTGAGCGATGCAACATCAGCCGGTGCCTCATCCATGGCGCCGCAGCGCCCTGCGTCGAAATCGCGCACTTCAGCCCTGCCGGGAAGAACGACTGCACCCCACAAACGGAAAAGCCCGGCTTCGGCCGGGCCCTTCATAATCGCAAACATGAGGGTGCTCTACCGCACCGCGCGAACCTGCTTCTTCTTCGCGGGGTCCACGATCTCCAGCTGCGGCATCGGCTTCACGCCGCTCTGCTGATCCATCCAGTCATCCAGCAGGCTCTTGCGAAAGCGCCAGCGATTGCCCAGTTTGAACGCCGGCACAAAGTTCTCCGACGCGTACCGGTACAGCGTGTCGCCGCTGATTCCGAGGTAGTCCGCAGCCTGGCGGATATCCATCACCTCACGGACAGCAGTAGCATTCGAAGCGGCATTCGGCATGAGGGTGTCTCCAGTTCGAGGGAATCTTCCGGGATTCCCCGGCGCGTTTCCTGTTGTACCGGCTTTTCCACAGGCGGGCAAGTGGAATTCATCCAGACCCGCCAACTGCACCTTGTCCCGTATTGCCGGATCGGTAAACCTGACGTCGCAAACCCTTCCTAATTCCTGATCCCACTCCTTGGCCCTGGTCCCTTGACCCTGCCTCTACTCCCACAGCTCCCACCACCGCGTCAGCAGCGGCTGCCCTGCCACCACCTCCGTCGGACTCCCCGGCGCCGGCAGCCACAGCGGAAGCCCACGCTCGTCGCCGATCTTCATCATCCGCTCCACCGGCTCCCTCCACGCATGTAGCGCCAGGTTGAACAATCCCCAGTGGATCGGCAGAAACAGCCCCGCACCGCCTTTGCCAGCCAGCGCCGCCGCCATCTCTGAGTACGCCCGCGCCGCATTGTCCGGGCCCAGGTGGATATTCTCCCAAAGCGCGTTCGACGCCCCAATCTCCAGCATCACCAGGTCGAAGCGGTCGTATTGCGAGGCAATCTCCGCATAGCCCGGCCAATACCCCGAATCCGCCCCGAAGTACACCCGATGCTTCGGCCCCTCGATCACAAACGATCCCCACAGCGTAGTGAACCGGTCATGCAAGCCGCGGCCGGAGAAATGCCGCGAAGGCCACGACGTGATCCGCAACGCTCCGTCCGTGCCCGGAACCTCCACCGAATCCGTCCAGTCAAGCTCCGTAATCCGCTTCGGATCGACGCCATATCTCCGCAGATGCTTGCCCACCCCCACCGAAGTCACCCAACGCGTCCGGGCCGTCGTCGGCAGGGCCGCCAGCTTCGCATGCGTGTGCCGTCCGAGGTGGTCGTAGTGGTCATGCGAGACCAGCACCACGTCCAGCGGAGGCAGGTCCTCCAGCGCAATCGTCGGCTCAAAGAACCGCTTCGGCCCGAAGAACTGCGACGGAGCCGCTCGCTCCTCCCACACCGGGTCCAACAACACCCGGAAGCCATCGATCTCGATGAGCAGGCTGGAGTGTCCAAACCAGGTCACTCGCAGACCGCTCGCGGGAGGCGTCGCATAGATCTCCGCCCGCGTCAGAAACGGCCCCAGCGGCCCCTTGGGCTCGCGGTAGGCCTTGCCCCGGTTGAACAGGAACTCCGGCAGCACCTTCCACATCGTGCTGAAACCACCAATTTGAGTAGGGACAGGATTCAGGAACCGCCCATCCTGTTTCTTCGCGCGTGCAAGCATCGTCATGGGTTCAGATTGGATGCTACGCCCGCCGCGTCGTAGCAGAAGTTCATCCTGGAACGCCAACCCGCCCGCAATGTGCAAAAGTCGTCATCCGATTACCGACAGAAAACTGTAGCCTGCCGATAGAGTTCCCCAATATGAAGCAGGTCATCTTCACATCCCGCCTCACGAGCGAGCCCAGCGCCCCCGCAACGGTCGCGCCCTCGCACGCCTCAGCCTCAGGCCAACCTTCGCTGCTCTCGAAGGTCCAGGCCGCCCGCCGGCGTCACTCTGCCTGCGGCGTCTCCAGCCTCATCGTGCGGCAGGGCGACCTCCTGCTGGGAGCACTCGAAGGCGGCAGAATCTACGTCGATCGCATGATCGCGGCCCTGGCCAACGACGGCCTGCTGGACCAGCTGAATGTGCTGATCGACCGTCCCCTCCAGTACCGGGAATACTCCGAGGTCGCCCTCAGCCTCATCGAGGCCGAAACCCTCACACCCCGCCCCACCTGGGCCGGCAAAGACTTCGCAACGCTCGACCTCCGCGCCGCGAAACGCATCCTCAAAGGCCTCCGCGCCTTCCACGGCCTCCACGCCGAACCCGCGCGCGAATCCCACCTC
The DNA here is from genome assembly GCF_058498515.1 of Bryocella sp. Lineage (NCBI taxonomy): Bacteria > Pseudomonadati > Acidobacteriota > Terriglobia > Terriglobales > Acidobacteriaceae > Bryocella > Bryocella sp. The sequence continues at coordinate 163,559 of NZ_JBMHYI010000024.1, forward strand.
AGGTCCGTGCAGGTAGGACCGCTCCGGGCGTAAAGAAGCAGAACAGCAAATGAGCAGAACAGCAGAACAGTAAGAGCTGAGCCCTCCGAAAGTTGAGGAACCTGCCGCTTTTACTGTTCTGCTTCTCTGCTATTCCGCTGCTTCTCAGTCCTTATAGATCCCATCGATCTGCGCCTTGTACTTCTCATTGATCACGCGGCGCTTGAGCTTCATGCTTGGCGTAAGCTCGCCTTCTTCGATGCTCCACTCCTCGCCCACCACGATGACCTTCTTGATCGATTCGTAGTGCGCCAGGTCGGCATTCACCTTGTCGACGATCTCCTTGTACATCTTCTGCACGCCTGGATCCTTCGCCAGCGAAGGCCGGTCCGTCTTTGCGACGCCGTTCTGTTCCGCCCACTTCTCCAGCATCTCGAAGTTCGGGGAGATCAGCACGCTCACGAACTTCTTCATGTCGCCGATCAGCGCCGCCTGGCTGATGATGCTGTTCGCCTTCAGCTTGTTCTCGATCGGCTGCGGCGCAATGAACTTGCCGCCTGAGGTCTTCAACAGCTCCTTCTTGCGATCCGTGATGGTGAGGAAACCATCCTCCAGCTTGCCGATGTCGCCCGTTTTGAACCAGCCATCCTCGGTGAACTCCTTCTTCGTGGCTTCCTCGTTGTTCCAGTAGCCCTTGAACACCGAGCTTCCACGCACCTCCAGCTCGCCATCGGAGGCGATGCGAGCCTCCATGTTCGGAATCACCTGCCCCACCGTGCCCGCGCGGTACGCCGCATACGTGTTGCGCGAGATCACCGGCGAGGTCTCCGTCATGCCGTAGCCCTCGAAGATGCGAATGCCCATATCGAGGAACCACTCTGTGGTGTCGATCCCCAGCGGAGCCCCGCCTGACACAAACAGCCGCGCGTTGCCGCCAAACGCCGCATGCACCTTCGAGAACACCAGCTTGTCCGCAATCGTGTAGCCCAGCGAGCTCGGCTTGATGCCCTTCATGATCTCCGCGCGATGCGCTTTGCCCTGACCCAGCGCCCAGTTCAGGATCGTCTTCTTGAAGCCCTGCGACTTGTGTTCGATCGCTCCCCGCAGCTTCTCGTACACACGAGGCACCGCCAGGAAGATTTCCGGCTTCACAGCCTGCATCGCTCCGGGAAGGCCATTGAAGCTCGGCAGGTACGCCAGCGCTCCGCCCGACGAATACATCGCGTAATCGAGATGCCGCGCCGTCACGTGGCTCAGTGGAAGAAACGAGATCGCCACATCCTTCGTCCGGATGTCCAGGTTGTCGGTCGAGTGGCGCAGGTTCGTCGCCATGTTGCCATGCGTCAGCATCACGCCCTTGGGCTCGCCCGTCGTGCCCGAGGTGTAGATGATCGACGCCAGATCCTCCGGCTTGATCGACCTGCTCATCGCGTCGAAAGCCTCATCCCGCCCCTCAAGACTCGCCGCCGGCTCCATCAGTTTCGCAAAGCTCTCCGCGCCCCCGAACTCGCCCTTATCGAAGACGATGACCCGCTCCAGCGTCGGAATCTCCCCTGCCGCAACAATCTTGTCGTACTGGTCCTTCGTGCTCACGAAGATGGTCTTCGCTCCGGAGTTCTTCAGCATGAAGCCGACCTGCTCCGGCGTCAGCGTCTGGTACAGCGGGACGTCCACCGCACCCATCGCCAGCGCGGCAAAGTCGACCACCGGCCACTCCCAGCGGTTCTCGCTGATCAGCGCAATGCGATCGCCCTTCTGGATGCCCCAGCCCTGCAACGCTTGTACGAGCGCACGCACACGGCCGTACATCGTCTTCCCTGAGATGTCCTTCCAGCTACCGCCGTCCTGGACCTTGGCAACGGTCTCGTCTGCGCGAGCGGCAATCAGCGCAAAGACGTCATTGATGGTGTTGAGATCAAGCAAGTGATACTTCCTTTCCGGTTGCGTTCGCTGGGGTGCGATCCCGAGCGAACGTTCTGACCGTCCATGCTAATCGCACAGAGTGTCTCTATGGGATGCGGAACCGCCTCGGCGGGAGTACGAATCGCACCACCCAATTGCCAGCCGCTGCTCCCGGATACCCTGCGGACCAGGGACCAGGGATCTGACTATCAGTGGCGTGCCTGGAATTATCTGAGATTCCATGTGTCGAATTACCGATGAGAGGTCTCGTCTGTCCCAGGTGTGTCGAAGGTTGCGAGGTATAACCTCTAGCAAGAATAGATACTTTTCTCCTTGCCGCGCGTCTCGCTATCATCGAGAACCGTACCCCGGGCCCGCCACACAGACGATTCAGGGGAGCTGCCGCCATTCATCGAGCTTTCGTCAGCCTCACGACCGCCATCGTTTGCCTTCTTGTCCTCTCCTTTGCGAGTGCGCAGGAGGTTGCCCGTCACACCCTCGAACTCTCCGCGCTGGGCCGCCAAACAGCCAACGAGACCAACTATGTTTACGGGCCGCCTACCGGCCCTGTTCTCGTCGTACACGAACAACTCTTCGGTGGGATCTCAGGCGGGTACGCCTTCGCGCTCAGCCCCAACTTCGCGCTGGAGGCCCGCGCTGGCTACCTCTTTGGCCGGCAGATCCAGGTGCCTCAGAATGGCGGCGAACAACTCCTAGCCCATGTGGGCATTCGCGCCACAGTCCCGCTCGGCCACAGCCGGTTCTCTCTGCGCTCGCGCATCGCGCCGGGCATCAGCTCGTTCTCCAGCAGCCTGCGTTCCCAAGACTTCACTCTCGTCCCGCTCGGATCGTCGGGCATCTACACCTATTCGTCCGTCCCCCACTACGGACGAATCACTCACTTCAGCCTGGAAGAAGGCGTCGGGCTTTCCGCGAAGCTCTCACCTCGCACCTCCATCACCTTCGACGTCAGCCACGAAATCCTGCTTCAAGCAGACCGCAGCCAGACGTTGCCCGCAAACGCCGGTCCGACCGTCGTGGAAAAAGCTTTTGTCGAAGATCATGTGCTCGTTGCCATCGGTCTCAGCCGCTCGTTCGGCCGCGCCTTCGCCGATTCCGCTACCCCGCAAACCGCAGCCGACTCTCTTCCCGTCCCGCGCAATGAGCTCATCGTCTCCTATGCTCTTCAACCCACCGTTAACCTTGACCAGGAAGAGCTCGGGCTTCCTTCCGGCGTGGCGTTCACCGGGTCGCACTTCCTCACCCACTGGCTCGCGCTCGATAGCTCGATCGTCATACTCAACGGCAGCGGCGCTCCCACCTTTCAGGATGGCGGAGGCCAGCTGCAGTTCTTCTCCGGTGTCAAACTAGGCTTGCAGCATCCTCGCTACGGCGTTTATGCAAAAGTCCGGCCTGGACTCATCGCCTTCAAGAATGCCTACCAGAACCTGGCCTCTGTTCCCCCACCCACCGACATCGTCAATCAGTTTGGCGGCGACGTCGGAGCAGTCGTAGAGCTCTATCCGACGCACCACTTCCTGCTCCGCTTCGACCTCGGCGAAACCCTCATCCATTACTCAGCGGTCACTCCAGTCAACAACTACGGCACCAACTACGCTGCGCCTCAAACGGCCAGCACCGTTCAGTTCCTGCTCGGCGCAGGATGGCGATTCTAGCGGCCCTGGCACCTCGCCGCTCGTTCCTAATTGCCGCCCGGCGCCTGTCCACCCTCAGGCTTCGCCGTCTTCGGGAAGTACCCCGTCCGAGTCCTCACCTGCAGCCCATGGAAGCCCTTTTCCTTGGCCTCCACGTGGATCGTCCGGTATCCACCCAGTTCCGGCGCCTTCGTCGACCGATACGAGATCGTGTACTGCGACCGGATATCCTGCGCCACTTCGCGCGTGATGCCATCCACTTCCTTTAGCGACTTCGGGAAGTACGCCTGGCCACCCGTCTGCAGCGACAGCTCCGTCAGCACCTCGCGCGCATGCCGCGCCTCGCTCCGGCTCACATCCTCGCCAAACAGCAGCCCGATGCAGTAAATCGCCGGCCCGTCCAGGTCCTGCACCCGCCGAATCGTCGTCTCCAGCGACGCGCTCGACGCATTGTCCTCGCCGTCGGTCACGATCAGCAGCACCTGCTTCGGCCGCTTTGCATTCTTCGCCAGGTAATCGGCCGACGCGATCACCGCGTCATACAGCGCCGTTCCGCCCGTGCTCTTGATGAAGCTCAGCCCCTGCTGCAGCTTGCCCACATCGTTCGTAAAGTCCGTATCGAGGTAGGGCTCCGAGCTGAAATCCACCAGGAACGCCTCATCCTGAGGGTTCGAGAGCTTCACCAGGTCCAGCGACGCCGCATCCACTGACGACCGCTTGTCGTACATCGACCCCGAGCTGTCGATCAGCAGCCCCAGCGACACCGGCAGGTCCTCATGCCGGAAGCCGATGATGTTCTGCGGCACGCCGTCCTCGTATACGTGGAACGCATCCTGCGGGAGCGAGTCCACCGGCTGCCCGCTGGAGTCGATGACGCTGGCATTCAGCCGCACCTCGTACGCATTGGTGCGCAGCGTGAACTTGCCGTTCTCGCGCGTCACCTCGCCGGCAGCCGCTTGCGGTGCACCGGAAGGGGCCGCCGCAACTGGCGCATCACCCTCCGGCAGCGTCACCGGATCGCTGTCCACCGTCAGCGGCCTGCGCGTCGGCACGGTCTGCGAAGCTGGTGCCTTGGGCGCCTGCGCCTGGGCGTCCGACGCCACGCCCGCCGTCACAAACGAAAAAAACAGAACGGTGGCGAGAATCTCTCCCACCGGATGAAGCCGGCGTCGCAGCACGCGAACCGGCTTCCAGCTTTTACTGCGACGGTGCATAGTACCCCTCGCGATTGTGCACAGTAAGCACCGGAAGCCCGGGCGGAGGCAGCAATCGCACCTTCAATTTACGCCACGACGCATCGCGACGGCGGTCCGTAGGCGTGTATCCAATCACATACTCATTGCGCAGCTCCTCGCTGATGCGTTGCGCAATGTCTCCCAGGTCCTGAATGTCATAGACGGTGAAAAGCCGTCCCCCGGTACCCTCGCAGATCTCTTTCAGCAACACCGGCCCCAGCTGCTCTTCCTCCGTCGGAGCATAGGCATCGAAGATTCCGATCGAGTAAATCTGCACCTCACTCTCCCGAATCACGCGCTGCAACTCACCCTCCGTGTAGCGGCTGCGGTTGTCGCCACCGTCCGAGATCACCAGCAGCGCCTTCCGGTCGTACTTCGCGCTCCTCAGCTTATTGACGCCCAGATACATCGCGTCGATCAGCGCGGTGCGCTTCTCCGGATGCAGCATCACCATCCGCGCATCCACATCCTCTACCTCCGACGTGTAATCGACGATGATCGCCGGACGGTCATTGAACCCGACCACGAAGAACTCATCCTTTGGATTGCAGGTCCGCAGGAACTCGCTGAGCGCCTTCCGCGCTCGCAGGAACTTTGACTCCATCGAACCCGAAAGGTCGAACACAATCCCAATCGAGATCGGAGCATCCTCCGTCCCGAAGGTCTTGATCGTCTGCGGCATGTTGTTGTCGAAGACCTGGAAGTTGTCTCGCTCCAACCCGGTCACCAGGCGGTTCATCGGGTCCGTCACTGTCAGCGGCACGAGCACTAGGTTCACATTGACGCGCAGCGGAGCCCCGGGGTTGCCGGTCGCCCGAGCAGCAATGTTGCCGTCAACAATAGCCGGACGCGCATCCTTCGGAGGAGCCGGCGGTGGAGGCTGGTTCGTATGCACATCCCCCAGCGGATTCTCCTGCGCTCGCAGCATGGGAGCTGCCGCCAACACAGCCATCAGCAGCAAAACCCACCGACGCCGCTTACTCAAAGTCACCGAAGGAACGAGGAAAGATGGAACCCGACAAGCCGACCCCTGACGCAACATAGTGGCTCCCCACTGAGCCCGGCGCTCACTGGCTGGCAGATCCTGTAGCTCCCGATCCTGTAGCTCCCGGATCCATGCTCACGGCTTCGGAATGAGTCCCGAAGGAGCGCGCGGGTGAGCCTCAACGTACCACACTTCAACAACGTTTCCGAAGACGCGCGACCACCCAATTTCCCGTAGCGTGCCAACCCTGCCCTGATCATGCCGCCACCGGAATTGAGCAAGCCTCTCCACTGGAACTCCGTCCACCCAAACGCCGTCGTACGATGAGCACAGCCGAGACCCACTACCCATCTCTTTGCCCATTGAAACCCAATCCGCCCCCTTGAACCTCCGCCAGCGCGCGGCAACAGCCCTCGGCTACATCGCAAACTGGTGCGAGCAACACCCCGCCTGGCTCATCGCCGCGATTGTCATCCTCTACATCCCCGCCGTCCTCGACGCCTCGCGCCACAAACCTCTCTGGCATGACGAGCTCTACACCTACTTCCTCTCCAACTCTCCCACCCTTCACACCATGTGGGCCCAGTCCCGCGTCTTCGACCTCAACCCCCCGCTCATCTACTCCGCCACGCGTGCCTCGCTGCATCTCTTCGGCCAAAGCACACTAGCCACCCGCCTGCCCGAGATCGTCTCCTTCCTCGTCGCGCTGCTCGCTCTCTTCGCCTTCGTCCGCCGCCGCATGGGAGCGCTCTTCGCCTTCTTCGCCGTCACCATCGTGATGCAGAGCGACATCTTTCAGCTCGCCACCGAGGCCCGTCCCTACGCCCTGATGTACGCCGGCTTCCTCGTCGCTCTCCTCGCCTGGCAACGCGCGACCCAAGCCCCTCGCCCCACGTGGTCTCTCTTCGTCCTCCCCCTTGCAGTGGCGACGATGCTCCTAAGCCACGTCTTCTCCCTCGCTCCTCTAGCCGCACTCGTCGCCGCCGAGCTCTTCCGCTCCTTGCGTTCTCGTCGCCTCGACTGGCCCATCCTCCTGGGCCTCATACTCCCGCTCGCCCTCACCATCCTCTACACCCCGCTGCTCAGCAACCACGGCACAGCGCTCTATCCCGTCGCCTTCCAGCCCACCGGCGAGACCATCTTCGACACCTACATCCACTCTATCGACCGGGAGCTCATCGCGCTGCTCCTCACCTCCGTCGCTGTCCTCGCTCTACTCGGCGTCGCCCATCTTCGTGGCGCCCGTCCAGCCACCGGCCCGCGCTGGTTCTTCACCCAGCCCGAGTGGTTCGCCCTCGGAAGCGTCCTCGCGATCCCTCTGCTCCTGCTCGGCTATCTCGCGCTGAAGCAGGGAGCGTTCTTCATCCGCTACACAGGCATCGTCGTCTGGGCCGTCGCCGTACTCACGGCAGCACTACTAGGCCGCTGGACGATGAATCGCGAGACGGCCACACCTCAGCTCGATCCCCGCGCCGCGCTCCTCGGCTCGGTCATCGTGCTGCTCATGTCCGGACTGCCCTTCGTGATCCCGCAACAAATCGTCGCCCACGAACTCATCCCCACCCGCGCCAACATCGAGCCCATCCCCGAGCCCTGCCAGGCCTGCGCCCTCACCGCTCAGCGCGATGCAACGCTGCCCCTCGTCGACGCCAGCGGCCTCGCCTTCGTCGAGATGAATCATCGCGAAAACGACGCCACCCTCGCGCGCCTCTACTACCTCACCGACCGCGAAGCCAGCGCCAGCATCGCCCACGCCAACATCTTCGAGCGCATGCCAGAGGTCGTCCGCGCCTTCGCTCTTCACGGCCACAGCGAGCACTACGCCGCCTTCATCGCGCTGCACCCGCACTTCTTCGTCTTCGGTCAGCACGATTACCCCGAAGACTGGCTCATCCCCAAGCTCCTCGAAGACGGTGCCCACCTCCAGCTCATCCACACCACCCACGACGGCTACTGGCGCGACACCGAGCTCTATGAGGTCTGGCTCCCACGGAAGCCGTAGCGCTCTGCCACTGCCGCACCACAGCAATCTGGCTAAACTCAAAACTCCGGACTCCAAGCCCCAAACTCGATTCGCGTTTCTTTTCTGCGCCCCGAACTAAATCCCAACGCCCATGAGCCTCGCCACCCCATCCATGAAGAGCCCTACCGCAGTGGGGACCCACCAAGCCCGCCTCGGCGCGTGGCTCGGCACTGTCGCCGCATGGTGCGAAGCGCATCCCGGCTGGATGATCGGCCTCATCGTTGCACTCTACGTGCCTGCAGTGCTCGAACTCTCCCACCTCAAGCCCCTCTGGCACGACGAGCTCTACACCCTCTTCATCGCCCGCTCCACCACCGTCCGCGAGATGTGGGATCTCGCCCGCGTCTACGACCTCAACCCTCCGCTGCCCTTCCTGCTCACCCACGCCTGCTACCGCGTCTTCGGCGTCAACACGCTCGCCACGCGCCTGCCCGAGATGCTCGGCTTCCTCGCCGCGATCCTCTGCCTCTTCGCGATCGTGCGCCGCCGCCTGGGAGTCCTCTTTGGGCTCTTCGCGGCCTTGCTCCTCATGGCCAGCGTCAACTTCCCGCTCGCCGTCGAAGCCCGGCCCTATGGCCTGATGTTCGGCTTCTTTCTGGCCGCTATCCTCAGTTGGCAGCACGCCGCAGCGCCCGAAGCAAAACATCGCGCCTTCTGGACACTTGCCATCGCACTCTCGCTCTCCGGTCTGCTCCTCAGCCACGTCTTCGGCGTCGCCGCCACCGGCGCCCTCCTCGCAGCCGAGCTGACGCGTTCCCTCCAGCAGCGCCACATCGATCTCAGCATCGCCGCCGCGCTGCTTCTGCCCTTCGCCGTCACCCTCCTCTACGTCCCGCTCTTCGCCAACCACGGCGCGGCGATGTACCCGCTCGCCTTCCAGGTCAGCTTCACCAAAATCGCCCTGTTCTACCTCTACCTCACCACTTCCGAGACCGCGGTCGTCTTCCTCCTGCTTGCCGCGGTGGCGCTGCTGCTTGGCGCAGGCCAGTTCGGCTTCCACGTCCCCGCCCAAGGCCCACGCTGGTCCTTCAATCGCGCGGAGTGGCTTCTCATCTGGGCACTGCTGGCGCTTCCACTCGCGCTCATGCTGCTTCTCATGCACTCCCACGGTGCGTTCTTCCTACGCTACGGCGCCATCACGAGCTTCGCGTTGGAGATGGCCTTCGTCGCACTCATCGCCCGCCTCACCCTATCGATCTCCAGTGACGGCTGGCAGCCCGATCCCCGCGTAGCTCTGCTCGGGGCCATCGCAGCGATCGCCATCTCCGGCCTTCCCATGCAGCTCCTGCACTCCATCGCCGACGGAGCGATTCTCCCCACGCGAGCCCACTCCGAACCGAAACTCCAGCCCTGCGAAGCCTGCGCAAAGACCGCCGCGCTCGATCCCTCCATCCCGTTCGTCGCCGCCAGCGGCCTCACCTTCGTCGAGATGAACTACCGCGAGAGCGATGCCACCACCGCAAGGCTCTACTACCTCGTCGATCCCCAGGCCAGCAACCTCTACTCCCACGCCAACATCTTCGAGCGCATGCCGCAGATCACCGCCGCCTTCCACCTCCGCGGCCACAGCGAGCCCTACACAGCCTTCGTCGCGCAGCACAAGCACTTCTTCGTACTCGGCATGAAGAACTACCCCGAAGACTGGCTGCTACCCAAGCTCAAGGACGACGGTGCTGCCATCCACCTAGTCGGCTACATGCCCGGCGAGTACCACATCAGCTCTGAGCTCTACGAAGTCTCGCTGCACGGGAACTCCGCGACACACTAAGAAGACCTGATCGCGCCGCACGGATAAGGCCGCGATGGTGCTGGACGAAAGGTTCAGATCGCGCGGCACGAACGGCAGGTCACGGCTTCAGCCGTGACATAAAACCGCACAAACCGACGGGGCTTTAGCCCCTGAGGTACGTTCTTCGGCCCCTTGCGAGACTTTCCTACCACCCCCGCACATACTCGTCGTACATCCCGCTCGACCGCGCCAACCGATACTCCCGCCACTGCTCCGCAAACTCCGAACTCAGCAACAGCGTACCCAGCAAATCATCATGCCGGTCCTCCAACTCCTGGCAATGGACCGCCGCATCCTGGCACCGCGCCACCAGTACCGCCACAGGCTTCCACCGCGCGAGATCCCCCGCCTCCCGGCTCGTGATCGTCTGCAACAGCTCTCCCTGCTGTGCCGCCGACAACCGATGCCGCGCCGGCACCGGCCAGTCCCCCGTCTGCGGCCGCGCCGTCCGCAGCCACGCCGGCAGCAGCCACAGGTTGTTCATGCTCTGCGCCCACTGCAGGTGATAGCGCTCGATCGGCATCATCGCATCATCGACAGACGTCGTAAGGATCGCCACCGGCGTTCCCGGAGCCAGCGCCGTGAAGAAGCCAGGATCCGGTCGCGTGATCTGGAACGTATGGTCCGCGTCGAACCCCCGCGGCGTAAACCCAAAGCCCGCAAAGTGAATCGTCAGCACACCAGCCAGCACCACGAGCGCCGCAATCGCGATTGGCAGCACCACTGCAACATCCTCGTTCTCAACAACCACACCCTTCGCCGCCAGCCGCGCCGCACGCCGCGCACTCTTGCGCTCCGCAAGACTCAGCAGCTGCAGCACCACCGCACAACCGAAGAACGAAATCGCCGGTAGCTGCTGGTAGTACCACCCCGTGCCCTGCACGTAGTACGCCACCGTCGCCGCCAGCCCCGCAACACACAACATCGTGATCGCCGCCGCAAACCGCGACCCCTCCTTACGCTCGCGTGTCATCGACGCCAGCGCCATCGCCAGCAGCGCGTGCAGCCCGATCGCCTGCACAAAAAGCTCCACCAGTGTCAGATGGCCAATGGCCCAATACGTCATCAGGTTCAGCCGCACCGCGCTCGCAAAGTACAGCGGTGTCAGTCCGCGAATCGCGAGCAAATACACCGCACCCACCACGACAAGAATCCACGGCTCCAGCCTTCGCAACCATGCGCTTCGTGACCCAGGTGTCCCGGAAGACAGAAGAGCCCGCACCAGCAACACTGCCTCAATCACCCCCGGCACCAGCGCCAGCTGCACCTTCAGGCAAACTCCCAGCGCCGCCAGCAGCACCGCCGCAATCCGCAGCCCTCGCTTCGTCTCGGAACCGGATCCCTCCACGCTCCAAGCCGCTGCCACGAGCACATACGGCAGCAGCAACAGCGCCGTCAGCGCATCGCGCTGCCCAAAGTCCCGCGCCTCCACCGCACCGAAGATCACGACAAACCCGAACGCCAGCCACAGCCGCCCATTGCGGCTCGTCTTTCCGGTCGAAAGCTCCAGCGCGTTCAACGCCAGCCACGCAACCGCAGCATCCAGCACCACCACCAGCAGCTTCCCGACCAGGCTCGCCGCCACGCCGATATGCGCCGCAACCCACACGGGCAAGGCCGAAACCCACACAATCATCGGTGGGTTCGAGTCGAACACCTCCGGTCCATACAGCTGCGCGCCCCCCAGCCAGCGCTTCGCCATCAGCAGAAACCACAGCTGATCATGCCCCGCCGCAGGCGTCAGCGCCAGCAGCACGGTCATCATCACCGCGCCCGCCACAAGCAGCCAAAGCGCCCAGGAAAGATGGCGGCCCGCGCTCGAATTCACTCCGCTCTCTCGCTTCACTGTTTCAGTCTCCCCAACCGCCACACTCTCCCGTTGCATCGAGCTCCTGCGCGTGCCAGCATGGAAGCCCTCGATCCTGTCTGGAGACTACGCTGAGCAACAAGCTTCCCGTCGCCCACCACCTGCGAAGTCGCCGGAGTCTCTGAATCTCTGACGATTGCATCACCCTGCGCTGTGACACGCCGCACCTGCCTTTGCCTCTTCCGCGGTCTCCACTGTGCTTGATTGACCACCGAATGTGCGTGTGCTCTAATGCGCCCGGTCGATTCGAAGCCTATTTTTCGCTCGTCTGCGCGGGCTGCACGCCCGCAGACGTCCCAGTCAGAACAGCCTTCTCCATCACTCTCGGAGGAACTTCGTACATGCCCGTTGCAGCACTTTCCGCCTTCTTCATGGCCCTGCAGGACGCCCCCATCCCGGCCGCGCCCGCCACCGTCTCTTCCTCCGACAGCCTCTGGCTCTGGATCGCCCTCGGCGTAGGCGTCGTCGCCCTCGCCGCTGCGCTGCTGCTCGCCCGCTCGGTCATCGCCGGCGACACCGGCACACCGGAGATGCGCGTCATCTCGAACGCCATCCGCGAAGGCGCCGAAGCCTTCCTCGCCCGCCAGTACCGCACCATCGGCATCCTCGCCGTCGTGCTCGCGGTCATCGTCTTCATCGGCTATCACTCGTCGGCGCGCACCGCTCCATACGCCATCAAGACCGTCATCGCCTTCCTCGTCGGAGCGGTTTGCTCCGGACTCGCCGGTTTCACCGGCATGTACGTCTCGATCAGGGCAAACATCAGGACTGCCTCAGCCGCGCGGACCTCGCTCAACGGCGCGCTGCAGATGGCCCTCCGCGGTGGTGCCGTCACCGGCCTCGTCGTCGTGGCGCTCTCGCTCATCGGCGTCGGCGTGCTCTTCCTCGGCTTCGGCGGACTCACCGATCCCGTCGGCGTTCCCTACCAGCTCGTCGGCTTCGGCTTCGGAGCGTCGCTAGTCGCGCTCTTCGCCCAGCTCGGCGGAGGCATCTACACCAAGGCTGCCGACGTAGGCGCAGACCTCGTCGGCAAGGTGGAAGCCGGCATCCCCGAAGACGATCCCCGCAACCCCGCCGTCATCGCCGACCTCGTCGGTGACAACGTCGGCGACTGCGCCGGCCGCGGCGCGGACATCTTCGAGTCCACCGCCGCCGAAAACGTCGGCGCCATGATCCTCGGAGCCGCGCTCTATCCCGTCTTCGGCATCAAGGGCATCCTCTTCCCCCTGATCGTCCACGCGATCAACCTCGTCGCCTCCATCGTCGGCGTCGCAGTCGTCAAGACCAACGACACCGAGGACCCCATGGCCGCGCTCAATCGCGGCTTCTACGTCACCGCTGTGCTCGCACTCATCGGCTTCGCCGTCGCCGTCAAGCTCATGCTCTCCGGCGTCGACAATCCCGGCGCTCCGCTCGTTAACTGGGGATGGCTCATCGCCTGCGGCGCTGTTGGCCTCGCCACTGCCTTCCTCTTCGTCTGGATCACCCAGTACTACACCGAGAGCAAGTACCGCCCCGTGCAGTCCATCGCCGAGGCCTCGCTTACCGGCCCGGCCACCAACATCATCTCCGGCCTCGCGGTTGGCATGGAGACACCCGCACTCCCCGTCATCGTCATCGGCTCGGCGCTGCTGCTCAGCTACTACTTCGGCACCCAGGCGCTGCATGGCTTCACCAACGTCAGCGACTACGCCAAGGGAATCTATGGAACGGCTATAGCGACCATGGGGATGCTATCGTGCGCCGCCTACATCCTCGCCATGGATACCTTCGGCCCCATCACCGACAACGCCGGTGGCATCGTCGAAATGTCCGAGCAGCCCGACTCCGTCCGCGACCGCACCGACAAGCTGGACTCCGCCGGCAACACCACCAAGGCGCTGACCAAGGGCTATGCCATCGGCTCCGCTTCGCTCGCAGCGTTCCTGCTCTTCTCCGCCTATCTCGAAGAGGTCCATTCGCTGGTCATCGCCAAGGTAGACGCGGCCAACGCCGCTGGCATGCAGGGTATCGTGCCTCCCGGCTGGTCCTTCACCAACATCAACCTCGCCGAGATCCCCGTCTTCGTCGGCGCTCTCCTGGGAGCGATGCTGACCTACCTCTTCAGCTCGCTCGCCATCAAGGCCGTAGGCCGCACCGCGCAGATGGTCGTCAAGGATGTCCGCGACCAGTTCAAGGAAAACCCCGGCATCATGGCCGGAACCAGCAAGCCTGATTACGCTCGCTGCGTCTCCATCGTCACCGGCGCGGCACTCAAGGAGATGGTCCTCCCCGGCGTCCTCGCCGTAGGCCTGCCAGTCGCAGTCGGCCTCATCTTCCGCAACTTCAGCTCCGTCTACAGCGCCGGCACCGGCGCTCCCGTCCCCACCATCAACGGCATCCCCGTCAACCTCGGCGGAGCACAAGCGGTCGCCGGCCTCCTCATGGTCGGCACCATCTCCGGCATCCTCCTCGCCATGCTGATGAACAACGGCGGCGGAGCCTGGGACAACGCCAAGAAGTGGATCGAGTCCGGCCAGTACGGCGGCAAAAAATCCGACGCCCACAAGGCGGCCGTAGTCGGCGACACCGTAGGCGACCCCTTCAAAGACACCGCTGGCCCGTCGCTGCACGTGCTCATCAAGCTACTCGCAACCATCACCCTGGTCCTCGCACCGCTCTTCCTCTAAGACCAATAGGTGACAACAGGAGTCGCAAACTCAACCGAGATTGCGGCTCCTGCTATTTCTGGGATAGCTTCCTTTGCATGCGGAGACGAGTTTAGCAGGAGGCATCCCCATGCCGAACAAAACTGATGCATCCCTTCCTAACCCGATTGATCCCACACCTTCACACGAGCCAACTAACCTGTCGTCCGCTCCCTCGCGCTCAGTGTGGGAACACCCCATGACCCTTCTGCTCCTTGGATTTCTCCTAACTGGGGTGCTCGGAACGTTAATTTCGGCAAAAGTTCAATCGCGTGCAGCGGAGACTGAGCGCGAGCGCCACAAATTGGAACTGGAGCGCGACCAGGAAACCCGCCACTATGAATCGAGTACCAAAGCACTCGTCGATTTCTCAAACGCGTTATACGTGCGCTATGTGAGAGCCGGAATGCTGAAGTCGGCATTGTCTCGCGGAGCGCCCGTTGCAGAAGTACGACATAGGAAGGAACTGTACGATGAGGCACTTGTCCAACAGGAAACTACAGTTCTGAGTAGCCACCTCCTGATCCGAGAAGCGCTCAAGGAGCAAGACTACGATTATTGGGAGAGCCACTACCAAAATGCATTGAAGCCACGGCTCAGCGATCTAGATAAGAAGCTGACGACTGTAACAGACGCCTATCTCAGCCGCCCGAAAAAGGGCATTCAACTCTTCAATAAAGATTCTGCCTCCATAGACGAGCTTTATGCAGAGGTGAGAGTTTGCGATTCTGCAATAGTCAACGCCGTATTCCGTTCACTAAGTTCGAAAGAATATCTGAGCGGAGATAAGGTTATCGATACGCAACAAAAGGCCAAGGATGATGTTATCGCTCAGTGCCCTATCGAAAGATAGGGGGACGGATTCTCCAACCGGATCTAATCGCTCGACCGGGAGCCCCACTATGTCCTCCATCCGCCTCCTCGTCGGCACGAAAAAAGGCGACTTCGTCCTCACCTCCGACGGCAAGCGCAGCGACTGGACCATCTCCGCCCCTACTTCCCCGCGGGCGACTTTGTCCGCTGGGGTGGAAAGGGAATCTGCGTATCAGCCGCGCCCACTCCTCCCTTAGCAACCACACCACCACCCGGTACCCTCGAATCAGGAGGATTCCATGGCCGCACCCCTGACAAACTTCGAAGAATATGCCTCGAACCTCATCGCCTCCGGCGAATTTGCCAGCAGGCAGGAGGTTCTTGAAGCCGCCATGGATGCCCTCCGTCGAGAGCGCGTCCACGACGCCGCCTTCGACGAGGAGTGCCTCCACGCGATGGAAGAATCCGAATCGAGCGAGGTGCTGGAAGGGGACCTCGTCGCGGACGTGAGAAGTCACTTCGGACTTTCATCGGCTTCAGGGCACTGATGCCCCGCATCCGCTATACCGCACTCGCGAAAGCAGACCTCATCGAAATCACGACATAACCCTCGCGACCTGGGGCGAATCGCAATACGTCCGCTATCTGGACAGCCTGGACCGAGCGCTCTCCCTGCTCATGCATCACCCGCGCATCGGGCGTACTTACAGCCACCACATCCCAACTGGCGTCGGCTCCCGCACGGAAGCCACGTGATTCTCTACTCCCTGGACGAGCGTGGAGTGACCATCCGCCGCATCCTGCACAAACATCAGGATGCTCGATGAACCGTGTCGCATCAGCCCGGAGTACCCTGGCATGCCCGAGAGACGTCCCCTGAACTCCCCGGCTCATCTTGGCATTCCTCTCACTCGGGACTACGCTCGAACCAGGAGGACAACATGGCCTCATCCAGCACCGATCTCTCCACCGAGCTCGAATCCCTCGCTGCCCCCTACATCGCCAGCGGCGAGTTCACCAACGTGACCGAAGTCCTCCACGCCGCCATTGACGCCCTCCGCGAAGAGCTTCGCCAAAAGGCCTACGACGCGGCATGCCTGCGCGCGGCCGAGGAAGGCGAAGCCAGTGGCATCGCCGAAGGCGATCCTTTCGAACTGATTCGGCAGGAGCTTGGACTGAGGTCGAGGAAAACTGCCTGATGCCTTCCGTCCGCTACTCCAGCAGAGCATTAGCAGACCTGAGAGAGATCGGAACCTTCATCTTCCAGACATGGGGCGAATCCCAGGCCGAGCACTATCTGGAGTTGCTCGAAGACGTATGCGCTCTCATCGGAGAATTCCCTCGAATCGGAAGAGCCTATCCCGGTAGTCCGCCCAACTGGCGACGCCTGGAGCATGAGAGCCACGTAATCCTGTACTCCACCTCTCGGTCCTTCACCACGATTCAACGCATCCAGCATAAGAACCGGCTTCTGCCGCCTCCCCAGTAAATTCGCCGAGCCCTCGCCCCCATGGACCCACTCCGCACCACGCTCAAGCACCTCGCCGATCTACACGGCCCGCAGTCGCTCCCACCATCCCAGGGCCCATTCGAGCTCGTGCTCTGGGAGAACGCCTGCTACCTCACCACCGAAGAGAATCGCCTCGAGGTCTTCCTTGCGCTTCGCGACCTGACGACCATCTCCCCCAACCGCATCGATCCCCACCGCATCGCCGCTGCCACCGACGACGAGCTGATGCCCCTCGCCATCCTCGGCGGCAAGCAGCCCCAGACCCGCATCTTCCGCTGGCATGAGATTGCGCAGATCACCCTCGACGACTTCGGCGGCAATCTCGACACCATCCTCACGCTGCCCTTCGACGACGCGCGCACCGCGCTCCAGCAGTTCCCCAACATTCGCGGTACTGGCGCGGAGAAGATCCTCCTCTTCTGCGGCATCGCCCAGGGCCTTCCCGTCGAATCCAACGGCCTCCGCGTCCTCGTCCGTCTCGGCTGGGGATACCCCATGCGCGACTACGTCGCCATGTACCGCGAGGTCCAGTCCAACCTCGCAGGCACGCTCGACGCCCTCCCCAGCGACGTCGCAGAGCTGCAGCAGGCCTATCTGCTGCTCAAGCTCCACGGCCAGCAGATCTGCACCGACAAGGAACCCAGCTGCAGCGCGTGCCCGCTCGAAAGCCTCTGCTACTACCCGAAGGAGCTGCAGGAACAGCGGCGCAGCACAGACGCGTAACGCAATCGCTGTTTCCTCGCGCGACTGCGATCAAGACAGCCGTGCGGGCCGGCAAGAAATCCCCTTTCCAGTAACCCACAGCTTCGCTACACTTCTCCCGACTTCACACACCCGGGAGCCCACCATGTCCTCCATCCGCCTGTTAGTCGGCACAAAGAAAGGCGCCTTCGTCCTCACCGCTGACGGCAAGCGCAGCGACTGGACCATCTCGCAGCCCCACTTCCCCGGCTGGGAGCTCTACCACCTCAAGGGATCGCCGGTGAACCCCGACCGTATCTACGCCTCGCAGACCTCCGGCTGGTTCGGCCAGGTCATGCAGCGCTCTGACGACGGCGGCGAGACCTGGTCCCCGATCTCCAACAAGCTCCTCTACGACGGCGTCCCCGGCACCCACCAGTGGTACGACGGCACGCCCCACCCCTGGGAGTTCAAGCGCGTCTGGCACCTCGAGCCCTCGCTCACCGACCCCGACACCGTACTCGCCGGAGCCGAAGACGCCGCGCTCTTCAAGTCCACCGACGGCGGCGAATCCTGGACCGAGCTCTCCGGCCTCCGCACCAACGCCACAGCCGCTGGCTGGACGCCCGGCGCCGGCGGCATGTGCCTCCACACCGTCATCCTCGATAAGGCCAACCCCGACCGCATCGTTATCGCCATCTCCGCGGCCGGCGCGTTTCGATCAGACGACGCCGGCGCTACCTGGAAGCCTATCAACAGGGGCCTGCGCTCGAATCACATTCCCGATCCCAATGCCGAGATCGGTCACTGCGTCCACCACATCGCGATGAACCCGGCCAAACCCGACACCCTCTTCATGCAGAAGCATTGGCACGTCATGCGCTCCGATGACGCCGGCGACAACTGGACGAAGGTCTCCGGCAATCTGCCCACCGACTTCGGCTTCGTCATCGACACCCATGCCCACGAGCCCGAAACCGTCTTCGTCGTCCCCATCAAATCCGACTCCGAGCACTTCCCGCTCGACGGCAAGCTGCAAGTCTTCCGCTCCAAATCCGGCGGCAACGAGTGGGAGCCCCTGAGCCGCGGCCTGCCCCAGCAGAACTGCTACGTCAACGTCCTCCGCGACGCCATGGCCGTCGACACGCTGGACGATTGCGGCGTCTACTTCGGCACCACCGGAGGCCAGGTCTACGGCTCTCCCGACGGCGGCGAGACCTGGAACGCCATCGCCGAAAATCTCCCCGGAGTCCTCTCCGTCGAAGTCCAGACGCTCGACTGACGATGCCATCGATCCGCGTCGAGCTCCCGCTCCATCTCCGCCGCCTCGCCACCATCACCGGCTACGAGACCACCATCGACGTCGAAGCTCCCGTCACGATCAGCCGCACGCTCGACGCCCTCGAAGCCCGCTACCCCATGCTCGAAGGCACCATCCGCGACCACGTCACCCGCGAACGCCGCGCCTTCCTCCGCTTCTTCGTCTGCGAGGAAGACTGGTCCCACCACCGCAACGACGACACCCTACCCGCCGCCATCCTCGAAGCCTGCGAGCCCCTCATCATCCTCGGAGCCATCGCCGGCGGCTGATGCCAGTCACCGCATCACAAACCAACAAACGCAGTGGCCGCAAAGTACGCAACGGACCGCAGCGAATCCACGCCGCGCCACCCTGCGTACTCCGCAAACACCGCGTTCGTCGTTCCCTCATTCAAAGCCGCAACGCTTCCGTTGCGCACCTTGGTGTGCGTCCTTCGCGCCGCTACGTTCGCTTGTCGCCGTCCTTACTTCGGCTGCGGCGCACTCGAAGGCGGAATCAACCCATTCATCCGCAGGTACGTCACCATCTGCCCGTAATGGTCATACCCATGCGCCACGCCGAAGGTCGCCAGCGTCGCCCGCGTATTCATCCCATCCACCGGCTTGATCGCCAGGAACGCATTCTCCGCCGTGATCGTCGCAATCGCCTTGTGTGCAAACGCGAACGAATCCTCCAACGCCTTCACGGCAACTTCCTTCGAGACCGCCGGGCTCTTCTCCATCGCCTGCAACGCCTTCATGTCCACATCGGGCTTCTCGCCACTCACAGACATGTAGAAGTAGAAGTTCGCCTCGGCCACATGCACCACCTGCTGCCCAAACGACCGCACCGTCGCAAACTCCGTCTTCTGCGAGCTCGCGAAGATCGCCTGGCTCGGCGCGAAGTTATAGTTCGCAGCCGGCATCGCCTTCGCCAGCGGCACGATGTCGTGCTCCAGCAACCCAAGTTCCCGCTGGATCGCCGCCGCCGGGTTCACCGCCGAACCAATCTCGGGCGCCTTCATCTCCATGCCGCCCATCTGGGCCGTCGCAGACATCGTCAACATCGCGCCCATCAGCGCCGTACAACAACCAAGCTTCCAGCTACGCATCGTCTTCTCCTTCAATTGGCAGGGCTTCAAAGCGAATCCAGCCTATCAGAGCCGCACGTCACTGCAAGCCTACCCGTCGGCCCGGCGTAGAATTTCCGCGAAGCCGTTTCCGCCCCAAGCCGACCATGCCCAGCGACGAAAACATCCTCCAGATCACACCCTTCATGCACGTCCCGCTCTCAGACTTCGAGCGCACCATCGCCTTCTTCCGCGACCTGCTCGGCTTCAAGGTCTTGATCCACGACGCCGACTACGCTTACGTCCAGCGCGGCCCCGCCGGCATGCGCATCTGGGGCCGCCGCAACGACGACCCCGAAGCCCCGCCCCACGGCATCCGCAACTTCCGCTACTACATCGACGTGAAGGATGTTGAAGCCATCTATCAGGAACTCAAGCCAAAGCTCGACGCCTTACCACCCGGCGACGTCCACGGCCCCGCCGACAAAGCCTATGGCCAGCGCGAACTCCTCATCCGCACTCCCGATGGCGATCTCCTCTGCTTCGGTCAGGAGATCAAACGAAGCGGATCTCTGACAAGAGATTGATCCCCGGCGCCGGAGGAGTCTTGTAACTTCAGCTCTCATTTCGAGTCTCATCGAAACAAGACACGCATCTTGCCAGGAGAGCATCATGAACAGCCCCGTGCACCGCCGCCGCCGGATCACCGCCCGGATTCGCCACACCCTCTTCACTGCAGCCGCGCTTCTCCCCTGGTTCGGGAGTGGCTTAGCTTCTATCGCCCAGACGCCTGCGATAGGCGCGAAGGCTCCGGACTTCGCCCTCTCCACGCCCACCGGAAACCCCATCCGGCTCAGCAAGCTGGAGCCCAGGGGAACCACCATCCTCGTCATCCTGCGCGGATTTCCCGGCTACCAGTGCCCGTACTGCGTCAAGCAGGTGCATGACTTCGCGTTGCACAGCGCCGACTTCGCCGCCAGGAAGACAACTGTGCTGTTGGTCTATCCCGGGCCGCCCACGGAGCTCGATCAGCGCGCAAAGGAGTTCCTCGCCAAACAGGCTGACCTGCCCTCGAACATCCAGCTAGTCATCGACCCCGACTACGCCGTCACAAACCTCTACGGCCTCCGCTGGGACGCGCCGCATGAGACCGCTTACCCCTCAACCTTCATCCTCGACACCCACGGCAAGGTGCTCTTCGAGAAGATCAGCCACGAACACGGAGACCGAACCACCGCCACCGACCTGCTCGCGGAAATCACGACCAGGTAGACGAGGACTTGGGCTGGCCTGCGCGGACAGCCCTTACTTCGAAATCCCCTCCAGCGGCGAACTCGCCGTAGCATACAGCTTCTTCGGCATCCGTCCCGCCAGGAACGCTTCCCGCCCTGCCTCGGTCCCCTTCTTCATCGCGCTCGACATCAGCACCGGGTCCTTCGCGCCCGCCATCGCCGTATTCAGCAGCACCGCATCGAAGCCCAGCTCCATCGCCAGCGCCGCGTCGCTCGCCGTACCGAGGCCCGCATCCACCACCAGCGGCACCTCCGTAATCAGCTCGCGCATCATGCGCAGCGTGTAGGTATTCGCAATGCCCAGGCCCGTGCCAATCGGCGCACCAAGCGGCATCACAGCAGCCGCACCGACATCAATCAGCCGCTTCGCGAACACGATGTCATCCGTCGTGTACGGCAGCACGGTAAAGCCTTCCTTCACCAGCACCCGGGTCGCCTCCACGGTCGCCTGCACGTCGGGATACAAGGTCGCTTGATCCCCGATGACCTCGATCTTCACCCAGTCGCTCAGCCCCACCTCACGCGCCAGCCGCGCCGCGCGGATCGCCTCTTCCGCCGTGTAGCAGCCCGCAGTATTCGGCAGCAGAAAATACTTCTTCGGATCGATGTAATCGAGTAACGATTCCTTCGAACGGTCGAGGTTCACCCGCCGCACCGCCACGGTCACCATCTCCGCGCCCGAGGCCTCAATCGCCGCCTTGGTCTCCGGCCCATCCTTGTACTTTCCCGTCCCCACAATTAGCCGCGACCGGAAGGCCCGTCCCGCAATAATGAGTTCCTTATCCATCTCTCAATCTTAACGCTATCCAGCGACTGGAGTCTGTGTCGCGAGTCCTTGCGAACTCGAAGACCTCGCCGGCATCGCATACCGGAAGTGCCGCTTGAACCGCAGCAGGGGCCACTCGATCAGCACCCACGTCAGCCGCCCCACACCGAGACTCAGCAGCACATCCACGCAGGTCTCCACCACGCGGCTGCCATACCGATGCCCCGGGACCACGAGCCGCCCGGCCAGAAAATGCTGCCGTCCTATCGCCACCGCGGTCAGTACCAGCGGATGGAACACATAGATGCTGTAGCTGTACTTCCCGAAGACCCGCAGCGGCGCAAACGAGAACGCTGTTCCCAGCCACTTGCTCCCGAGACACAACAGCAGCAGGCAGCCATACATCACCGCAAGCGCGCTATAGCCCAGCCGTCCGTCGAACGTTCCCTGCGCCACCATCCGCAGCGTCAACGCCAGCAAACCCAGAAAGATCGGAAGCGCCACCACGACGAATCTCCGCGCAGAAAAGCGCTCCAGCAGCAGCGCCAGCAACGCCCCTACCAGCAACGTATCGATCCGGAACGGCGTCAGGCGATACAGAAAGTTTGGATACTCCGCATTCAGCCGCGTCACCACCGGAAGGAAGCGAAGCCCGATCACGGCCAGCACTCCCAAGGCCGCCGCCATTTCCAGCGTTCGCCGCTCCAACCGCCGCACCACGAACGGCCAGAACGCATAAAACTGCTCTTCGATCGAAAGCGTCCAGTAGTGCGACACCATCGGAACCAGCAGGGGAACAAACGCCGTTCGCCAATTGGAGAGATTGAACCAGTACCACAGCTGCTCTGCCCGTCCGAACGCCCCGGCGTTGTGCAGCCGGAAGAACGCAGAGTGCGCGCTCAGCACCGGCCAGATCCAGAAGTAGATCGGCAGGCTCAGGTAGTACAGCGGAAACAGCCGCAGCGCGCGCCGGGCAAAGAAGACTCCGTAGTAGTTCGACGCGGGCCTGTGCTCGCGAAGCACCCGCGTGATGAGGAACCCCGAGAGGACAAAGAACAGGTCGACGCCCGTCCACCCGAACTGCGCCACATGGTTCAACCAGATCGCCGGCCGCGACACCACCTCATTGCTAGGGACCGAGCACGCATGGAAGAGGAGCACAAGGAGAATGGCTCCCCCTCGCAAACCGTCAAGTGCTGGTAAATGCTTCTCTTCAGGCATCAGGTAGAGTCTGGATCGTGCGCGTGCTGCGATCATACGCGATGCGCCAAAGCGAACGGCCTGCCACTTATGGCAGGCCGTTCGGCGGTGGACTGTGGGGATTGACCTGAGGGCACCCGTCCCCGGATGGGCCTCGGCAGGAGTCTGCGTTCAACTACAGACGGTAAGTTGCCAGGTCTAGAGCACGTTGCCCTAAGCCTCAGTCACCTCACGTTGTGTCTTCCAAGTACTACCAATCTTCATAGAGTTGGATCGCCCTCCTTTCCCGTGTTGCATCGCAGATTAGCTCCATGTCCTGTGCAGAGTCAACGCACGCAAACAATTCTTCTTCGATCGCATCACAACCAGCATCGGTCCGTTCCATTACGGCTCGGCCGGCCGACCAGCGCACCACTTCGCGTGCTCGCATCTCTGGGATACGCCTTCCCAATCTTCTGTTGTTTTTTCTACCTCTTGGAGCTGCCCATGAAACCCGCAACCCTCATCGGAATCGTCCTCATCCTCGTCGGCATCGTCGGCTTCGCCATCGGCGGCTTCAGCTTCACCCACGAGAAGCAGGACGCCAAGATCGGTCCGCTCGACATCGAGCACAAACAGACAGAAAGCGTGCCCATACCCCCGATCCTCAGCGGAATAGCTCTGGTCGGAGGTATCGCCCTGGTCGCCGTAGGAGCACGAAGCAAATAACCTGCGGGGGCTCACGCTAACGCGAAGCGCTACCGAGCGAAGCTAGCTACCCGCGCAGCGGCTAACGGCGCAGCCGCTGCTATTTCAGATACGCCCGCACCAGGTCGATCAAATCCTCGGCAATCTCGGGCGGCACAGCGCCCTTCTTGCCGACCACATGCAGGCGGATGTGGTCCTCCAGCACCTCGGCCATCAGGCTGTTGATCGCCCCACGCGCCGCCGCCAGCTGCATCAGCACGTCCGGGCAGTCATCGTCTTCCGATAGCGCCCGCTCCACCGCCGTGATCTGCCCCCGGATGCGCTTGACCCGGTTCAGCAGCTTCAGCCGCTCGCGGTCCTCGATCCCGTCCCCACCCTTTGCCGCTGCCGTCCGCCGCTTGTCTGCGCACATTTTAGCTTTTCCTTAATACCCTACCGGGGTATCCTATCAAAAGTGTATTCCCGTGCCGATAAAGACACAGAAAGGAGAAGCCCCCATGACCCTACCCGTCATCCGCACCCGCCTCATCCGCAGGTTCATTGCCACCGGCGAAACACGCTGCCCGCTCACCTGCGTCTGGTCCCTGCTGGAGGCTGGCACAGCCGTCAGCGCAACCAGCATCTCAGCGAGCAGCCCAACCACCGACGAACCCGAATTACCCTGGTCCGTCATCGGAGCACTCCTCTCATGGCGGACCCTTCACCCTCAAGTCACTCGCGCCTGCTAGGCTCGATCACGCCCTTCTTGTATCTGCTCATGACTCGAACTCCTCTTCCGCGCCCCGCCGCGCTGCTGCTCTTCGTCTGCCTCGCCGCCCCCAGCCTCGCGCTGGCGCAATCGCCACTGCCCGACGCACCGCCAGCCGACGACAACACCGCGCTGGCCGCGCCAGCCCAGGCGCCCGCAGACAAACCCGACGCAGACGAGCCCGAAGCCGCGACCACGCCGCTCACCCTCTTCCCCCATCCCGATGCCCAGCGCTGGCTCATCACCGGCCAGGCCAACATCATCTTCCAGGCCCACCCCGGCTTCCACTCGCCCTACTCGGATACCAACTCCATGCTCGCGCGCGGAGAGTACAAGACCTCGCTCGTCGGAACCCTCTTCCTCGGCTATGAGGTGAACGCGAATCCACGGTATGAGCTCGACGCCATCTACGACGAGGAGTCCGCCGGTGGCCGCGGCATCTCCGAGGCCCTTGGTCTCGCCGGCTTCACCAACCTCGACGTCGTCCGCAATCCCTCGCTCGGCCCCATCCCCTACCTCGCTCGCGTCCAGCTCCACCAGACCATCGGCTTCACCGACAAGATGGTCGACCAGGAGCGTTCTCCCTTCGCGCTCGCTACCCGCGTGCCGGAACGGAGATTAGATCTCCGCTTCGGCAAAATGGGTCTGCCCGACGTCCTCGACCTCAACGGCCCCGGCTCCGACTCCCACCTGCAGTTCATGAACTGGACCGCCGACAACAACGGCGCCTGGGACTACGCCGCCGACACCCGCGGCTACACCTACGCCGGCATCTTCGAATACGACGACAAGCAGTGGAGCGCGCGCTACGCCCTCGCGCTCATGCCCACCATCGCCAACGGCATCGACCTCCAGTGGAACCTTCGCCGCGCCAGCGGCCAGAACGTCGAGCTTGAGTACCGCCGCACGCCCTTCGCCTGGCTTCCCGCGCATCTCCTCGATCCCAAACGCCAGGGCACCGTGCGTCTCCTCGGCTACGTCAACCACGCCAACATGGGCGACTACCGCGTCCAGAACGAGCTCGCCCTCTTCGCCCGCGCCCATGGCAATCCCACCGCCACGCCCGTCATCACTGCCCATCCCGAGCAGACCACGGTCAAGTACGGCGTCACGCTCAACTTCGAGCAGGAGATCACCGACGACGCGCGCCTCTTCGGCCGCTTCGGCTGGAACGAAGGCCAGCACGAAAGCTACGCCTACACCGAGGTCGACCAGACCTTCGAGCTCGGCGGCGACCTCAAGGGCACACGCTGGAAGTTCTGGGGCCAGCCGCGCCCCAACGACAAGCTAGGCGTCGTCTTCATCAGCAACGCCATCAAGCGCGACCACCAGCAGTACCTCGCGCTCGGAGGCCTCGGCTTCCTGCTCGGCGACGGAGCCCTGAACTACGCTCGCGAGGACATCCTCGAGGCCTACTACAACGCACACAACTGGCGCGGCCTCTTCACCGCCTTCGACTTCCAGTTCGTAGCTCACCCCGGCTACGACCAGGACCGCGGTCCCGTCGCCGTCTTCAGCGTCCGCACACATGTGGACTTCTAAGGGGCGATAGAGTCTCGGCTTCGACGAGCTGTCGATGGACCTCCAACCCCTCGAAGGATGTGTCATTTCGACCGAAGCGGGACAGCTTCACCGTCCTGCGCAGCGGAGAAACCTGCTGCTAGTGCCCACACGTCCCAACTTCGCCGGATGAACCAGACTTCATCCCCGCTGCGCAAGATCGCGACGGAATTCGATAGTGGATGACATAGAATCAGCGCAATCCTATGTCATCCGCTTCTGCAAGCTTCCTCCGCGTCCTGCGCAAGGTACACCTCTACGTCGGCGTGTTCATCGCCCCCGCGCTGCTCTTCTTCTCCCTCACCGGAGCGCTGCAGACGTTCAGCCTGCACGAGACCACTCGCGGCTCCAGCTACAAGCCCGCCCGCTGGATCATGGTGCTCGCCCAGATCCACAAGAAGCAGACCGACGTCATGCCCCCGCCCAAAACCAAAGCCCCGGGCCCCGACGCTCGCAAGGCTGACGGCGACGCTCTCGCACCGCCCGAAGGCGGCAAGCATCATCACGACGGCGACGACGCCTCGAAGCCGCAGGCAACGGCTCCCGCAGATTCCACCCCCGCGATGAAGGCGCCGGCCCCCACCGCTCCCGCAACGCCTCCGCCCCCGCAGAAGTCCCACCTGCCCGAGAAGATCTTCTTCCTCATCGTCGCCGTCGGTCTGTTCACCTCGACCCTCAGCGGCATCTACATGTCCTACAAGTACAACAGCAACAAGATCGTGGTCACTACGCTGCTGATCCTCGGCATCGTGATTCCGCTCCTCTTGCTCAAGTTCTAAAGTCGATTACAGACAAACAAAAGCGGCTGCCATCTGGCAGCCGCTTTCGCATTGCGTTCCTATGAGTCTGTGAAGCAGTCAGGCGCGCTTAGCGACGTCCACCGCCACCGCCGCCGTGGAAGCCTCCGCCGCCACCGCCATGGAAGCCTCCGCCTCCGCCGCCGAAGCCGCCACGAGCTGCACCACCACCGGCAAAGCCGCGAGCTCCGCCACCCGCATAACCGCCACGGTAGCCGCCCGCATATCCACCACGATAGCCACCACCGTAGCCGCCACGATACCCGCCATAGCCATAACCTACCCGGCCACCGTAGCCATAGCCACGACCATAGCCGCCACCGTACCAGTGCGAGTGGTACCACGGGCCTACGCCGATGAAGACGCCATTCAGAAAGTAGTCAGGTCCCCAGTAACCATAAGGCGCGCACGAATAGGGATAGCTCGCGTAGTAGCCGTACGGACATCCTGGCTCCGCATACACCGGTCCGCCATACACCGGGCCGCCGATCCCAACTCCCACCGATACTTGGGCGTTAGCCTTCTTCGCAGGCATCAATAGAAACAGACCAAGGATTGCCAGCCAACCCAGCTTGCCGAGATTGCGTAAGTTCCGCATTGTGTTTCCTCCTCCAGCAACCGAGTCCTCAATCCCACCCAGGGCATCGATCGCTGTGAGAGCCAGCCGTCTCCGGCATAACTCCCTTCGCTTAGTAGGAACCCAGCCAGCGCGAGATTGTTGCACGCCGCTCCAAGGTCTTCCTGTGAGTACCGCGCATTGCTACCGTGTGGCCGCAAACCCTTGTAAATATGCGGCTTCCACGCATGATTGAAGCGCAGATTCGCACTGCAATTACTGCATCCTTTTGAGTGCATCGTGCATCGCGGGATGCGCGACCGGACAGCATCTCTGTAGGCTCGCTGATCGCACAACGTAACCCAGCGCTCACATCTGCTTGTGTTCCAAGTCACAGTCCGCTCTCTCCCCTCCCCCTACATTCCAAGTCGAGGCAAGACCAGCGAAGCGCTGATGCGAGAGATCCCTGCAGTCACGCAATGGCTCCGGCCTGGAGATGTGGCCGCACCTGCATCTCCCGACAAGACAACACCAACAGCGCAAGATCTTTTGACGACCTGGCGAATGACCTCAACGCGCGGATCCATGGCCCGGCAACCCTACCGGCGCTGCGGAACGCAGGGAAGCCGTCCGCGCAGAAGCCGCAGCCAACACCGAAGCCGGTGCTGACTGCGCAGAAATAAGGACCGGGCGCGTGGGAACTTGTCTCCGGACACCCACGCGACACAACACCGGCACGACCGTGCTGCGGTCTTCCTCCCCGCAGCCGATACGACCGGTGATCGAGGCGGGTTGCGTGCTGGCGAAATGAGAGCCGCCAGCAGGCCCCGCGAGGCTGGTGCGACAGGATGCGGATCAATCGAAATTGATCCGCATCCTGCAGCCTCACACCAAATTCGAAGGAAAACATCCGCTACGTGGCTTCCCGGTGCCAATTCCGCACGCCCCCCATGGCCGCGCCTCCTTTTTCTAGCGCCGCACACACGTTAGCGGCATCGAACGACCGAGGGCACTCTCGTGAAAGTCAATCGTTGGGGCATCGCCTTTGCTGGAATCGTGTTGCAGGTCGTCCTGGGATCCGTCTACGCCTGGAGCGTCTTCCGGACGCCGCTGACCAGGTCCTTCCACTGGTCCATCTCGCAGGTCACGCTCACCTTCACCATCTGCATTCTGGTGCTCGGCTTCTCGGCATTTTTCGGTGGACTCTGGATCAGCCGCGTCGGCCCCATGATCGTCGCGCTCACAGGAGCCTTCCTCTACGGCCTCGGGACCGCGCTCGCGAGCCTCTCCGCCAACAGCCTGTCCACCCTGTACCTCACCTACGGCCTGATCGGCGGCATTGGCCTCGGCTTCGCCTACATCGTTCCCGTCGCTGTGTTGGTCAAATGGTTCCCTGATCGCCGCGGCCTCATCACCGGCATCGCGGTGGGAGGATTCGGCGCCGGCGCGCTCATCACCGCTCCCGTTGCGACCAGGCTCATCGCCAGCGTCGGCGTGCTGCACACCTTCCTGTACCTTGGCATCGTCTACGCCATCCTCGGCATGCTGGCCGCGCTCTTCATGCGCAACCCCGAGCCCGACTGGAAGCCTGCCGGCTGGTCGCCCTCGGCAGCCCTGACTGCCCAACGCACCTCCGCCAGCTACACCCTCAGCGGTGCTCTGCGCACCTGGCAGTGGTGGGCCCTCTGGCTCATCCTGTTCCTCAACACCAGTGCAGGCATCTCGCTCATCTCGCAAGAGTCTCCCGTCTTTCAGGAGCTTGCCAAGGTCACAGTCGTCGCGGCTGCCGGCATGGTTGGCATCGTCAGCATCGGCAATGCCGTGGGACGCGTCTTCTGGTCCTGGGTCTCGGATCTCCTCAGCCGCCGCATCACCTTCATCATCACCTTCCTCCTGCAGGTCGCGCTCTTCTGGCTGCTTCCAGGCACGAGCTCGGCTGCGGCATTGACCGTCATCGCCTTCGTCATCCTCATGTGCTACGGCGGCGGCTTCGGGACCATGCCGGCCTTCGCTGCCGACTACTTCGGCCCCACCAACGTCGGCTCCATCTACGGACTCATGCTCACCGCCTGGGGAGCCGCCAGTGCCTTTGGGCCACTGCTCGTCGCCCACGCGCGCCAGGCCACCGGAAACTACCGCACCGGCTTCCACATCCTCGCCGCGGTCGTCCTGATCTCCACCATCATCCCCATCGCAATTCGCCCACCGGCAGCCGCACAGAAGTGACCCACGGGCTCTCCATGAGGCCCCTATACACTTGAAGCACGATGCTGCTTCCCTTCGAGTTGATCGCATTCCTCGCGGGCCTCGTGCTCGGCAGCTTCCTCAACGTCTGCATCGCCCGCCTGCCCAATCACGAGAGCATCGTGAGGCCGCGCTCCCACTGCCCGCGCTGCATGGCGACGATCCACTGGTACGACAACATCCCCATCCTCAGCTGGATCCTGCTGCGCGCCCGCTGCCGTTCCTGCCGCTCCACCATCCCCTGGCGCTATCCCCTCGTCGAGCTGGGCGTCGGCTGCTGGGCCGCTCTCGTCACACGCGTCTACATCATCACCGCGGAGCAGGCCTCGAGCCTCGGCTCCGCGACCCTCATACCCACCGTGAGCACCTTCAGCATGCCCACGCTCATCCAGATGACAGGTGTCTTCGTCCTCGGCTTCCTGCTCATCGGCCTCATGGTCATGGACTGGCAGACCCACACCCTGCCCGACGCCTTCACCCTCACCGGCGCCGGCATCGGCTTCCTGCTCGCCTGCGTCCGCAGCGCCTACCTCGGGCCACACGAGGATGAAGTCGTTCTCCACGGACGCAACCCCATCTCCAGCGCCGGAGCCACCCAGGACGCCGGCACCATGGTCCTCACCGGTCCCGAGCACTATGTGATGAGCCGACTCCTCGCCATCGTCCTCGCTGCCGGCCTGGTGCTCGCCGTACGAGCCCTCTACAAAGCCGTCCGCAAGCAGGAAGGCCTAGGCCTCGGCGACGCCAAGCTCATGGCGATGATCGCCGCCTTCCTCGGCTTCGGGCCGTCGATCCTCGCGCTCTTCACCGGTGTCTTGCTGTGCGCCTTCTACGCCGTCTCTTTGCTCGCACAAAAAAGAGCCGACTCCCAGACCGCGGTACCGCTCGGTACCTTCCTGTCCATCGGAGGCCTCTTCGCCGCACTGCTCTCCGCCCCCGTACTCAGCTGGTACACCTCGTTCTTCTAGGGGCCTCTAACGAAGTGGCACGAATGGCAGGTCACGGCTTCAACCGCTGGGGTACGTTTTCGTTTTGCTCTCGGCCTACGACAAGCTCCGGACCCTCACCCGCTAAACCACCAACGGCGGCAAAACATCCGTCGGCACACGCCGCGTCTGTACGGCCGCAATCGACACATCCAGCAGTGTGGCCACCTGCGCCGAGAGCAGCGCCAGGTCACTCTCCGCCTGTTCCAGGTACGCCTGCGCGTTCGCTGGATCATGCCGCGCCAGGAACAGCGTATTCGTCAGGCTCTGCAGCGGATTGTTGATCCGGTGAGCCAGGTGATGCGCCATCTCCGCGACTGCGACTGCCTTGGCGCTCTCATGCAGCAGCCTCTGATGATGCTGGTGCCGCACAATGATCGACGCAAAGTCCGCCAGGCTCGACAGCAGAGCGTAGTCTTCCTCGTCGAACGCCGCATCCGACGTATGCGACACCGCCCACAGCGTGCCGTTCAACGATTCGGTCGACCACGGAATCATCACGCCATCGGTCACCGGCCGGGCGGGTACGCCCAGGCGATCGTAATAGAGCTTCGACGCCCGGAACAGTTGCGGCCGGCCCGAATCGATACACGCTCCGCACGGGCTGAAGTGCCGTGGCGCCCGTCCATCCAGATACTTTGAGAAACTCCCCGCCACCACCACCCAGCGAAAGCTGTCACGCTCCGGCTCTTCCAGCGAGATTCCCGCGCCATCCGCGCCGCAGAACTCCACCGCCGTGTTCGCCAGTTCCTGCAGCACCGACTCCGGCTGCGCCGCAAACGACCGCGACAACCGCCGCAACGCCATCGACTCGCGATTCCCGTCGCGAACTCTCCGCGGCCGGCCACGGAAAGAGTCGTCCGTCAGCAGATCGCGCAGGTAAATACCGCTGTCCAGCATCGTGTCGGAAGAATACAAGGGGCCCCGGGGGTTCTAGTGAGAGTGTACTCCTCAGCCTCCGGTCCCCGAATTCACCGCAAATACTTGCGCTCGGCACCGGACGAACCAGCGGATCGCACACCATCCTTGACCCTCAACACCCGCGCTCCTACACTTAACCTGACCATGCCTGCTCAAACCCCAGTCCCGTACATCTGGCAATACATTCCTCTGGCGCTCCAGGTCCTCGTCGCGCTCGCCGTGGCCGGCGGTATGGTCGCCATGTCGTACTTCATCGGCAAGCACAAGCGCTCCCGCGTCAAGCTCGAGCCCTACGAGTGCGGCATGGACCCGGTCGGCGACGCCCGCAGCCGCTTCAGCGTGCGCTTCTACATGGTCGCCATGCTCTTCATCCTCTTCGACGTCGAAGCCGTCTTCATGCTGCCCTGGGCCGTCATCTACCGCCGCCTGCCCGCCATCACCGGCTCGCGCATGTTCGGCTTTTGGGAGATGCTCGTCTACCTCGGCTTCGTCGCCGTCGGCCTCTTCTATGTCTGGAAAAAAGGCATCCTCAACTGGTCCAGCGACAAGGCCGACCTCTAGCTCTCCTCGAATTGCATTGCTTGGCCCTTGGCCCTTGGCCCTCGGCCCCGAACCCTGGCTTCAGGACCCTCATTCATGGCTGACCCAATCATCAACCCCTCGACCCCGCAAGCCGTCTTCGGCAAGCAAGCCGTCGCCGAAGCCCTCGCCGACCACGTCGCCGTTCGCGCGCTGGAAGCCTTCATCACCGACGCCAAGTGGGACCGCAGCGAGCTCACCCTCACCGTCGCACCCGAGACCCTCATCGCCGCCATGAAGGCCGCCCAGGCCGCCGGCTACAACTTCTTCGAAGACTGCACCGCCGTCGACTGGTATCCGTCCGAGCCCCGCTTCCAGGTGAGCTACTCGCTCCTCTCGCACGCCCTCAAGCAGCGCATCCGCATCATCTCCCGCCTCGACTCCGAGTCCCCCATCATCGACTCCGTCACCGGCGTCTATCCCGCCGCCAACTTCTACGAGCGCGAAGTCTTCGACCTCTTCGGCATCAAGTTCGCCGGACACCCCCGCCTCACCCGCATCATGATGCCCGACAACTGGAACGGTCATCCCCTGCGCAAGGACTACCCCGTGGAGGGCTACCGCTAATGTCGACCCCAGTTCTCGAACACAATCCCTTTACCGAAGACAAGAACAAGCCCACCGACTCCACGGGCGCCACCCTCGCCGGTTTCCGCGCCGCCGAAGACCTCCTCATCCCCGACGTCCAGGACGTCGTCGCGGACGTGGCTACGCACCACAAGCCCCACGGCTCCGATCCCATCTCCGACAACACCATGGTCCTCAACATGGGACCCCAGCACCCGTCCACCCACGGCGTGCTCCGCCTCGTCATCGAGATCGACGGCGAGACCATCGTCTCCATGGCCCCGGACATCGGATACCTCCACACCGGCATCGAGAAAACCTGCGAAGCCAAGTTCTACAACCAGGTCACGCCCCTCACCGACCGCATCGACTATCTCTGCCCCATGACCAACAACACGGCCTACGCCCTGGCCGTGGAAAAGCTCCTCCAGCTCGAAGTCCCCGAGCGCGCCCAGTGGCTCCGCGTCCTCTTCAATGAGCTCACCCGCATCCAGTCGCACCTCGTCTGGCTCGGAACCCACGCCATGGACATCGGCGCGCTCACCGTCTTCCTCTACTGCTTCCGCGAGCGCGAACAGCTGCTCCGCATCTTCGAAGCCGTCAGCGGCCAGCGCATGATGACCAGCTACGTCCGCATCGGCGGCGTCTCGCTCGAGCCACCCCTCGACCTCTTCAAGACCATCAAGGAATTCCTCGACGACTTCCCCTCCAAGATCGCCGAGTACGAAGGCCTGCTGCAGAACAATCCCATCTGGCGCAATCGCCTCATGGGCGTCGGCATCTTGAGCGCCGCCGACGCGGTCGCCCTCGGCGTCACCGGCCCGCCCCTGCGCGCGTCAGGCGTCGACTTCGACGTTCGCCGCGACATGCCCTACGACGCCTACGCCAAGTTCCAGTTCAACGTCCCCGTCTCCAACGTCGGCGACGTCTGGGCGCGCTACGAAGTCCGTATGCAGGAGATGCGCGAGAGCGTCAAGATCTGCCGCCAGGCCCTCGAAGGCCTCCCCGAAGGCCGCGTCGTCGCCCACGCCCCCAAGATCCTCGTCCCCGACCGCGAGCAGATGAAGACCCAGATGGAAGCCCTCATTCATCACTTCAAAATCGTCACGGAAGGCTTCCAGGTCCCCGCCGGCGAGGTCACCTCCTCCGTCGAAGCCCCCCACGGCATGATGAACTACTACGTCGTCTCCGACGGCACCGCGAAACCCGTCCGCGTCCACATGCGCAACGCCGACTTCGCCAATCTCCAAGCCCTGGAAACCATGTGCAAAGGCAAACTCATCGCCGACGTGGTAGCCATCATCGGCAGCATCGACATCGTCCTCGGAGCCATCGACAGATGAAGACTAAATACGAACTGCCATCGCCGTTCACGAACGCTTTTTCTACAGCACAGTATCGGGCTGAAACAGCTTTCAAGTTTTGGGCGAAACTGAGGGCTGTCATGTTCAGCTTCGTCGAAGAGCTTGCGCCGATGGCCAAGCTCGGATCAGTTGAATTTGAGGACGGCGATGAGTCAAATTCCATCCGAGTGAGCTACCTTGGCCGCAATTTATGGATTTGGTGCGACCTTGCCGAGAACGTCATCTCATATGCTCTCTTCCCTGTGGCTGCACCTCACGACCCGTCGAGCAGCAGGCATCCGCAGCCAACTGAAGCGGGACGCGTCACACTCGATGCGGATGGACGGATTGTGATCCCGAAAGACGTCCGCTTAGCTCTGCGTAATTCTTTCGAGGTGCATGACACTTGGCCGCCGGAGCAACAGTTAGCAGAACAGCTCCTTACCAAGCTGTTCATGCCGCACTGGGATGATCCCCGTTTTGGCTTCTCTCGCTAAAACCATGCCGCGTGCCCCATCCATGTGCGGCTCCATCGCGCATGGGTGGGAACACAAACCGCTCGCGCCGCCTCTTCCGAATCCAAGCACGAACGGCAGGTTACCCCTTCAGGGCCCAATAGTGGACCACCCAAAATGTGTCATCTCGACCGAAGGCCGCGCACTTTGCGGCCGCAGCGGAGAGACCTGCTGGAAAGACCGCGCCGTGAGCAGGATCGCAGTGACGGCAAGCAGGTCTCTCCACTTCCCCCTCGGCTCGCTGGGCTCGCTCGAGATGACACAGATGAGGGAGAGGCGAAATTGGCCTCTATCCGCGCATTATGCCGCGTAGTACTCTCCCTCCATCGCGGAGCCAGAGCAGCGCATGCGCGACCATACCTACTTCGTTTACATCATGGCCAGCCGCAGCCGAACGCTGTACATCGGCTTCACGTCGGATCTCCGTGTTCGCGTCCAGCAACACCGCGAGGGCACCTTCGAGGGCTTCACCAGCCGCTCTGACTGCCACCGTCTCGTCTACTACGAGTCCTTTGGTTATGTGAATCACGCCATCGCGCGCGAGAAGCAGCTGAAACGATGGTCGCGCGCCAAGAAAATCATTCTGGTCGAACTGACCAACCCAACATGGGAGGACCTGAGCGAAGAATGGGGCAAACCCACCGCACCGTGGAAAGAGCCAGCGAACCCCGGCACCACCGATGAGCCAAACTCCAAGTCCGAAGCACTGTCTAAACTACGAACAATGTGTCATCTCGACCGAAGGCCGCGCACTTTGCGGCCGTAGCGGAGAGACCTGCTTTCGGACAGGTCCTGCTCCCTCAAAGACCTCGCTTCTCCGCTCGATGGTTGCTGTCAATGGGAGTGCCTCCCCATTCCACACAAAACGGCGCACCACCCCAGGCGATTCCGCGATAACGCCCCTGGCACAATCACCCACCCCAACCCGCTATCATGGTCACAGGGCCTTACCCTGCGCGCTAAACCGCGAACCGACGCTAGCAGCTTCCGCCGCAAAGACCAAAATGGGAAGGTCCACCCCTAAAGTCTCTATTTTGAACATTTGCACAAAACAGGGGGGGGGAGGGGGGTACCACCACGATGACCGATCAGCTCCAAGCCGAACTCTGGACCTCCTGGGCCTCCATGCTGCGCGTCTACTCCGCCGCCCACGGACTCAACGCCGCCGAGCACGCCGTCACCGAGGTCTCGCCTGACTCCATCACCCTCCGCGTCGGCGCCCGCTGGCTCCGCTTCACCCCCACCGAGGTGACCGCGAGCGATGGCGCTGCCCTGCCCTTCGCGATCCACGAAGACGGAACGGTAGCCATCGGCAGCGAAGCTCCCGAAGAGCTCGACATGGCCGCCGAACGCCTCACCCGCGAGATGCTCTACCCCGCCTGACGACCGATGCGCGCAACATCGCGTATCGATTTCCGCGCCGTCCCTCTTGGCCCTGAGCGTTGAACCCTATACCCTAGAGGAGCTATGGCCGCTATCGCCAACTCGATCTTCTCTCCTGCTACCGCCTCGCGTTTCGACAAGCTGGTCACGATCTATCCGGTGCAGCGTTCGGCGCTGGTGCCGATGCTGCTCTACGCGCAGGACGACCTCGGCTACGTCTCCGATGAAGCCGTCGCGGAGATCGCCCAGCGTCTCGATCTGCTCGAACTCGATGTGCGCAACGTGCTCAGCTATTACTCCATGCTGCGCACCAAGCCTGCCGGCAAGTACAACGTGCAGGTCTGCACCAACATCAGCTGCATGCTGCGCGGCGGCTTCGAGCTGCTGGATCACTGCAAGCACAAGCTGGGCATCGGCCATAAGGGCGTCACCGACGATGGCCTCTTCTCCCTCGAAGAAGTCGAGTGCATCGGCGCCTGCTGCTGGGCTCCTGCCGTGCAGGTCAACTACGACTTCCACGAGAACCTGACGCCGGCCAAGATGGACCAGGTACTGGACGACTACGCTGCGGGCCGCGGCACGGACGTAAAGTAGCGTGCCCGGCGGCGCTTCGCTGCGACGCCGTTGGATTCCCTTCTTCATCGCCTGCTGTTTTCTTCTGGCGCTGATGGAGTTGCTGGGTGTGAGCGCCCTGAAGAGCCGCACCAGCGGTCCCGACTTCAGATCGTTCTACGCTGCCGGTCGCCTCGTTCGCACCGCGCCGCACAGCCTCTACAACCTCGATGCGCAAAAGCAGGTAGAAGACAGCTTCGTCTTCCCCGCGCCGATCGTGCTGCCGTTCTACCATCCCGCCTACGAGGCTCTGCTCTTCGCGCCCTTCGCGCTACTCTCTTTCTCCACGGCGTACGCCGCGTTCATGGCATTCAACGCGGTTTTGCTGCTCGCAATCTTCTTCGCCGCACCGGACGATCTCGCGCGTCCACTGGCTCTGGAGAACGAGTGGCCCGGGTTCATGCTGATCCTCTTCGCTCCCGTCCTCGTCGCCTTCTGGCACGGGCAGGATTCGCTGCTCCTGCTGCTGCTCTGCGCTCTCATGTGGCGAGCGATCCAGCGCGGCGAGGATGTCTCAGCGGGACTCCTTCTGTCGCTCGCGCTCTTCCGGTTCCAGTTCGCCCTGCCCATCGCGCTGATCGTGTCCGCGCGCCGGGGCTGGCGCTTCGCGGGAGGCTTCCTTGCCGGCGGCGCTGGTGTTGCCCTGCTCTGCCTTGGTCTCGTAGGCCGCGCTGGATTGCAACAGTGGTTCGGCCTCATCGCCGACAGCAGCCTCGCCGGAACACAGAGCGGTATCGTCCAGCACACGCTGGGGATCTACCCCGGCAGCATGCCCAACCTCCGAGGCCTGCTCTACGTCTGCGGAACTAGCCGGCTCGCCCCGCATACCGCATTTTTGTTGGTCGCGATGGCCTCCCTTATCGCTCTCGGCGCCAGCATCTGGCGGGCCAGGCGATGCGGTTCCGACCGCTTGGCAGTGGCAGTCGCGTTGCTGTGTGCTGCAGTAATCAGCTACCACATGAACTTCCACGATCTCTCCCTTGTGCTGTTGCCACTGGGATTGCTGGCTCCGCGGTTTCCAATGGGCTTTACCCTGCTCGGCGTCCTCGCGCCCAACGTTGTGTTCTTCGTACTTGGCCAGCGATGGAATTTCCTGCTGGCGCTCCTCACCTTAGTGCTGCTGGCATGCTGCTTCCACAGGAAGAGCCTGTATCTCTCGGAAGATCATCGTTCTGGGATGCTTGATGGCGCCTTGTCTTCCCTCCAGGATCCGACCGCATGACACGGAATTCTCTGGCAGCGTCTTCCACAATCAAGCTCACGCCGTTTCTTATTGGCTGCGTGATACTGCTCGCGATCTTCGAGGGTCTGAGCGCCTACGTCACCAGCCTTCCCGGGAAGTCGCCTGACTTCCGCACGTTCTACGCCGCAGGCTATCTCCTGCGCACGGATCGAGCCCACTTTTACGACTTGGACGCGCAGGCCCGCGTCGAGAACGAGCAGGTCTCGCCCGCGCGCCTGCAACTGTACTTCAACCACCCGGCCTATGAAGCATTGGTCGACGCACCCTTCGCACTGCTGCCCTTCAAGGCCGCCTACCGCGCGTTCATGGTCTTCAACGTTGTGCTGATGCTGCTATGCGTCCTGGTCGCGCGTGGACCGTTCAGCCGCATCCTGCCCGTCGTCAACCCCAGCCCCGGGCTGGCGATGTTCCTCTTCGCCCCGCTGCTGCTGGCGCTCGCCCAGGGGCAGGACTCGATCCTCTTCCTGCTCTGCGTGTGCCTGTGCTGGCGCGAGATGGATCGGGGCAACGATCTCGGTGCTGGCGCAGCGCTGGCGCTCGCGCTCTTCCGGTTCCAACTGGCGATCCCAATGGCGATCCTGCTGGCCGTCCGCCGCGGATGGAAGTTCGCCGCGGGCTTCATCGCAGCGGGAGCGGGCGTTGCTGGGCTCTGCGTTGCTATTGTCGGCATCCACGGAATCCGCGCACTGCTGCGGCTGATCACGCTCACCAGCGGAGCAAGCCAGAGCGCGGCAGCGCAGACCATCATCCTCGAGCCCAGGGCCATGGCCAACCTGCGCGGCCTGCTTTACGCCTGCACCACCCGCTGGCTCTCGCCGCATGTGGGACTGCTGGTCGTCGCGCTGGCATCCTGCGTGGTGCTTGCCGCATGCGCGCTCTGGATGCGCCGCAGCACGAGCCTCGACAGCGCCTTTGCGATCGCGGTGCTGGGAGCGATCCTGCTCAGCTACCACCTGTTCCTGCACGATGTGACCTTGCTGCTTCTTCCACTCGTGCTGCTGGCAGGTCGCGCTCCAAATTGGCTGTTGCTGACGGCCTATGTGACGCCTGCGATCGCCCTGCTCTTCCTGGGCGGCGACTGGTACTGGGTCGCGGCCGTGCCGATGATCGCACTGCTCGCAATCACTGCGCTCTCTGGGCACGGAGACGCTCGCATTGCGTCGAAGGCAGAGCTTGCAGGCGCGAAATGAACGCAGCGTGTGCAGCGCAGCAACACAGATTTTGCAAAACGTCTGCAAGAGGCTTACGAAGTTCGGCCTTGAGCGTCGCGACACACAAGCATCGAGGTATAGAATGAGGGCTCAGGGCTGTTTCAGGGGAAATTGCATTGCCAACACTCGTCTCCCATCCCGATGAAGTGCGCGTGATATCGCGCCGATTTGGCCAGGGCGCAGCCGATATCGAAAGGTATCTGGAGCTCGATGGCTACAAGGCCGTTCAGAAGGCGCTCGAAAATGGTCCCGACTGGATCGTCAATGAGATGAAGGCCTCAGGCCTTCGCGGGCGCGGTGGCGCCGGCTTTCCGACGGGCATGAAGTGGAGCTTCGTGCCCAAGCAGAGCGAGAAGCCGAAGTACGTGCTCGTCAATGGCGACGAATCCGAGCCCGGCACCTGCAAAGATCACGTCATCTTCCTGCACGATCCTCACGCCATCATTGAGGGCACGATCATCGCTGGCCTCGCTATTGGCGCGAAGATGGGCTTCATCTATCTGCGCGGAGAGTATCGCTACCTGCTGAAGATCGTCGAGAAGGCCGTCGCCGATGCGTATGCCAAGGGCTTCCTCGGCAAGAACATCTTCGGCAAAGACGGCGTGGACTTCGACATCGTCACGCAGACGGGTGCGGGAGCCTATGAGGTCGGCGAAGAGTCGGCGCTCATGGAGTCGCTCGAAGGCAAGCGCGGTGTGCCGCGCATCAAGCCTCCGTTCCCTGCTGTCGTCGGCCTGTACGGCGGGCCCACCGTCATCAACAACGCCGAGACCATCGCCAACGTTCCGCACATCCTGCTGATGGGTGGGCCGGAGTACGCCAAGCTGGGCACCGAACGCAACGGCGGCACGCGCCTGTTCGGCATCTCCGGCCACGTCAACAAGCCTGGCGTCTACGAGCTGCCTATGGGCTACTCGCTGCGCAAGGCCATCTATGAAGTGGCCGGGGGCATCCCTGGTGGCAAGGCGCTGAAGGCTGTCGTTCCTGGTGGCTCAAGCTGCCCGGTGCTGAAGGCCGATGAGATCGATGTAGGTCTGGACTTCGACCAGATGGCGAAGGCCGGAACGATGCTCGGCTCAGGCGGCATTGTGGTGCTGGATGAGACCGTGTCGATCGTGGAGTTCGCTCTGCGCACGATCAGGTTCTACCAGCATGAATCCTGCGGCTGGTGCATTCCCTGCCGCGAAGGCACGGACTGGCTGAAGAAGACGCTGACGCGCTTCCATGCCGGCGCCGGCAACAAGAAGGACATCGACAATATTCAGTACCTCGCCGAAAACATGATGGGCCGCACGTTCTGCCCGCTCGGCGATGCGGCAGCGATGCCCACGCTCGGCTTCATCAAGAAGTTCCGCTCGGAGTTCGAGGAGTACCTCGAAGGCAAGCGCGTGGACCATCCGCTGATTCAGATTCAACCCTACGGCGAGCCGGAGCTCGCGGGAGCGCATTAGAGATGGCGGACGTATCGTTCACCGTAGACGGTAAGAAGCTGACCGCCCCCGCGGGTACCCTGCTCATTGATGCCTGCAAGTCCGCAGGCATTGAGATCCCGGCCTTCTGTTACTACCCTGGCCTCTCGCTGCAGGCTGCGTGCCGCATGTGCGTGGTGCGCATCGAAAAGCAGCCCAAGCTGGCGACCGCCTGTACCACTACCGTGGGCGAAGGCATGGTGGTCATCACCGAGTCGCCCGAGATCGCGCAGGCCCGCAAGGCGACACTGCAGCTGCTGCTCGGCAACCACCCGCTGGACTGCCCCGTGTGCGATGCCGGCGGCGAGTGCGAGCTGCAGGACATGACCTTCAAGTACGGTGCGGCCGAGAGCTTCTATACCGAGCCGAAGAATCATCGCGAGGAGCAGCAGTGGTCGCCGGTGGTGTACTTCGATCGCCCCCGCTGCATCCTCTGTTACCGCTGCGTGCGCATGTGCGGCGAGGGCATGGACGTCTTCGCGCTGGGCATTCAAAATCGCGGCTCGTCCTCGGTCATCGCGCCCAACGTTCCCGCGCAGCTCTCGCCCGAAAACATCGCGCAGCTCGACTGCGAGCAGTGCGGCATGTGCATCGATGCATGCCCAGTGGGTGCGCTCACCTCCGGCGCGTACCGCTACAAGACCCGGCCGTGGGAGATGAACCACGTCGCCACCACCTGCACGCATTGCGGCGACGGCTGCAAGGTGACCCTCGGTGTGCGCTCGGTTGCCGACGGCAGCGAGATCATCCGCGGCGACAACCGCGACAAGAGCGGCATGAATGGCGACTTCCTCTGCAACAAGGGACGATATGCCTTCGACTTCAACAACAGCTCCGAGCGCCTGACGCAGCCTCTGGTGCGCAAAGCCGGCAAGCTCACTCCCGTCTCCTGGGAGGAGGCGCTGGCCGCCGCAGCCAAGGGCCTCGCCGACGCCCGCGATCATCGCGGCCCGAAGTCCGTCGGCGTCATCGGCTCCAACCGCACCACCAACGAAGAGAACTACCTGCTGCAGAAGTTCACGCGCACGGTGCTGGGAACAAACAATATCGATCACCACCGCACCGCCGACTTCTACACACTCGCCAAGGCGCTTGAGGGCACGACGTTGCCCGATGGCCGCGCCCGCTTCGCCTCGCAGCATTGTGTCGAGAAGTCCCCCGCGATCCTGCTGGTCGGCGGCGACCCCACCAACCAGGCTCCCCTGACCGCGTGGAACATCCGCACCAACGTGCGCCAGAACCGCGCCCGCGTGTACATCGCGAATCACGAAGAGATCAAGCTCCGCCGTCAGGCGAAGGCCTTCCTCCAGGTACAACAGTTCGGCTACGGCTCCTTCGCCAGCTACCTTGCGGGCGATGACACAGCCGCCGAGGCCGCCTCGATCGTCGCCCAGGCCGATGCGATGTCGGCCTTCCGCGATGCCGTGAAGGCCGAAGAGAAGCTGGTGGTCGTCGTCGGCAATGAAGTCCGCGGCGGCGAACTCAAAGCCCTGGTCGCGGCTCTGCCCCATGCCAAGTTTTCCCTGCTCAGCGACTATGCCAACTCGCGCGGCGCTTCCGATATGGGCGTGCTGCCCGATGCACTCCCCGGCTACCAGCCGCTTGCCTCTGGCGTCATCGCCGGAGAGTACAGCGCGAACAACCGTCCCGCACCCACCGATCCCGGCCTCGATCTGCTGGCCATGTTCGACGCTGCGGCAGCCGGCAACCTCGCCGCACTGTACGTTGTCGGCTCGAATCCGGTGGCTCGCTACAACGTTGATCCCGCCACGCTCACGAAGACCTTCCTCGTCGTGCAGGACCTGTTCCTCACCGAGACCGCGGCACTGGCCGACGTCGTTCTGCCAGCCGCTTCGCTCTACGAGAAGGGTGGCTCGATCACCAACTCCTACGGCGATCTGCAGCTTGTCGCCAAGGCCGCCGACCGCGCGGGTGTTCGCTCCGATTTCGAGCTGATCGTTCGCCTCGCCGACAAGATTGGTCATGAGGTGAAGTCTCTCGTTCCCTTCGGCAAAGGCCTTCGCGCCGACATGGGGCAGTCCCGCGGCGCGCAGTCGGGCGAAGCCGACCGCCACGCCGTATGGCTCACCGCGCACGGCATGGAGCCCAAACTCTCGCCCTTCGATCCCTTCGCCATCCTCGATGAGATCCAGCGCGTGGTGCCCGGCTACGACCAGCTCTCGCGCCTGAAGTTGCTGGCCGGCAACGACCAGCACATCGCTCCCGCAACGCAGGGCCTGGTGCAGATCGAGAACCGCAAGGACCTCGTGCTGCCCTCCTCCGACACGCTGTTCACCTCGGGCTCGCTGACCAAGTATTCGCCCTCACTCAAAGCCATCGATCGCCACCAGTCTGTTGAGGTGGCCGACCATCTTGCCGCCGACTAGAACGAAGCTGCTAGCTGCTAGCCTCTAGCTTCTAGCGAGAACTCAACATTTGCCGCATCACGCAGTCGACAGCCGCTGCTGATGTATTGGCTAGAAGCTAGGAGCTAAGGGCTAGAAGCTATCTACTCATGCCTCATCTAAGCCAACTTCAGATTTTTCTGCTCCTGACCCTCGTCAAGGTCGTGGTGGTGTTCGTCATCACACTCACCGGCGTGGCCTACACGGTGCTGCTCGAGCGCAAGTTCCTTGGCCGCCTGCAGAACCGCTGGGGCCCCTCACGCGTGGGCCCGTTCGGCCTCTTCCAGCCGCTGGCCGATGGCATCAAGCTCTTCCTCAAGGAAGACATGATGCCGCTCGCCGTCGAGCGTCCCTTGTTCATCCTGGCGCCGGTCATCGCCCTCAGCTGCGCCATGATCTCGGTCGGCGTGGTTCCCTTCGGGCAGCAGCACCTCATCGGCCAGACGGGCGTCGACGCCTTCCAGATCGCGAACCTCAACATTGGCCTGCTGGTGATCCTTGGCATCACCTCGGTCGGCGTCTACGGCATCACGCTCTCCGGCTGGAGCGCGAACAACAAGTACACCCTCTTCGGCTCCCTGCGCTCCACCGCTCAGATGATCAGCTACGAGCTCGCGCTCGGCCTGTCGCTGGTGGGCGTGGTGCTTCGCGCCGGTTCGCTCTCGCTGCGCGACATCGTCAACTCGCAGTCGCACTATGGCATGCTCAGCTGGAACATCTTCGGCGGCCTGCAGGTCGTCGGGTTCTTCGTGTACATGATCGCTGCATACGCCGAAACCAACCGCGCACCCTTCGACCTCGCCGAGGCTGAGAGCGAGATCATCGGCTATCACGTCGAGTACAGCTCGATGAAGTTCGCGATGTTCTTCATGGCGGAGTACGCGAACATGATCACGGTCTCCTGCGTGGCTACGCTGCTGTTCTTCGGAGGAGCAGGCTCGCCCTTCGGTCATCTCTTCGACCACGTCTTCGCCACCGGCATCCTCTCGATGATCCTTCCGGTGCTGTGGTTCGTCTTCAAGGTCTTCTGCTTCCTGCTCCTCTATATCTGGGTGCGCGCGACGCTGCCGCGCTTCCGCTATGACCAACTCATGAGCTTCGGTTGGAAGTTCCTGATGCCGGTTGCGATCCTCAACATCCTGGCCACGGCTCTGTGGCTGGCCTATCGCGGTTAGCACTTCCGCCCGCGGCTGACGGCTTCAGCCCGCGAACGGCGCAGTACAATCGGTACGAAGCCAACCATCTGAACGCAAGTGAGGCGGACGGACGACGTCCCGCCTCGAGAGAACCTGGACGCTGATGCAACTCGCGCTATTTCTCATCTTCGGTGTGCTGGCGGTGCTGGCAGGTCTGAACCTGCTGGCGCAGCGTCACCCCATCAATTCGGCGCTCTCGCTCATCGTGGTGATGCTGTCGCTGGCGGTGCTGTACTGGTCGCTGGGCGCGGAGTTTCTCGCGGCCGCCCAGGTCATCGTCTACTCGGGCGCCATCATGGTGCTCTTCGTCTTCGTGATCATGCTGCTGAACGCTGGCGAAGAGGTAAAGTCCAAGGGTTCACGCATCGCTTCGATCGCGGGCTTCCCCGGTGCCGCCGCCATCTTCTGCGTGCTCGCCTTCGCGTTCCTCTCCGAGCGCGACAAGTTCGGCCTGACGAACCTCGGCGGCGAGCTCTCCAACGCAACCTCGAACATCACCGAGATCTCGCGCGTGCTCTTCACGTCGCTGCTGCTGCCCTTCGAGGTCACCTCGATCCTGATTCTTGTCGCGATTCTCGGCGCCGTTGTGCTGGCGCGGAAGGAGCTGTAGACGATGGTTCCCGTCGCGTACTACCTCGTCCTCGCAGCTGTCCTCTTCTCCATCGGCGTGGCG
This sequence comes from Bryocella sp., assembly GCF_058498515.1. Taxonomy (NCBI): domain Bacteria; kingdom Pseudomonadati; phylum Acidobacteriota; class Terriglobia; order Terriglobales; family Acidobacteriaceae; genus Bryocella; species Bryocella sp. The sequence continues at coordinate 208,007 of NZ_JBMHYI010000024.1, forward strand.
GCGTTCCTCATCAAGCGCAACGTCATCACCATCTTCATGTCCATTGAGCTGATGCTGAACGCAGTGAACCTGACCTTCGTGGCGTTCTCGCATATGTGGCACCAGGTCTCAGGACAGATCTTCGTCTTCTTCGTGATGGTGGTGGCAGCGGCCGAAGCTGCTGTGGGACTCGCCATCATCATCTCGCTCTTCCGTACGCGCCAGACCCTCAACGTGGACCAGATCAACTTGTTGAAGGACTAAACCGCATCCGCAGTCGCTTTCTTGTTGTCATTCCCGCAGGGAATCTGCTTTTGGACTCAGAGACCTCATGAACCAGTTCGACACCAACCTGCTGTGGCTCATTCCGACGATTCCCTTTGCGGGCTTCCTGCTCAACGGGACGCTGGGCCGCAAGCTGCCGCGCGCCGCAGTGACGGCCATCGCCCTGCTCTTCACGCTCGCGCCCGCGCTGATCGTGGCTGACTTGTGGCTCTACATGAAGTCGGCTGGTGCTCCGCTTTCGCTGAGCGTCACCGGCAGCAATTGGATAGCGGTCTCCGGCTTCTCCGTGCCCTTCGCCTTCGCGGTAGACCACCTGACGCTGATCATGTTGGCTGTGGTCACGGGCGTGGGCTTCCTCATCCACGTCTATTCCGCCGGTTACATGGCGCATGAGGACGGCTACTGGCGTTTCTTCGCCTACCTGAACCTGTTTATGTTCTTCATGCTGGTGCTGGTGCTCAGCGCGAACTTCCTGCTGCTCTTCGTGGGCTGGGAAGGCGTGGGCCTCGCGAGCTACCTGCTCATCGGCTTCTACTTCAAGAAAGATTCCGCAGCGAACGCGGGCAAGAAGGCGTTCATCGTCAACCGCATCGGCGACTTCGGCTTCCTGCTGGCGATGTTCCTCCTCATCGCACACTTTGGCACGCTGAACTTCGCGGACATCTTTACGAGCGTCGCGGCTCTGCCCACTGGCGTGGGTACCCACCTCTTCACGGCAATCGCTCTACTTCTCTTCGTCGGCGCCGCCGGCAAGAGCGCGCAGATCCCGCTGTACATCTGGCTTCCGGACGCGATGGAAGGTCCCACGCCGGTCTCCGCGCTGATCCATGCCGCAACGATGGTGACCGCCGGCGTCTACATGCTGGCCCGCTGCCACGTAATCGTCGACCGTTCGCCCACTGCAATGGCCGTCATCGCCTGCGTTGGCGCGGCAACCGCTCTGATGGCCGCAACCATCGGCCTGGTCCAGCACGACATCAAGCGCGTGCTGGCCTACTCCACGGTCTCGCAGCTGGGCTACATGGTACTCGCCTGCGGCGTAGGGGCGTACTCTGCCGGCATCTTCCACCTGATGACGCACGCCTTCTTCAAGGCGCTGCTCTTCCTCTCGGCGGGCTCCGTCATCCACTCGCTCTCAGGCGAGCAGGACATGCGCGTGATGGGCGGTCTGTGGCGCAAGATCCCAATCACCTTCTGGTGCATGACCGCGGGCGTCTTCGCCATTGCCGGCATGCCGTTCCTCTCCGGCTTCTTCTCCAAGGACGAGATCCTGTACCAGGCCTATATCTCACCGTCACCGGTAGGTAAGCTGGTGTGGCTGGTCGGCATCCTCACCGCGCTGCTGACCTCGTTCTACATGTTCCGGCTGTGGTTCAAGACCTTCTTCGGCGCGCCGCGTTTTGACGAGCACGCACTGGGCGGACATGGCGAAGAGGATCTCGCTCCGGTGCACGCGCACAAGGACACGCATGCCACCACGGTCGCCGAGCACGAGCCGGTGCATGGTCACGGCGTTCACGAGTCTCCGCTGGTGATGACCCTGCCGCTGATGATTCTCGCGGTGCTCTCCGTGATCGGCGGCATCGTCGGCGTGCCGACAGCTTTCGGCGGACACAACGAGTTCGAACACTTCCTCGATCCAGTCTTTGCCTCCGGCAACGCCGAAGCCGTCACGGGAAGCGGTGGCACCGCCATCGCACTGTCCTCGATTGCGACCCTCTGCTTCGTGCTCGGCCTCTTCGCCGCGTATGTCTTCTACTTCAAGAAGCCGGGCCGCGCAGCGCAGCTTGCCGCCAAGGTCAAGCCAATCTATTCCCTGCTCGACCACAAGTACTGGGTGGATGAGATCTATGGCGCGCTGATCGTAACTCCGCTGCTTACATTCTCCCGCATCATCCTCGGCGGCCTCATCGAGGGCGCGGTCGTGCAGGGCTCCGCTGCTGGTCTGGCAGGCGGAACGCGCGGCCTCGGCTGGCTGGTTCGCCGCATTCAATCAGGCAATATTCGTTCCTACGCCGGCTGGCTTTCGCTCGGCGCCGCCATCTTCCTGGTGTTCACCCTGGTGATCTCCTACTCGCTGCATTCTTAGCACTCTAGACGTAACGCACGCGGTGAACCGCAACGCAGACCATGAATTTTGATCATTCCATCCTGACGATCCTCCTGCTGACGCCACTGGCTGGCGCGGCGGTGCTCGCTCTTCTTCCAGAGCGCGAGGGCAGCAAGACGCATGCGACGGTGGCCCTCGCGGTTACGCTGCTGACGTTCCTCTTTACGCTGCACCTCCTCATGCACTTCGACTACGCTGCTGCGCCGGGTACCTTCCAGTTCGAGCAAAACCTGCCGTGGATCGCCGTACCCGCCATCCGCTATCACCTCGGCGCCGACGGCCTCTCGATGTGGCTGGTCGTTCTGACCGGCTTCCTCGCACCCATCGGTGTGCTCGCCAGTTGGAAGGCTGTGAACAAGCGCGAGCGCCTGTTCTACACGCTCTTCCTGCTGCAGCAGGTCGCGATGCTGGGAGTCTTCCTCTCGCTCGACACGTTCCTCTACTACGGCTTCTGGGAGCTCTCACTCGTCCCGATGACGCTGCTCATCGCGACCTTCGGCCGCACCGAGAATCGCCGCCGCGCCGCGATCAAGTTCTTCCTCTACGCCTTCATCCCCTCGGCGATCCTACTGGTCGCGGTGCTCTGGCTCTACTCCCGCACCGGCACGTTCGACATGCCGCGCCTCGCAGCGCTGGCTGCCGCGCACGCGATCTCGCCGAACAGCCATGCGCTGTGGCTCTGCTCGCTGGCCTTCCTTGTCGCCTTCGCTGTCAAGGTCCCGGTCTTCCCGTTGCACGGCTGGCTCTCGGACAACATCCAGGAAGCTCCAACCGCCGTGGTGATGGTGCTCGCCGGCAAGCTTGGCCTCTACTCCATCCTTCGCTTCAGCTTCGGCATCTTCCCCGAGCAGTCGCACGCCATCGCTCCGCTGATGCTCGCACTGGGTGCGATTGGCATCGTGTACGGCTCACTGATGGCACTGGTGCAGAACGACCTCAAGAAGCTGGCTGCGTTCTCTACGCTGGCGCATGTGAGCTTCGTCATCCTCGGCATCTTCACCTTCACCGTCGCGGGCCTCGATGGTGGCACCTTCCAGATCCTCAATGAGTCGATTGTCGGCGCTTCCCTGTTCGTCCTGATGGGACTGCTCTACGAGCGCTACGGCAGCTATGACATGCGCGACTACGGTGGCCTGGCTGTGCGCCATCCCTGGATGGTGACGATGTTCCTCATCACCACCTTCGCCGCGGTGGGCCTGCCGATGCTCAACGGCTTCGTTGGCGAGTTCCTCATCCTCTCTGGCACCATGCAGTCTTACGTCACGCACCACGTGCTGTGGACGGTCATCGCGACCACCGGCGTCATCCTCTCCGCAAGCTACATGCTGTGGATGATCCAGCGCGTGTTCTATGGCTCGCTCGGCCTTCGCGCCGAAGACGTTCAGGGCTGGGACCTCACCGCCCGCGAGCATCTCGAGCTGTGGCCGTTCGCCGCGCTCTTCCTCATCATGGGCCTCGTCTCGCCGTTCTGGATGAAGGCCATCGACACCTACGGCACCACCGTCGCGGTGAAGCCAGCTACGATGACGCCAGGTGAGATCAAACACATCGAGACCGAGAGCTACGGCAACACCGGCACGGCGTTTATGGATCCCGCGCTGGGGGCAGCCGCCAAGGGCACACCGGCTCCGCCCGTCAACAAGGGAGCGCGCTACTGATGTCGCCGAACCTGATCGCAATTCTTCCCGAGATCGTTCTCACCGTCACCGCGGTGCTGGTCATGCTGGCCGATGCGAGCATCGCTCCAGGCAAGCCGCGCCGTTTGCTGGGCTGGGTCGCCATCCTCGGAGCCTTCGCAGCTGGCGCGTTCTCGCTGTGGCAGCTTCGCATCGTCGACGCCAATGGTCCCATCACCGGCTACTTCGGCACCGTGCAAGTGGACGCGTTCAGCGTCTTCTTCCACATCCTCATCGCCGCTATTGTGATGGTCGTGCTGCTGGGTTCGCTGGATTACTTCGCTCCCCCGGCTGCACTCGCTGAGACCAGTGAGACCGCGCGCCTGGCTTACACGCATGTGGGTGAGTACTTCGCGCTGGTGCTCTTCGGCGCGGCTGGCATGATGTTCATGACCTGCTCCGTGGAGCTGCTCATGGTCTTCATTGGCCTCGAGATCTCGTCGATCTCCACGTATATCCTCGCGGGCTTCCGCAAAGGTCAAGGGGTCTCTGCCGAAGCCGCGTTGAAGTACTTCCTGCTGGGCAGCTTCGCCACATCATTCTTCCTCTACGGCATCGCACTTGCCTTCGGTGCAACGGGCTCGACCTCGATCGCCGCCATCGCGGCAGGCCTCGCCATCACTCACACACCCATCCTCGGATACCTCGCTGTCGCGATGGTGCTCATCGGCCTTGGCTTCAAGGTCTCTGCGGTCCCGTTCCAGGTGTGGACCCCGGATGTCTACCAGGGCGCACCGGCTCCAGTCGTCGGCCTGATGTCCACTGCGCCGAAGGCTGCAGCCTTTGCAGTGCTGCTCCGCATCCTCTTCAACGCTGCGCCGTCGTTGCGCGGCAGTTGGCTGCCGTTGATCCTCATACTGTCGGTTGCGTCGATGTGCATCGGCAACCTCGGCGCTCTCATGCAGCGCGACGTAAAGCGTCTGCTGGCGTACTCCTCGATCGCCCATGCGGGTTACCTGCTGGCCGCCTTCACCAGCACGCACACGGAGGCCGTCGCCGCCGCTTGCTTCTATACCGCGGCCTATGCGGCGATGAACGTCGGCGCCTTCCTGGTCATCACGGAGCTCTCCGGCGTGGATGAGACGATGCGGACGATCGACGACTTCACCGGCGTCGCCCAATCCCGCCCATACCTTTCCGCGTTGCTCGCGTTCTTCCTCTGCTCGCTGATCGGCATCCCCTTCACCGCGGGCTTCTTTGGGAAGTTCTACGCGTTCTCCGCGGCTGTGCACGGTGGCTTCACGTGGCTCGCCGTCATCGGCCTGCTGAACTCCGGCGTGGCATGCTTCTACTATCTGCGACTCATGGCGGCTCTCTACGCCAAGCCCGTCCGCGGCGAAGTGCGCGGCGCCATGGCGAAGGTCACACCCTCGGCGGCGCTCGCGCTCGCGATTGCGGGCCTTGCAACACTGGCTCTCGGCATCTTCCCGGGACCGGTCCTCAGCCTGGTCCAGCGCGCCACTCCCACAACAATTCCGGTCATCGCTGCGATGCCAACACCCACGACTGCATCGACCACAAACCCTCAGTAATTGGAGGCCGCGCGAAGATTCTCTGTGCGGCCTCTTCACCTCGGGTGTACCTGATATCAAGCTGAGCAACGATAGGAGCCAATCGCATGTCCACGCTCTATGACATTGAGCTGACCACCATCGACGGCAGGACCACCAGCCTCAAGGAGTACGCAGGCAAGGTGCTACTGGCCGTCAACGTCGCGTCGAAGTGTGGCTTCACGAAGCAATACACCGCGCTCGAAGCGCTCTATCGGCAATACAAAGATCAGGGGCTTGTGGTGCTTGGCTTCCCGGCAAATGACTTCGCTGGCCAGGAACCCGGCACAAACGAAGAGATTGCGGCGTTCTGCTCGACGGAATACCCCGTAACCTTCCCCATCTTTGCGAAGCTCACCGTCAATGGCACTGAGCAGCATCCCATCTACGCTGCCCTCACCGCAGCCATGCCACAGCATGACGCAGACTCCGCGGGTCTGCGTAGCGGCCTCGATAGCTACCTCGCGGGCCAGGGTCTGCCACCTTCTCCGCCGCTGCCGGCTGTGCTTTGGAACTTCGAAAAGTTCGTGGTGAATCGCGACGGCAAAGTTGTCGCACGCTATGCCTCAGACGTCGAACCCAACGATCCCCGCCTCGTCGAAGTCATCGAAAAGGCCCTTCGCTAAAACTCCGCAGGCCGTGACGCACTGCGCCTGCAACATCCACGACGCGGCCATCCTCAGGGGTGGCCGCGCGGTTATCCGGGCCCAACTCTTCTGGAGGCTTCATGGTTCTTCGCACCGCAATTCTTGCGCCCACGCTGCTGCTAGCTACCGGCGCGCTCGGACAGACACCGATCCGCATCACGGCGGATCTTACCGAGGCTCCCCGCAAGCTGTATCACTCCGAGATCGATCTCCCGGTGAAGCCTGGTCCCGCGACCTTCACCACGCCCAAGTGGATTCCCGGCAACCATCGTCCTACAGGCCCGGTGCAGAACATCACAGGCGTCGTGTTTTCCGTCAACGGCAAGCCTCTCCCCTGGCGTCGCGATGACGTGGACCTCTACGCCTACCACGTCGACATTCCTGCCGGTGTGACGACGCTGCACGCGCATCTTGACTGCATCGTGACAGCGCGCGCCAGCGATTACATGGCGGTCCTCGAGTGGGAGAAGCTGATGCTCTACCCTGCCGGTGTTCCCGTCAAGCAGATCGCGATTCAGCCCAGCGTGACGGTGCCGCAAGGCTGGGGTCTGGGCACAGCGCTGCAGCCGGTCACACCGTATGACGTGAACGCAAAGCCCGGTGGTACCGTCACGTACCAACCGACGACCGTGGAGCAGCTTGAGGACTCGCCTGTGATCGCGGGACTCCACTTCCATGAGTTTGCGCTCGCACCCGAGATCTCGCCGAAGCATTACCTCGATGTAGTCTCCGATGAGGCCCGCGATGAAGACCTGAATCCTGAGACGCTGGACGCTGCAAGTAACCTCGTTCGCGAGGCGAGCGCAGCTTATGCCTCGCATCACTACAACGTCTATCACCTGCTGCTGACGCTCTCGGATGTTGCGGGCGGTGAAGGCCTCGAGCACGGACAATCGTCCGACAACGGAGTGGGCGAGAAGGGCTTCGCGACGCCAGCGAATCGGCTCGCAAATTCCGACCTTCTCGCGCATGAGTTTACGCACTCCTGGAACGGCAAGTACCGCCGCCCTGACAAGCTCTACCAGACAGACTTCGCAACCGCGCAGGTGGGTGAACTGCTGTGGGTGTACGAGGGCATGACCCAGTACATGGGCAATGTACTCGCCGCACGCTCGGGCCTCGAGACGCAGGCGCAATACCGCGAGCGGCTCGCGATGACCGCAGCGAACCTGGACTACAAGTCGGGCCGCCAGTGGCGCTCCACCGATGACACCGCGATCGCTGCGAGCATCCTCCGCAGCGAAGGCCCCGAGTGGGGCAACTGGCGGCGCGGTCAGGACTACTACGCCGAAGGCGAGTTGTTGTGGCTCGATGTCGATACTCTTATTCGTCAGCTCACCGACGATAAGAAGTCCATCGCCGACTTTCATAAACTCTTCCTCGCCAAGGGCGGAGACACGGGGCCTCTCATCGTCACCTACAACCGCCAGGAGCTCATCGACGACTTGAACAAGGTCGCACCCTATGACTGGAAGACGTTCCTGCGTGAGCGCGTCGATGAGATCACACCGCATGCGGATGTTGCTGGCATCGAACGCGGTGGCTACAAGCTCGTCTACAAGCCCATGGCCTCGAAGTCTGAGTCGATGCTGGCGCAGGCGCGAGCCCGCCGCAGCGGTGGCGGACCGAACCTCTGGTACTCGCTTGGGCTGCAGATCAAGAGCGACGGTACGATCACCGACGTTCGCTGGGGCGGCGCGGCCGACAAGGCGAAGCTCGCGCCAGGCGAGAAGCTGATCGGCGTCGATGGCTGGGTCTTCTCCGCCGATGCGCTGCACAACGCCATCGTCCGCGCAACGAAGAGTACGGATCCCATCCACTTCATCGTGCAGTCACAGGACCAGCTGCATGAGATTGACATCGACTATCACGATGGCGAGCGGCATCCGGTGCTCGTGCGCGCCGAGGGCGCTAAGGATTACCTCGACGAGATCACGACACCTCTTACGCAACACCCGCCAGCGACCAAGGCGGCGAAGAGCGAGAGCGACTCCGACAATAACTGATCTTCAACAGCCCGCCATTACAGCGGGCTTGTTCTTTGCAGCGAACGAGGAAGACACTCCGATGAAGCTCATGATCGCCGTAGCCACACTCGCAGCCCTCGCCCTCACCACTCCGACACATGCGCAAGGGCCTCCGGCCTACGAAGGCAAGCCTGGCGACTACATCGCGCGCGACTTCCGCTTCGGCTCAGGCGAAACACTGCCTGAGCTCAAGCTGCACTACGTCACATTGGGCACGCCACATCGCAACACCGCGGGCCACGTGGACAACGCCGTCCTTCTTCTGCACGGCACCGGCGGCAATGCCCACTCTCTGTTCAATCCCGTGTTCGCGAACGTGCTTTTCGGTTCCGGACAGCCGCTGGACATCACGAAGTACTTCCTCATCTTCCCGGATGACATCGGCCACGGCGATAGCTCGAAACCTTCCGATGGCCTGCGCATGAAGTTCCCTCACTACGACTACGACGACATGGTGCGCGCGCAATACCTTATGCTCACCGAAGGCCTGCATGTCGATCACCTGCGGCTCATCCTCGGCACCTCGATGGGCTGCATGCAGAGCTTCGTGTGGGGCGAGACGTACTCGAACTTCATGGATGCGTTGATGCCGCTGGCCTGCAACGCGGTGCCGCTGGCGGGCCGCAATCGCATGACGCGCTACATGGCGATCGAAAACATCGAACGCGACCCCGCATGGCAGAGCGGCAACTACACCACGGAGCCGGAGCTTGGTCTGCGCACCGCCAACGAGATGCTGCTCATCATGGGCTCAGCGCCGCTCTACTACCAGCGGATGTATCCCACGCGCGCTGCTGCGGAGCAGGACGTCGATTCCTACCTCGACCATGCCGTGAAAGCCTCTGATGCCAACAACCTGATCTACTACATGGACGCTTCGCTCAATTACGATCCCAGCCAGGACCTCGCGAAGATCAAAGTCCCGGTGATGTGGGTCAACTCCGCAGATGACTTCGTCAATCCACCGGAGCTAGGTTTCGCGGAAAAACAGGTGAAGGAGATGCCCCGTGCGAAGTTCGTGCTGCTGCCCCTCACCGACCAGACGCGTGGCCACGGCACGCACACCGTCGCGAGCGTTTGGAAGCAGTATCTGGTTGAGCTGATGACTGAGTCTGAGCCGAAGAGATAGGGCTACGCGAGTATCGCGGAGACGCGGTCCACGGCCTCATCGATGGCCGCATCCAGCAGCGCCTTGGACTGAGGCACATCGATCTCGCCTGCGAGCATTGGCGCGATGGCGCGTCCGACGAGAAGCAACACCGGAGCCGCTCCGGGGATAAGTTGATCGAGTGCCGCGAGCCTGCAGCTCACATAATTTTGTTGCGGTGTCGCCGCGTGTGAGATCGCGCAGCACGGGGTATCAGGCGGCAATCCTGCGTCGCGCAACTCTCGCGCCAGACGCTCCATATCCCGGCCGGGCATATAGAGCACGAGCGTCGCATCGAATGGGATCTTCCCAACCCACACCGGAGTTGGGTCTTTGCCGGACGCGTGATGGCCGGTTACAAAGATCAGCTTTGACGCACTCGTACGATCCGTGAGTGGAACTCCCAGTGCGGCGCCAGCAGCAAGCGCCGCTGTAACTCCCGGAACCACCTCAAAAGCAACGCCCGCTTCCCGCAGCGCTGCGAGTTCTTCTCCCGCGCGACCGAAGACCAGCGGATCGCCGGACTTGAGCCGCACGACGCTGCGACCAGTGCGTACGCCTTCGATCATCAGTTCATGAATGCCCTGCTGCGTGATGCGCGGCTTGCCGCAGCGCTTACCCACGCTAACAATCTCAGCCTGCGGCCTGACGAGCGTCAGCACCTCATCGGGCACGAGGTCATCATGCAGCACCAGGTCGCAGGTCTCAAGCAGCCTCAGCGCGCGCAGCGTCAGCAGATCAGGCGAGCCAGGGCCCGCGCCTACGAGGTAGACCGTCCCGGACTTCGCTGCGGGTTGTGGGGTTGGGTCTGGCATGAGTGCTGGAACTGACGATCCGTTGACTAAGACTTGGGAGCCACTGGCTCTGCTGCGACATACCCCAGTTCACGAGCGTGCTCACGAGCGCGCAGTCGCGACGGACACTGGTCGTAGCCGCAAACCTCGCGCTGTGCCAGCTCATGTAGGAGCTTGCGACGTGGATCGCCCAGCGGCTCGACCGCAGCGACCTCCCTGCGCAGACGCCCAAGCTCCATCAGCCATTCGCCGAGATCCAGCGGCAGCGCGGCGTTGAGCTCCTTACGGAGCCGCTGCGCAAGTGCAGGGCTTTCACCTGCGGTAGAGATCGCGATCTGCAACTCGCCGCGCTGCACGATGGAAGGAAAGTAGAAGTCGCAGAAGGGTGGATCGTCCACCGCGTTGCAGAGCACACCACGCGCAGTGGCTTCGGCAAAGACTGCGCGATTCACCGCAGGGACTTCCGTCGCCGCAACGCAGAGGAACGCGCCGGCGAGATCGCCATCCGCATACTCGCGTTGCAGCCAGGTGATGTCGCCGCCTTCCGCCCAAACCTGCACGCGCGGAAGAGCTTCGGGCGAGATCACCGTCACCTTCGCTTCGGCGGTCAGCAGGCTCTCGATCTTCGACTCCGCGATGACGCCCGCTCCCACAACGACGCAGGGGCGCGCGGCAAGCTTGAGGAACATGGGAAAGAGGCTCATAGCTTCCTTGGTGACCGAGCCACTAGCTCACGTTTGCAGGCACACGGCCTGGCGCAGGATCGCGCTCGACAGCTTCCGTGCTCGCTCCGTTGAGCAACGCGCGCAGATCTTCGTCGCTGGTGCGGCGGAAGAAGGCACGCAGGTTCTCACCGTCGGTACGTTGCGCGAGGTAGCCGCGCAGCAGCCGCTCGATGGACTCCGGGCAATCCTCCGCGGCAGCGCGATAGCCAATCTGCCGCGCGATGCCGGCGAACTCGCCGACTGCGCCACCGACGCAGAAGTAGAAGGCGTCGACCATCTTGCCATCCTTCTTGATCTTCTTGCCTTCAAGTCCGAGGTCGGCGATCCAGGCCTGGCCGCAAGAGTTGGTGCAGCCCGTAATATGCAGGCGCACCTGCTGATCGAAGCCAGGCAGCCGCTCTTCGAGCTCGCCCACCAGCCACTTGTTGAAGGCCTTGGTCTCGGAGATGGCGAGCTTGCAGAACTCGGTTCCCGTGCAGGCCACGGCGCCGCGGAAGAAGACCGTCGGCTCGACCTGCAGGCCAAGGGCTGTGATCTCCGCAACGACCTCAGCGACCTTCGCATTGGGAATATTCACCAGCACCATGTTCTGGCCGATGGTCGCGCGCAGTTCGCCGGAACCGTACTGCTCCGCGAGGTCCGCGAGCTTGTGCAGCTGCTCCGGGCTGAGGCGGCCATTGAGCACGGTCGCGCCGATGTAGCTCAGGCCCTCCTGCTTCTGCGGATGCACGCCCACGTGATCGCGGTAGACATCCTCCGCGACAGGACCTTCTTCAGCCGGATCGAACTTGTAGCCGAGCTTCTCCTCGATCGCTGCCAGCATCGACTCGGCCGTCCAGCCATGCTTCATGAAGAGGTACTTGATGCGCGCATGGGTGCGGCTCTCGCGCAGCACATCAGCCTCGCGGAAGATGCGCACCACCGCTTCGACCGCGTCGTACGCCTTATCCTGCGGGATGAAGGCATTGAGACGCACAGCGAGGTGCGGCTCCATAGAGAGACCTCCGCCGACACGCAGCGAGTAGCCGATCTCCTCCTTGCCGTCCTTCACGCGCTTCAGCGCCGTGAGGCCAACGTCGTTGATCTCGGGGTAACTGCACCAGATAGGGCAGCCCGTCACCGTGATCTTGAACTTGCGTGGCAGGTTGTAGAACTCGGGGTTCGCGGTGAGCTTGTGCGCGACCTCTACCGCCAGCGGCGAAGCGTCGAGCACCTCGTTCGCATCGAGCCCGCACAGCGGGCAGCCGGTGACGTTGCGAACGACGTCGCCGCAAGCGCCCTTGGGGGAGAGGCCCACTTCGGTGAGCTTGTCGACCACCTCGATCAGCGCGCCGATCGTCAGCCAGTGCAGCTGAATGTTCTGGCGCGTAGTGATGTCCGAAATGCCGCGCGCGTACTTCTCCGTCAGCTCCGCGATGACATGTAGCTGCTTCGACGTGAGCAGGCCGTTGGGCAGGCCGATCCGCATCATGAAGTAGTCGGTAGTCTTGCCTTCGCCACCCTTGCCGCCGGTCACGCCCAGGCCGTCGCCCTGCGTGTAGATGCCCCACCATTTGAAGTACGTCCCGGCCCACTCGGGAAGCACGCTGGCGCGGCCCTCCTCGGCAAATCGGCGCACCTCGTCCCACGCCTCCCAGGGATTCTTCTCGAGCTTCAAGCGCTCGACCTTCTGGGCCTTGGTTTCCTTCACGGCAGGGACGATGGGGTTGGTGGCTGCGTCACTCACGAAACGATCTTCTCCGGGGCAGTGGTTGAGTTAAGGGCGGAAGCAAAAAGCCCACGATGCAGTCGCGATCGTGGGCGGTCGGTGTCAGGCTGAGCGAGCGCTACAAGAGTGCCGCAGCCGACGCGGAGGCGCCAGCGCTGGGACAACAGACCGTGTTGCGGAAAGCTCGCACGAGATAAGGGTAATGGGATTTCCGTGATATGGCAACGATGGAGCGCAATCAGGCGGCAACCTGCCCCGACATATCCACACCCTTGGCTTCCGGCCCGAGCGAGGTAATGAGCGCGACCAGCAACCCCACGATGAGCACCGTCCAGGCCATGGCGGGGCCCAGGTTGCCATGAAACAGATGTTGAGCCGCCTTGGCCTGGAAGACGCCGTTGCGCGACGACAGGAGGTTGCCCAGCTGGTAGGCCACTCCCGGCAGAATGGCGCGCACTGGTCCGGGCGATAACTCATTGAGGTGCACCGGGATCACTCCCCACGCTCCCTGCACCATGAACTGCATCAGAAAGCCGCCAGCGGCAAGCATCACAGCCGTGTGCGACCACGCCCACAGAGGGATCATCGGCACGGCCAGCAGCGCCGCGAACATGATCGTCTTGCGGCGTCCGATGCGCTCGGAGAGCGTGCCGCAGGTCATGCCGCCGAGCAGCGCGCCGAGGTTCCCAACCATCGCGACCAGCGAGATCACCGGCGCTGAGAGGTGGAAGTCGTGCTTGAGGAACTTTGGATAGAGGTCCTGCGTGCCGTGACTGAAGGACGTGAAGGCAAACATCATCACGATGAGGAAGAGAAACTTCGGAGAGTATCGCAGCAAGCCGCTTGCGCCTTCCGAGATCCGCTCCATCACTGGCTTCTGCACGGAAGCCAGCTTGGCTGCGCGGCCGGCCAGCCACGCGGGTGATTCGTCCACGGTAGCCAGCAGGGCCAGCACCAGCAGCGTAAGGCAAGCGCCGATGACAAACAGCATCCGCCAGCCAGCGGCGAAACCGGTGAGTCCAAGGTGCGCCACCGCCAGTGCGAAGATCCCGCTCAGCGCCGCAGCCAGCATGTTGCCGGTAACATAGCCCTCCTGCAGCAGACCGGAAAAGAAGCCGCGGCCTTCGGTGGGCAGCGACTCGAGCGCAAGTGCTGCTCCAACACCCCACTCGCCACCCATCGCGACTCCGAAAAGCGCGCGACAGACGAGGAAGATCGGCCAGGTGGGAGAGAAGGCGCTGGCCAGCTCAAAGATCGCGAAGCACGCCACGTTGATCATCAGCGTGGGCTTGCGGCCGATTCGCTCCGCCAGCAAACCGAAGAGCAGCGCTCCCACGGGGCGCATGGCGAGCGTCCAGAACAAGCTCTCCGCGACCGTCTCCAGCCCCACATGGAACGTGGTGCCGATCTGGTCGAGGCAGAAGGTGAGGATGAAGAAGTCGAGCGCGTCCAGTGTCCAGCCCAGAAAGCAGGCGCTGAAGACGCGCCGCTGCATCGACGTGAGCGCACGAAACGGAGCAAAGACCGAACGGCGCGGCGCATGACCCGAGGCGGTAGGAGAGTTCGATTGGAGGCTCAAGCCAACAGTCTACAGCGGGGCTGCAGATGCGCAAGTCTAGAACTTGGCGCGCATCGGCTGGCTGCCGGCCATCACTGGCACAGGCATCTGGTCCTGATCGTTCTGCAGAATCTTGTGGTGCAGGCAATAGAGCGCAAGCTCCAGGCGATCGCTGACGCCGAGCTTGTCGTACACCTTGCGCAGGTAGTTCTTGATCACCTGCTCGGTGGTGCCGATCTGGTACGCGATCTCCTTGTTGCGCATCCCGCGCGTGATGCACGCGATGATGGCAAGTTCCTTCTCGGATAGGCGCGGCGCCTTGTGCGGATCGGCAGCGGCCGAAGCCTGCGCGCGATATGCATCAATCACCCAGCCGATGGACTGGTTGTCGATCCACGTTTCGCCCGCGGCAATTTTGCGTACGCACTTGATGAGCAGATCCGGAGAAATCGAACGCGGCACCACGCCACGCACACCTTTGCGATAGAGCTCTACGGTTCCGCCCTCATCACTTTCGGCGACCTGCACGATCAGCTTGACCTCGGGAGCACGGCGCTGAAAGTTGACGATGGCATCGGGAATGCCGTTGATCAAGGCGCCTTCGAGCACAACCACGTCCGTTGGGAAGCGCTGCAGGGCGGCAAAGGTGTTTTCCAGCGTCTCAGACTGCGCAACGACGCGGATATCGTCTTCGAGCGCGAAGACCTTACGCATGCCCACGCGGTAGATCGCCTGTGAGTCCGCGAGGATCACACGAATTCCTGGCCGTGCATCGACCGCAAGCGTTCCGTCCTCGAATCCGTTGGCGCCTTGGATGTTCATGCGTGTTCAGCCTTTAGGGAGTACTCGTCGATGACCGCGGCAGCCATCTTCTTCTCCGGGATGTGCCGCACGATGCGGCCTTTGCAGTGCAGAGCCACATCCTCATTGCCACCCATGATGGTGGACGGCATCATCAGCTTGAACTCGACCCCTTCGCCGATAGCCGGGAGCTCTTCGGCGCGGAACAGCACGCCGTTGGCAGACACGTCCTCGGTCACCGCCGCGTATTCGCGGTCGGCGGTCTTCAGGACGATATCCAGATGCAGCGGGAAGCGCACAGCTGTGCGCACAGGATCAATATTCACCGCGTTTGCAGAAGTCGGCACATCTTCCCTCGCCCGGACAGACTGGGTTGCGCCCGGCATGGGGAGAATTCTACGCGACTGCTCCCCGAATGAAATGACTAGATTGGGGGACGTAACCCAGCCGATCCTCCCACCCAGGTGCGATCGCGATTGTAGTCCACCCCCATCATCAGCCCACGGCCCATGCGCACGAGACTGGTCATAGGAATCATAGACTTACCGTCCGGCCATGCATATAGGATGCGAACCTCCGCCTGCGTGAGCCCCTCCGGAGTGCGAATGACAGGTTCAAAATGGACCCGCTCCTGCAGTAGGTAATGCCGCCGCTCGGCTGTGGGAATCGCGGCCAGATCCTCATCGCTGGGCCCGAACTGGATTCCCTTGCCCGCAAACGAGTACAGCGGCTTGAAGACCCACTGGCTCCGATCCTCCGGAAGCCGGGCGCGACCTTCACCCGCAAACCACTCGTCGAGGAACACCGCGGCCGGCACCGCCGCGTGCCGCAGATGCGGGATGGCGAACTTGCTTATCTGGAAGTACCAGTTCGGATGCCCGGCCCACTCGACGTCGAGTTCATCGCGGTAGTCGAAGGGTAACTCGATTCCCTTCCGCTCCAGCTCATCGACGATGACCCGGTTGTAGATCCGCGCGATCGGGACGAGATCGCCAGTGACTTCGTCGCGGTAGAAGAGCTTCCGCCCCTGCTTCACCACCTTCGCCACATCGACGATGCGGATGCCGAGATGCTTCGCGTGCATCAGGAAGTCCGGCAGCGTCTTCTGCGTCTCTGGCTCGACCTCCATCAGCACCACGTTCTTCGGATCATGGCCAGCGACGATCACCTCGCGCAGGATCGCCCAGTAGCCCTCTTCGTCGAGATCGCCGAAGAGGTACTTTAGGGACGGATCGAGCCCAAAGACCTCGATATAGGCCTTCGCCAGCCCGGACTGATATCCGAAGATTGAGGGGAAGGCCTGCATCTCGACAAGCTTCGGTTCTAGCTCGCCGGCAGCGTTGCGCACCAGGCCGAAGTCCACCGTCATGAAGTGGGGATGCGCATTCTGCCCGGGCACGCGAAAGGCTTCAGGGATCGTCTCGCTGCTCGCCTGCATATAGGCCTGGTTGCCCAGCAGCTGCTCGGTGAGCTCGATACCCGTAGCTACCATCCGATCCAGCAGCTCGCCCGCAAAGAAGCAAGGCGTCTCGGCGATGCGGAACTCGATCTTCGTCCCTGTCTCGGTGCGAAGGCGTGCGATGAGCTCTCGGTACTTCGCCTCAGTGAAGCGCGCATTGAAGTCACTGCGGTACGGCTCAAGCATGGGCAGGTCCTGAAATTGTCCTCATCCTACAGGGCATCAGGCAAGGTTTCCCTCATACCTCGACGCCTGAAGGCCTCGCATCTCTACAACTCCACGCACTACGTTCTTACGCTTCGATCAGGAACGTTCCATCGCGCATGATCTGCTCTTCGCCATCCGGGCCGCCCAGCCAGATGTTGAAGCCCAGGCCCACCACATCGATGTGCGTCGTCGACTTCCATGGAGCGCCAGTGTGGTTGCCATAAGGATCGCCGAAGGCGATGTGGATGCCGGGAAACTTCTCGTCCTGCAGGATGTTCCCGATGACTTGCTTCACACCGATGTTGGTGCCGATGGCGAATTCTCCCACGCGATCCGAGTTCTCATCCGTGTGCGTGTAGGCCCAGAACTCGCGCTCCAGATCCTTGTTTTCACAGGCTACGGACACAATGCGGTTCTCTCTGATCTCGATGGTCAGCGGCGTGGCCTGCAGCAGGCCATAGCGCGCGCACAGGAAGTCGCCCACAACGCCATCCACCACGAAGCACCCATTCACCTCACCCGGCGAAGTGAAGCACTCGCCCCCGGGTAGATTTCCCCACTTCTCGGTCGAGATGATGCCCGAGGTCTTGAACCACTTGTAGTCCGGGTTCAGTTCGGCATGAATGTCGGTTCCAGCGGCTGTCGTCGCGCGCACGTACGTCGCCGCACGCACCTTGTCCAGCACCTTCTGGCTCAGCCGGTCGACGCGATTGAAGTCCGCGCGCATGCCCTCCACCATCACCTGCGGTGTGATGTTGACCATGTGCGCGTGGCGCATGTGGCGGCGGTTCACCACGTCGGTCATCTGCATGCGGCTGCCGAGTTCATTCGGCTGCACCTGCACAGCGAAGATGCTGACCTGCGAGCTCTCCATGTCCGCCAGAACTGGCGCGGGCATGTCCTTCACCGGGCGCGGCGCCAGCTCTTCGAGAACGAACGCGTTCCACACACACCTCACGGCCTCAAGCTCAGTCGCCAGCGCGGCTGCGATCTCGATGGTCGAGTTGTCCGCGATCAGCGTGACCTTCTCCGCAGGCTGCACGCGCAGGCAAGCGACGATGGCGTTACGCGCTCCCTCGCGAAAGGCCTCGGGAAACGCGAGTGCCAGAAGGTGATGGCCCTGGCGGTCGGCCGCCGCAATTTCCGGTACGGCCGGCTGCTGCGATGTCGGTTGTGCGCTCTGCGTGGCGTCCAAGGTGAAAGCTCCGGCGTTCTTCATCGATTCATCCCTTGTTCATTGTCCCGCAAAACTGCGGGCGGATGCATCGAAATTGCCCGATTTGCGGGCTATCGACGTAAGTCTTTGCTGCAAAAGGAGACAGCGCCGGTCAGAGCCCCGCGCGAGTCTCCTCGGCCATAAAATCGACGACCTGCTTGAGGTCCCCGGTCTCGCGCCACACCTTCAGCTGCCGGTCTGCGCCCGAACCCTGGCGCAGCATCTGCCGGATATAGCCGATGGCCTCTCGCGAGCCCAATTCATCGACCGCGTCATCGACGAAGGCCAGGTACTCGTGGATGAGGTCGTGCTCCGGCACCTCCTCCTGCTTGCCGAAGTCGATCAGCTTACCCTCAAGCCCATAGCGCACGGCGCGGAACTTATTCTCCATCAGCAGCGCGCGCGAGTAGCGCCGGAAGTCCATGTTGGCCGCATGCAGCTTCCACAGCTTGCATGCCGTCGCCTGGATCAGTGCGGCAATGGCAATCGACTCCTCCGCCCGCAGCGGGATGTCGCAGATGCGTACCTCGACCGTATTGAAGAACGGATGCGGCCGGATGTCCCACCAGATCTTCTTCGCGTTGTCGATGGTGTTGGTCTTGATGAGCAGGTTCACATACGCTTCGAACTCCGAGTACGTCGCGAACTCATCGGGGATGTTGGTCCGCGGGAAATTTTCGAAGACCTTCGCACGATAGCTCTTGTAGCCCGTCTCCATTCCCAGCCAGAACGGCGAATTCGTGCTGAGCGCAAGGATATGCGGCAGGAAGTAGCGCATCGAGTTCATCACCCGGATCGCCGACTCGCGGTCCTCGATGCCCACGTGAACATGCAGCCCGAAGATGAGGTTCGAGCGCGCAACCAGTTGAAGATCCTCAACCACCTTGGCATAGCGCGGATCAGGATAGATCTCCTGCTCGCGCCAGTCAGCGAAGGGATGCGTCGCTCCAGCAACCAGCACCAGGCCATGCTCCTCGGCGAGGCGGATCATGTTGCGCCGCAGGTCGTAGAGATCCTCGCGCGCCTCTTCGATGTTGTGACAGACGCGCGTGCCCACCTCCACCACCGACTGGTGCATCTCGGCCTTCACGCGCTCCTCCAGCCGCAGCTTCCCATGCGCCAGCATCTCCGTCGCCACATGCGACCGAAGATCGCGCGTCACCGGATCGATGGTCTGGTACTCCTCTTCAATGCCAAGCGTGAAGCTGGGTCGCATCGTCCGTGCCCTCAGTGTTTGCCACTATACCTGCGGAGCGTTCTTTGCAGCCTTCATAGCCTTCTTCGACACCTTCTTCACGCTCTTCTTGGCCACCTTCTTCACCGGCGCAACAGGCGCCGTTCCCGGCTCGCCCTTCAGGAACCCTGCCCACGTAAGTTCCTTCATCGCAGGCGAAGGCTTCTGCGCGCACTTGATCGCAAGCTTCGCCACTTTGTCCACGATCCACTCGAAGTTCTCTTCGCCCACCGAGACGCGATCAGCATCGGGTGCGGGATTCATGAAGTCGATGGCATAGGGTATGCCATTCTCCACCGCAAACTCGACCGTGTTGAGGTCATAGCCCAACGCGCGGCACAGCTTCAGAGCATCGCGCTCCACGCGCTTCAACAGCTTCGGATCGTACGGCGGAGGGTTCTGCACGTAGCGCAGATGGTGCGGCTGGCGTGGATCGTACGGCATGATGCGCACGTCTTCCTGCCCAACCACATAGCAGCGGAAGTACTCTTTGAAGTTCACCGCGGCCTGCAGCGTCATCGCGAGGTCACGTGTCTGGTCGTAGGCGCAGAAGAACTCATCGCGGTTGTGCACGTGGAAGACATCGCGCCAACCTCCGCCATCATGCGGCTTGAGGAAGGCCGGGAACTTGACGTAATCGAAGATGCCATCCCAGTCCAGCGGGAACTGCAGGTTGCGCAGGCTGCGCTCCGTGATCTGCGGAGGAAACTGCTTGTGTGGCAGCAGCACCGTCCGCGGCACGGCCACTCCCAGGCGCGAGGCCAGTGAGTAGTTGAAGAACTTGTCGTCGGCGGACCACCAGAACGGATTGTTGATGATCTGCGTCCCGGTCAGCGCGCAGTTCTTCAGCCACGCGCGATAGAACGGCATGTCATGCGAGATCCGGTCCACGATCACCGCATAGGGAGAAGGCTCGGCCATCTTCACGCCGCCCACTTCGCAAAACTCAGCTCGAATCCCTTCGATGTTCATGGAGTTGATGCGCTCCACCAGCGCACCGGGAAAGGTATTCTCCATGCCGAACAACACGCCGATCGTCTTCATTGAACCCCCAAAAGCGAGCTGTTAGCCATTAGCTCTTAGCTAAAAGCTAATGGCTAACAGCTCGGTTGTGCTTTACAGATACACCTGCGCCATCCGCTGCCACCACGACCAGTCGTGGCCGGTATTGTCTCCCCACACATCCAGCCGAACAGGAATTCCTTTGGCCCGCATCGCCGCGGCCATGCGCTCATTGTCGTTCCAGCACTGGTCGTGCACGCCGGTCGCGAGCACGTAATTGTTGTGCCGCATGCGCTCCAGCCGGTGGTGATCGTGCAGATTCGGCACGTAGTCCAGAGGAAGGTTGAAGTACACGTTGTCGTCGTAGTGATGGCCCAGGAAACCCAGGGCGCGAAGGTCGAACGCCCCGCTCATCGACAGGAAGCCCGTGAACAGGAACGGGTGCTTCAGCGCGATGTTCACCGCGTGGTAGCCGCCGAAGCTGCACCCCAGGCTCACCAGGTGAGGCGCGCGATTGACCTGCCGCACCAGCGGCACAACATCGTGCAGAATGTAGTTCTCGTAGTTCACATGCCGGGCGGCGCGCCAGTCCGCGCCCACGCCGCGGTTGTACCAACTCTCCGCATCCACTGAGTCCACGCAGAACAGCTGCAGCCTGCCAGCCTCGATCTCATCCGCAACCGCGCCCACCATGCCGCGATCCTCGAACTCGAAGAAGCGCCCCTGCGATGTGGGGAAGACGATCGCGGGCAGCCCATGATGCCCGAAGACGAGCATCTCCATGTCCCGTCCCAGGTCGTGGGAGTACCACTTGTGGTAGTCGCGCCTCATCGGTGAGCGGTCTCTCTCTGGTAGTCTGAGGCCTGACAGGCCCGTCGGGTTGTGTTCGTGCCGTGGAGGCATCCAGTCCGCCACCCGCACCGCAGACCCCGCCCGCCAGCAGGACTTCAGACCTGCGCGACTGAAACCTCCGGACAGGATACGAAGGCGCTTTTGGATTCGACAGTGCAGGAATCATCGCTTCAGGCTGGGGCACACGCTCCTGACGGTAGCTACCCTGAGGAGGCCCCGAACCTGCTCCCACTCTCCCCAAAGCCCGGCGTTTCTGACGCGCTGGATCGTCATGAGCTTGACGATAATCCGCGCTACCAGATCTTCCAGCTGAACTCCAGCATCCTGGATAACGAGCGTCTGGTCCGGGTCTATCTGCCCGAGGCCTACCTACTCGAGCCCGAGCGCCGCTTCCCCGTCTTCTACCTGCACGACGCCCAGAACCTCTTCGATCCGCGCACCGCATACCTCCGCGGCCACACTTGGCGCGCCCACATCACGGCGGACCGCCTGACACGCGAGGGCCGGATGCGACCCACCATCCTTATCGGTCTGGACAACGCCGGCATCCGCCGCATGTCCGAGTACACCCCCACGCGTGATCCGATGCGTGGCGGCGGCGAGGGCGACCTCTACGGCCGTCTGCTCGTGGAAGAGTTGATGCCACGGCTTGCAGCCCGCTTCCGTGTGCTGGACGGCCCCGCGAACACCGGCCTCGGAGGCTCGTCGCTCGGCGGTCTGATCTCGCTGGCCCTCGGGCTCGAATACCCGCAGGTCTTCGGGCGTCTCGCGGTGATGTCCCCCAGCCTGTGGTGGAACAACCGTAGCGTCTTCGAGTGGCTTGCACGGCGCGTGCCGTCGCGGACGTCCCGCATCCGGCCACGCTTTGCTCCTCCGCTCCCGGAGTTCCCGCATCCCCGTATCTGGCTGGATATCGGCACCCACGAAGGCATGCGCCACGTCCGCGATGCCGACATGCTGCACCGCCGGTTGCTCGATCGAGGCTGGCGCGACGGCGTCGAGGTGCGCTACCTGAAGGTTCCCGGCGGCCTGCATAACGAGGATGCCTGGGCAGCTCGTTTTGACCAGATGCTGGAGTTCCTCTTCCCTGGAGATGAGGCATAGATTCGCGGGGTTTTAACCTTCCAGATATCGTCCTGCGACCGGGACAGCTTTGGAGTTTTCCTCCGTCCTTCGCATTTTGGTGCAGCCACCGCATTGCGGTGCGGCCTAAAATTCGAGATACTTAAGCGTTCGGGCTGGCAAAGCCCTACTGAGTTGTCGCAGACCGCGATGCCTTCCAGATGGCCGGCTTCCTGAACAAACTTCAGATTCGAACCTTGAGAGGAAATTCTCCGTGTTGATGATTCGTTTGGCGCGCGTTGGCGCCCGTAAGCAGCCGCATTACCGCGTCGTTGTGATTGAAAAGGACCGCGCCCGCAATGGTCGCTCGGTCGAGGTGGTGGGCACCTATAACCCCCGCACGGAGCCGGCCAGCGTTCTCTTGAAGCGCGACCGTATCGATTACTGGGTTTCCAACGGAGCACAGCTCTCGGAGACCGTGGGCAAGCTCCTGGCCAAGTACGCGCCGGCCGAATCGACGGTGGCCGCAAGCTAGCCTAACTTTAGTAATGGTTACTTGCGTCTCTGTTGACCAGAAATGTCAGTGCCTAAAGTTTCCCATGAGCTCAGGCCCTTCGCAGATTATCCTCACGTAGACTCGCCGCTGAGAAAAGTCGTCAGTGTTCGTTGTTGCCTTTTGAACCAATTGACCGGGATCGTTCAGGATCGGTAGTCAACCTCATGCCAATAGGCATCGGGATCTGCTCGCAATCATGAGAAGCAGACCCGGGATGGTTTGAAACGCTACCCGAGATTTACCCGAGGTGTGTATCAGTGACTGAGACATCGAGTCCCATGGATCTTGAAACGGCAGCGTCCGAGATGCGGGCTCTCATCAGCGAGATTGCCCGTGCTCTCGTAGACAATGTAGAAGCCGTTTCCGTGGAGACATTTACCGAGATCGACTCAACCGTGATCCGGCTCCGTGTGGCGCCGGAAGACATCGGCAAAGTGATCGGCAAGCAGGGCCGTACGGCACGGTCCCTGCGCACCATCCTCAGCGCGGCGAGCATGAAGTTGAAGCGCCGCTTTGCCCTCGACATCGTCGAAGTCGACCGCCCTGGCGGTCGTCCCTTCGTGGATGACGAGGACTAGGGCTTCGCGCTTCGGCGCAGGCGACAATTCGTGGAACCTTCTGTAGCGTCTTGGATCGCTGTGGTTCGTCTGCTGCGTCCGCAGGGCCGCCGCGGAGAGCTGCTGGCCGATCTCCTGACGGATCAAACCGACCTTCTGACTCCGGGTCGCGAGCTCTGGCTCGCGAAGCCGGGAGCGGAGGCACCTTCCGATCTCACATCTCCTCGAACGCTCGAAGAGGCCTGGGAGCCTACCGGCCGCAACGCCGGACGCTGGGTGCTGAAGCTCTCAGGCTGCGACTCCATCAACGACGCCGAAGCTCTCGCAGGCCAGGAGCTGCTGCTCCCAGCATCGGAGATCCCTCCTCTCGAGGAGGACACCTACTTTGTCCGAGACCTCGTCGGCTGCGACCTCTACGACGGCGAGATCCGCATCGGCTCCGTAGTCGGGATCGAGTTCCTTATCGGCTCTGACGGCAAACGTGTCGACGACGCGGCCCCTCTTCTCGCGGTGCAACTGCGGCAGCCGGAAGCCGAAAGTGCTGTAGTAGCCGATCAGCCTTCGTCTGCAACTGATTCAGCACGCGAAACTTCCGATCCGGAGCTGATTCCGTTTCTGCGCGCATGGTTGGAGTCCGTCGATCTCGAAGCTCGCCGCATCGTGATGCATCTGCCCGCGGGGCTGGTAGATTCGGACGACTAGTTCGCCGTCCTGCTGTGCTGCACTTCCTGCCCTTCCAGACTCCCTCAGCCTGCTACAGACTCCGCCACCATGCGCTTTGACCTGATTACGATCTTCCCAGAGTTCTTCGGCTCGCCAGCTGCGGGCAGCGGTGTTTTCGCGTTTGGTGTGGTCTCGCGCGCCTTTCGTGACCAGATTGCCGAAATTGCTGTGCACGATCTTCGGGCCTTTACCCACGACCGTCACCGAACCGTCGATGATCGCCCCTTCGGGGGTGGCGAGGGCATGGTCCTGAAGCCAGGCCCGATCGCAGAATGCCTGCAGCATCTTGGACTTACAGCCAAAACCGAACGTGACACCACATGGGAGAGAGTCATCCTGCTCTCCGCTCAGGGACAGCGCTTCACCCAGGCCAAGGCCCGCGAACTCGCGCAGCTCGATCGCATCGTCCTGATCGCAGGCCGCTACGAGGGGGTCGACGAGCGCATCGTGGAGCTCTTCTGCGACGAGGAACTGGCCATTGGAGACTATGTGCTCTCAGGCGGGGAACTGGGCGCGGCCGTCATCGTCGACGCCGTCACCCGTCTGCTGCCCGGGGTACTGGGCCATGCCGACTCCAGCCGTTTCGAGAGCTTCGGCGAGGGAGATGCCGGCGAACACAAGACCGAGGGCGGCGTTCCGCGCTCGACCCACGGTGCCGGAGGCATCCTCGACTACCCGCACTACACCCGGCCTGCACAATTTCTTGGGCTGGAGGTTCCGGCTCCGCTGCAGAACGGCGACCACCTCGCGATCCGCCGCTGGCGGCGCGAGGCAGCACTCAGCAAGACCTTCAGCAATCGTCCCGACCTGCTTGCACAGGCGGAGCTTAGCGACGAGGACCGCAAATTCCTGACGAAGCTGGGTTGGCGTGGATCTCTAGGCGGCTCTTAGCTCTCGAGGAACCACCCTGCGGGGTGCCAGAGAGCACCACGGGTTCGGCGGGAGCTCGCAGCTACCACAAACCGGTGGAAAACCTCCGCAAAGTCACCAAAGTTGCTGTAAACTGAATCCTGCGACTTCAAGCAAGGATTCCCCCTATGTCTATCCATCCCATCATGCAGAAGCTGGCCGACAAGCTCCAGCGCACCGACCTCCCAGAATTCGCCCCGGGCGACACCGTCCGCGTGCAGGTGAAGATCAAGGAAGGTGACAAGGAGCGTCTGCAGGCGTTCGAGGGCATGGTCATCGCATGCAAGAAGGGCCCCCATGGCTGCTTCACCGTTCGCAAGATGAGTTTCGGCCAGGGCGTCGAGCGCATCTTCCCTTACAACTCCAAGGTCGTTGACAAGGTCGAGAAGGTCCGCAGCTACCGTGTGCGGCGTTCGAAGCTCTTCTACCTGCGTGGTCTCCGCGGCAAGGCCGCTCGTCTGCGCGAGGTCGATCGCAAGGCTTAGTCCCCTGCCGCAATCGCGGCCGGCAAGACACAAGGAACAAGAGAGGCGATCCCGCAAGGGATCGCCTCTTTGCTTAACCGGCTTCGACGACGAGACGACCCCAACCCTTCAGTGCGCCTGCGGAGGAGTCGCCGGCGCAGGAATCGGCTTCACCGCCAGAACGCACGGCGTCTCGCCCTTGCTGTTGGCTGGCCCCGGAACCTGTCCTGCCGGACACTTCTGTTTCGCCAACGTCGGGCGCAGGTCCACAGGAACTGGAGGAGGCTGCACCGGCCCCTTCAACGCCTCGCTCAGCTTGGCGCCCGGCCAGGCGTACGGCGGCTTGCGCAGCGTCCCATAACCCACCACCGGAAACTTCGAGGGCAGCTTGTAGTCGCGATCCACCAGCACGAACGCGCTCTCCTGCTTCTTCCCGAGCAGGCGCTTTTCGCTGGCGAGTTCCAGCGTGTGCCCGTCAACGTTCACCTTCAGCGAAGTCTCGCTGAAAGCGTCCTTCTGCTCCCGCGCCCCGGCAAACGGCGTGTTCGAGACGACCACCACTCCCTCGCCCGGAACGTAGAAGTAGAGGTACTTGAGGTCGGCGATATCGTAGTTCAGCGCTGCCTTGCCGATCACACCGTCCACCGTGAAGGTGCCACGCGCGATGGAGACCGGAGTCTTCTTCGGCTCCTTCTCCTTCTTCGCTTTGATCTTGTGGCCCTTCTCGTCGTAGCCAAGCTCGGTTGACGTCTGGAAGACCGGCTTGCCCTTGTCGTCGAAGACCGGGTGGCCCTTCTTGTCACGCTGCTGGGCAACGGGAGGGTTGAACATCGGTTTGCCGTCGGGATCGAGCCGCTGCTTGCCGTCGTCGTCGAGCATCGGGCTGGGAGGCAGCAGCACGACCTCGGTCGGGCCGGTGTAGGGCTCCTTGCCTTTGTGCTTCTTCTCTTCGGGCTTGGGCTTCTGACCCTCCGGAGCAGTAGCCTCCGGGCTGGAAGTAGATGGCGCAGAGGCCCCCGGTGCCGCAACCTGTGGAGTCGCCGAGGCTCCCGGCGCCGTTGCCGGTCCCTGAGCAAAGGCCACCACGTTCCCCGCGGCCAGTATCGCCGCCATTCCCACTCGCCAACGGACGTTCAACGTGCGCATCATGTCTCCCCGCCTGCCTGCGGGCACGGACTGATCGGCGGCGAGTTCCCGCCCAATCAGTCCCCGCAAGTCGGCTGACGGCGCAAGGATACCTTGCTCGCGTGTTGAAACCGTGTACAGAATCGCTTCGCGACGCTCTCTCCTGCAGCTTCTGAATGCACATTGGGCTCGACTAGACTTGGACAGAGCGCAATCGCCGGTTCCGGCGACATCCGCTCGACCGAAAGTCATGGGCTCCCTCTTCCGCATCCCGATCCCGACCGGCGTCACCAAGGCCACCGCCAAGCAGCAGATGCTGCGCCAGCTGGTGTGCTCCAACGCGCCCGAGGAGGCCCTGCGCTATCACGGCTACCGCATCATCGCCGGGGTGGACGAGGTAGGCCGCGGTGCGCTCTTCGGCCCCGTCGTGGCCGCAGCGGTCATTCTGCCGGAGAAGATCGGTGTGCTCAGCCGCATGGGCCTGACCGACTCCAAGCAACTGGATCGTGAGCAGCGCGAGAAGCTCGACCGCAAGATCCGCTCCATGGCCCTCGCCATCGGCGTAGCAGCGGTAGACGCTGAGACCATCGATCGCGTGAACATCTACCAGGCCTCGCGCATGGCCATGCTCGACGCCGTGAACCAGCTCAACCCGGAGCCCGACCACCTCATCCTGGACGCGATGCTGATCGACCACCCCTGCGCGCAGACCAAGCTCTACTACGGCGACGCGCTCTGCCTGTCGATTGCCGCGGCCTCGGTCGTCGCGAAGGTCTTCCGCGACGCCATGGTCCGCGAGATGCACGTGCAGTATCCGCAGTACGGTCTGGCCAACCACAAAGGCTACGCCACCCCCGAGCACCGCAAGGCCCTCGCCGAGCACGGCCCCACTCCGCTGCACCGCAGGACCTTCGCGCCCGTCGCCGCCTGCGACCCGGACGCCGCGCTGGAGCTGGTGCTAGAGTCCGGGGACTTGTTCCTCGATGAGGAACTCGCCGAGTAGCCAGCCAGGAACACGATCAGCGCAGCTGGAAATCCGGCGAGCCCATCACCAGCGCCGTGAGCAGATTTAGTGTGTCGGCAGGGCTTGCGTTGGCGGGCTCAGCCACAAGCTGCTGCTCGATGAGCTGGTTAGTCTGCGGGCTGACCGGAGAACCGATCATCGTCGCCTCGAGCACATGCATGGCAACCTTCACTCCCAGGGATAACGGAAGAGCCGGCCCGGGGGCGGCTGGCTTCGACGCGACATTGTCCGTCGCAGTGCCGTCGGCCTTTGCTGCGACCCCCATCAGCTTCGGAGCAGCAGCGAGCGGTGCGGCGTCCGACGCAGGCGCAACTCGACCTACCGGCTTGGCAGCTCCCACGTGCCCGAACTCCTCCGCACTTGACGGTGTCAGCAGACCCATTGCCAGGACATTCGGAGCGTCGAACTTCTGGTTCGAGTACTTGCCGTTGGTCAGCTGGTAGGCAAAGTTCAGCCGGTCGACCAGCGCGGTCGTGTTCATCCACTGGTCGGCGGTCAGGTAGTAACCCGTGGGCGGCAGCGCGTTGTACAGCGGCATGCCCATGGTGCGAACCGTGTTTACCAACGCTCCGGGGTTCTGCGGGTCCGTGGCCGACGTGCGGAACGCCGACGCCAGGAACTCCTCCGGCGTCTTCACCTTGTTGTGGAAGTACTGCCGCGAATTGAACTCCGGCGATGTAATGATGGCCCGCAGCATCGTCTTGATGTCGCCGCCGCTCTGCAGATAGGTCGCTGTCAGCCGGTCCACCAGCGCTGGCGGAGGATTGTCCGCGACAAAGTACTGCGCCAGCTTGGTGCTGATGAAGCGCGCGGTCTGCGGGCTCATCGCAAGGATGTTCAGCGCCGTGATTCCCTGCTTCATGCTGTCGGCAGTCGCGGCCTCCTCAAGCGGCATTCCCTGCCCGAACGTCGAGGCGTACTTCTCGTTAGGCCCGAGTTTATGCGCCTTGCCGTGATCGTCGATCACATAGCCGAGCCACACCTTGAGGCCAGGCTCATGGCGTTTGGGATCGAACAGAAAGCTGCTGCCCTTCTGCACATTGTCCACACCCCAGCCGGTCAGGATCGCCGCCAGTGCGGTCACATCCGCCTGCGAGTAGCCGCCGTTGACGCCCACGGTATGCAGCTCCATCACCTCGCGGCCGTAGTTCTCGTTCAGCCCTTTGTTGCCCTTCCTCGACTTCGGGTTCGCCGGGTTCACGCCATTCGCCAGCGAGTCCGGACCGATCGAAAGCCAGTTGTCGAGGTAGACCATCATCGCCGGAGAGGTTGCCGTCGCGGCCAGCAGCTTGGGGAACGTGTCCAGCGCATGCCGCCGGATCACATCGCGCTCATAGCTCGTCGTGTACCACTGGTCGGAATCCTTGGGCGCGTAAATGTTGAAATGGTTGAACCAGAAGTCCGACATCACCTGCTGCATCTGGCGCTCGGTGAGGATGTCACGCAGGAAGCGGGCCTCGCCCAGCTCACGGCCAATGTTGTACGACGAGCTCACCTGCCCGCTCATGGCATAGAACGCTGCGCGCTCCTTCGGATTGAAATCATTGATCAGCAGGTTGCGCTGGTCGCCCGGCAGGTTGCCATTGGCCGTGAGCACAATGCGGTTCTCGACCGGCATCTTGATTACAGCGTCCATCCGCTGGGCCTTGGGCATCGCAATCAGCTCTCCGAAGATGCGCGACGCCTCGGCCTGGTCAGCTTTCTTCTGCGCAGCCTTCTCTTCGTCGCTGGGCTCGGGCTTCACCTGGCCGCTGGCGTCGGGTTTCTTCTGGTCGCGCTCCTTGTTGAGCTTGGCGATCTCGACCTCAAACACAGCCGCGCGCAGAGGATCTGTGGGCATCGGAGCCTTGCCGTCGGCCACCGCAGTCACCTGCGGGCGGTCGGGGTAGACCTCCAGCGCCTGCGCTGGCTGCATGTTGATCGTGAGATATGCGCCCAGTCGGCGATTGAGCGCGTCGTCCTTGATGGCATCGGGATTCAGCTGCTGCTCAACCCACGCCTCCTCGCCCTGCGCGAGCACGCGATCAACCTCGCCCGGTCGCGGCCCGAACGTGAAACGGTCGAGGAGCTGGACGACACGCTCGCGAGGGTTCAACGGGGTCAGCACGGCAGGTTTCGTGGGGACAGGCTTTTTCGCCGCCCGTGGCACACCCTTGCCCACAAAAGCCTTGGCAGCGCGCTGCTGAGCGGCATCAGGCGCAGGAGTTTCGTCCTGCGCATGCGCTGTCGAAGCGCCCAGGAGAACACCCAGAGCAACCGCCCCAAACTTCGATGCAATGCGCATGGCTGAACACCTCGTCACCCAAGTTAGACCAACTCTGGGAGATGAAGTTGCCCGGATGCGTCTAAACTCCAGCGACCGTAACGCCCGCGGCCCGCGGCGTCCTGGCCCGCTTCACGATCCAGAAGCCGATCCGGGCCAGCAACAGCACCGCAAGCACCACGGTGTCCGGAAACGGCCGCGTGACGCCCGACTTCACCAGCCACCAGTAATGCACCACCGCTGCAATGGCTGCGAGATACACCAGCCGATGCAACCGCTGCCAGTTCTTGCCGCCCATCCAGCGCAACACGCGCTGCGGGCTGGTCACAGTCAGCGCCAGCAGGATGACCCATGCCGCAAAGCCCACCTGGATGAACTTACGCTTGAGGATGTCCTGCTGAATGGCCGGCCAAGCTACGCCGAACTGGTGGAAGGGTGCACTCAACTGCCCATGACGAAGCCCGTCAATCGCCGTTGCCGTGTCATACCCGGAAAACAGGAAGATGTACGTCGCCAGGTGCAGCGAAGCGTAGAAGAACGCGTACAGCCCAATCATGCGCCGCAGGCGAATGATCCACGCCAGCGACGAATGGATCCGCCGCACAGGCGTCACCGTGAGGCTGATCAGCAGGATCCACAACGCCCAATCACCTGTGAAGTGCGTGATGTAGTTGACGGGATCGGCCTGGTTGGCTAACGCTCCGCTCTGGTAGTCGCGCAGCAGCATCGCCAGCGGCGTGAGCAACAGAGCGTGGACTACCACCTTGATCCAGGGAACAGCTTTCGTTGGCATGAGTTCTCTCTGGCTCGATTAGTAGTACTTCTGCAGATCCATGCCGCTGTACAGGCTCGCGACCTCGCTGTAGCCGTTGAACATCTCGGTAGCGCGTACCTTGGGCAGGATCGAGTTCGAATTCAGCAACCGCTCGCGGGCCTGCGACCAGCGTGGATGGCTGCGGTTCGGATTCACATTGGAGTAGAAGCCGTACTCG
The DNA here is from genome assembly GCF_058498515.1 of Bryocella sp. NCBI lineage: Bacteria > Pseudomonadati > Acidobacteriota > Terriglobia > Terriglobales > Acidobacteriaceae > Bryocella > Bryocella sp. Next base: position 238,659 of record NZ_JBMHYI010000024.1, read on the forward strand.
TCCGAGTTCATGTCATTCCACGTCGTGTGCGGCATCTTGTCGACGAAACGAATGCTCACAATCGACTTCGCCCCCTTGAAGCCATACTTCCACGGCACGATCACCCGGATCGGCGCTCCCTGCTGGTTCGCCAGCGTCTCCCCATAGCTGCCGAAGGTGAGCAGCGTCAGCGGATGCATCGCCTCGTCCATGCGCAGGGCCTCGGAGTACGGAAACTGAATACCGAACGGCAGCACCATCGTCTTGCTGTCCTTCAGCGTAAGGAACTGGACGAACTTCGCGCTGGGCAGTGGGTTCACCAGCTTGATCAGCTCGGCGAGCGGATAACCGTCCCATGGAATCACCATCGACCACGCCTCGACGCAGCGGAAACGATACACGCGCTGTTCCAGCGGGCGGTAGGTCAGCAGCTTGTCGATATCCAGCGTCATCGGCTGCTTCACCAGGCCCTCGACTTTGATCGTCCACGGGCGCACCGGCATCTTGTACGCATTCTTCGCCGGGTCGGACTTGTCTTCGCCGAACTCGTAGAAGTTGTTATAGCTCTGCGCCTTGGGCTCAGGCGTCGTCGCATCGTTCACCGTGTACTTGCTCGCCACGGTGTTGAGCTTGGTCAACGTTTGCGTCGGCGCGGCAATCGCAGCGTCAGGCAGGAGCGCGCCTGCGGCAGCAGCAACCCCCATCGCCGCGGCTCCGCTCAGGAAACGGCGGCGCTCCGCGCTAAAGCCCTCGTAGGCTTCCTTCGAGGTGATCTCGGACGAGGGAATCTGCTTACCAAACTTCAGGAGCACGGGGTCTCCCTCCAGTACATAAGAGTCGTGGGGCTTCTTTAGGTTACAAAGCAATCCCCATTCAATCTACGCTGCGGCCCGCCCAACGGATGCATCGACTCACCGCGCCGCAGAAACAATGACCCTTGAGCGACAATTCGATGACATTTGCTCGGTGCACCGCCCCACCCGCCCCAGGAATGACGACGGCGCATCTCCACTTGGGGCGCAGTGGACGAGCCGGGCGGAAGTCCAGCCGCCTGTGCGAAGCTAATCCCATGCAACGACTCGCGCCCCTGGCCCTGATGGCCACCCTTGCCGCGTCCGCCGTGACGCCGGCCCTCAAAGCCTATGCGCAGGCACCCACGACCTTTGCCGACCCGGCCAACCTCGCCGGCGAGCGCCCTGCCGCCCTCAACGGTCGCGAGCTCCCTATCGACCTTGGCTCGCAGGGCCTGCAGCAGATGCTGCGCCGCCTGAACACGCGCGCCTCCCTGCTGCTCATCGTCGCGCATCCCGACGACGAAGATGGTGGCATGCTCACCTACGTCTCCCGCGGGCTCGGCGGCCGCGTCGGCATGCTCACGCTCACGCGCGGTGAGGGCGGACAGAACGCCATGACCGGCGACTTCGAGGACGCGCTTGGCCTTCTCCGCACGCAGGAACTGCTCTCCGCCGACCGTTACCTCGGCGTGACGCAGATGTTCGGCACTGAGGTTGACTTCGGCTTCTCCAAGACCAAGGAAGAGGCCTTCGCCAAGTGGGGCCACGAGCGCGTGCTCTACGACGCCGTGCGCGCTGTCCGCATCTTCCGTCCGCTGGTCATCGCCGCTGTCTTCGTCGGCGGCGTCACCGACGGCCACGGCCAACACCAGGTCTCGGGCGAGATCGCGCAGGAGGCCTTCAAGGCCGCCGGTGATCCCAAGGTCTTTCCCGAGATGGAGCGCGAAGGCATCCTCCCCTGGCAGCCGCTCAAGGTCTATGCCCGTGTGCCACGCGCTGCTATCACGGACAAAGGCCTCTTCGACTACGCCACGGGCCAGTACATCCCCGCGCGCTTCACCAACTACGTCACCGGCGAGGTCACCGACCAGCCGCCGACCACCGACGTCATCGTGCATGAAGGCGCCACCGATCCCCTGCTCGGCAACTACCCAGCGAAGGAACCCTTCGTCAGCTACGTGCAGTTCGCCCGCCAGGGACTCGGGCTGCAGAGGTCGCAGGTTGGCCCAGGTGTCCGCGTTCCACCGCCGGGGGTCCTCGATATCGGCTATCACCGCTACGGCACGGCGCTTCCGCCAGCCCGCCAGAAGCTCGTCGAGGACACGTTCTTCGACGGCGTCGACACCTCGGTCCGCGGCATCGGCTCGGTAGCCCCCAGTGCTCCGCCCTTCCTCGCCGAAGCCCTGCGCCAGATTCAGGCGCTCATCGAGAACGCAACATACCACTTCAATCCCGAAACACCTGCCGCCATCGCCCCCACGCTCGCCGAGGCCGGCAGCCGCGTGGATGCGCTGATCAGCCGCGTCGAAGGTACCGAGCAGATCGCGGCATCGCCACGCGCCGAGCTGCTGCACGAGCTGCGCGTGAAGCGCACGCAGCTGAACGATGCGCTGGCGCTCTCGCTGGGCATCACGCTCGATGCGACGACTGCGGAGGCCGATCTCGACACCGGCGTCGCGGTGAAGGTCACCGTCCGCGCCACCACGCGCTCGGAGGAATCGCTGAAGGCAGTCAAGTCCCACGTCACCACAGCGCAAGGCGGCGAGTCCGTTACCGAGGAGGACAAACGCACAGGACGTCCCTTCGGGCTGGATCACCCCGATCAGCACACACTCACGCTTCCTGCAGCCGAGACCATGACGATCACGCGGCCTTATTTCTACCGCGACGACATCGAGCAACCGGTGTACAAGCTTCGCGATGCAAGCCTGCGCGACGCCGCAGCCACTCCGCCCGCACTGGTCGCGCACGAGGTCATCGGGTACCGCGGCGAGGAGATCGAGCTGGCTCGCGTGGTGCACGCCGGCAACCAGCCCGTGCAGATCGTTCCCCACGCCAGCGTCTCCCTGTCCAGCAACGGCATGCCCGTTCATGCGCAGGTGCTCCCCGAAGGCGACCGTATGCTGCGGCTATCCATGATGATTCGCCCGTCGTCCGCCGGGATGAAACCAAAGCTGGAAGCTCCCATAGGCTGGAAATCTACCCTGGCCACCAGCGACACGGCGTCCCCCGGGGAGGTGCTTTTTCAGGTCACTGCCCCGACGTCACTGGGACATCCCGCAACCCTGACGGGTGAGACCACTGACGCCAGCGGGGCCCACTTCACCGAAGGCTACCGCCCCATAGGCTATGGCGACCTGCCGCGCACGAACTTCTTCGTGCCCGCGACCGACCGCATCGTCCCCGTCGACCTGAAGCTGCCGCCAGCAGACAAGCGCCAGATCGGCTATCTCCCCGGCACGGGCGACGATGTCCCCGCCGCGCTCGCCTCCATCGGCATGAAGCCCACCATGCTCACCGTCGCCGACCTCACGCCTTCGAAGCTCGCAAAGTTCGACACCGTCGTCCTCGGCGTGCGCACCTACAACGCCCATCCCGACCTCCACGGCGCTCCCACGCAGGCTCTGCTGGAGTACGCCCGCAACGGCGGCAACGTCGTCGTGCAGTACCAGACCGCCGAGTTCACCCAGGCCGACGCGCCCTACCCGTTGACCCTCGGCAGCGCCGCGGAGAAGGTCGTCGATGAGACCGATCCCGTGCAGTTGCTCGATCCCTCGTCCCCCCTGCTAAGCGTTCCCAACAAGATCACGCCCGCCGACTTCAACGGCTGGATCGAGGAGCGCGGGCACGGCTTCCTGGGCTCGTGGGACGCACACTACACCGCCCTCAGCGAGGTCCACGACCCCGGCTCCGAAACCGAACACGTTCAGCCAGAGCTGCCCCAGAAGGGCGGACTCGTCACCACCGAACTCGGTAAGGGCCGCTGGACGTACCTCGCCTTCGCCGTCTACCGCCAGTTGCCTGAGGCCGTTCCCGGAGCCTTCCGGCTGTTCGTGAACCTGCTCAATCCCTAACAGCCGCAGCTTTCGTTGGCGCTCGAGCATCCACTACAGCATGAGTGAAGCGAAGCCCTCAGCCATCACCATCGTTCCCCACGAAGCCCTGAGCACTGCCACCGCGCAGACCTCCGGCTCGCAGCGCTGGGCCGCCTTCGACGCCGCAGACGGCGTTAGCGGCCTGTGGGCCGGCATGTTCGAGGTCGAGCCAGGCGCGAGCACCGGAATCCATCATCACGGCGATCAGGAGACCGTCGTCTACGTGCTCGAAGGCGAGGCCCTGGTCCGCTGGGGCGAACGCGGCGAGCACCAGGCCACCGTGCGTTCCGGAGACTTCCTGCATGTCCCCGCGTGGCTCATCCACCAGGAGCTCAACCCCTCCGCGACTCTTCCCTTCCGCTGGGTCGTCGTGCGCAGCACCGCAACTCCGATCGTGGTCAACCTGCCCGATTCACAATGGGCGTAGGCGGCCGTTGACTCCAGCACCAAACAGCAACGGCCTCCCACTCGGGAGGCCGTTGCTGTTTGCGTTCTCGCGAACGCGAGGTGAAGAGTATTGCTTAGTGCTTGCGGGCCGGAGCGCGGCGTACCGGGGCAGCCTTCTTCGGCAGCACCAGAGCGCCATCGCTCATGTTGATCATCAGCGGCTTCTGGGTGTAGCTGGCATAGGTGCCATCGATTGTCACCTTGTCGCCAACCTTCGGCAGATCCTTGTCCGGGATCGGAGCCTTCATCGCCACGGTGAAGTCCGCAGTCTTCGCCTGCACACTGTCGTCCGAGACCGCGAGCTGGAGCTGATCCGCCGTTGCCGCGATCACCACAGCACCCGGGATCTCCACGCTCTTGCCCTTGATCGTATCGAACACCTTGTCCGCGTCAGACTGCTTACCGTACTGGAGAATGAACTCCTTGTCCGACAGAGCCAGCGTGGCCAGATCCGGGGTCGAGGCGATGGTCTGCGACACGATGTCCTCGGGCTTGGGAGCCGGAGTGATCTTCGTGCCGAGGTCCGCTGGAGGATCGAGCTGCGTCTGCACCATGGCCTGCAGAGAAGCGTAGCCGTCCGCCGTGCCGTGGTACTTCTTGTAGCAATACGTGGCCAGTGGCGTAATCTGCGCAGCGAACTGCTGCGCGAAGGCCGCAGCGCGGGTCGCGTACCAGGCGCAGTTCAGGTAGTCGGGCGGGGTGGAGGTGTAGTACGCCTGCGCCAGCACGAAGACGTCCTGCAGCACCGGGCCCGGCGTGTGGGTTGCCGGCTCGTTGGCTGCCAGCTCCGTCTTCAGAGCCGTAATGGCGCTGGCATTGTCCTTCTTCGCCAGGTCATCATCGGCGACGGCAGACTCGAAGGTCGGCATCGCCGCATCCTTCAACTTCTTGAAGTCGTCTGCAGTGGTACCAGTTGGAGCGGTAGCGTTCAGACCGGTCTGCGCATAGCCAGCCACCTTGTCCAGGGCGGCCTGCTTGGCAGCAGGATCCGTCAATGCATCGGCGTCAGCTCGGCGGAAGTAGACCTCGAAGGTCAGGGCGCGCAGATTGTTAGGGTCTACCTGAAGCAGACGATCCGCCGCATCAAGGGTCTTCGCCTTGTCCGGGATCTGGCTGTAAAGGTAAAGCAGCTGGTTGAGCACATCCGCCTTCACGCCAGACTTCGGGTATGCCGTCAGGTAGGCTTCAAAAGCCTGGGCCTTGGCCGCCGGTGTCGTCTGCGTGTTCGCGTTGTTGTATGCCGCATATTCATCCTGCGACATCTGGATCGATCCGGCTCCACCTGCCGGTTGCTGAGCCGCCATCATCGGCGGCAGGTACGCTGCACCGGCGATTGCCAGCAGTGAAGCAAGTACGACCTTCTTCATAGAGAGTGCTCCTTCGAGGAGGGTATCAGCTTTGCAAGATAACGAGAGATGCGCACACCGAATCGTGTGAGCGGATGCGCCCCACCCACCGGCGCGAGTTCAGCGAGGGGATGCGCGAATTATAGAAACCGGTTCGGAATTTTCGCAACCTCCATGGCGACATCATTTCCCAAAGCCTCCCTGCGGTCACGTCCCCTGGCTCGCCTGAGAGGGTCATCATGCATCACTTCAGCGCTCCGCTTTCGATGTTCGGGCCCAGCTTCCCATTCCATGAGATGCACCATGTGTAGGGCAACGTTGACAACGCCTGCCGAAGCGGTACGTCTTATCCACAACATATCGCCCCAAACCATTGTCTCTGGGCATTCCCGACCATAGGATGCGATCTAGCGACGGAACGCGTGGACCGTCCGAATGTTCCGATGTCTCTAGGGGATTTGCACTCTTGCTCAAGCTGAAAAAAGTCCAGATTCTCGGTTTCAAGTCCTTCTGCGATCGCACCGAAGTGCAGCTCGCCGGGCAAGGCATCGCCGCCGTGGTGGGTCCGAACGGCTGCGGCAAATCGAACATCTCGGATGCGATCACCTGGGTGCTCGGCGAGCAGTCGGCCAAGAGCCTCCGCGGCATCAAGATGGAAGACGTCATCTTCGCCGGAACGCGCGACCGCAAGCCCACAGGCATGGCCGAGGTCTCCCTCACCTTGGTTGATCCAGACGTCTACGACGGTCAGACGTTAGCCGAAGGCGAGCTCGACTTCGTCGGCGACGAGACTGAGAAACTCGAAAAGACCGAGACCCTGGGCGACTGGGACGAGTCCCAGCTGCGCGCGGAGATCGCCGCCGAAACCGAGGCCGCCGTCCTCGATGCCCAGCCCGGTCAGGTCTACGAGACCGAAGCCCCGAAGAAGAAGCACATCGAAGGCGACTCCCCTGTCCCGGCTACCGAAGTTGCCGCGGAGCCCAACGCCCAGGCCAGCGTCGAAGCCGCCAGTGGCAACGTCGTCCTCAAGATTCGCCGCCGCAAGTTCGGCCGCACGCCCGTCCGCGCCGGCGAAATCACCATCACCCGCCGCCTCTTCCGCTCCGGCGAGAGCGAGTACCTGCTCAACGGCAAGATCTGCCGCCTGCGCGACATCCAGGACATTTTCATGGGCACCGGCCTGGGCGGCGAAAGCTACGCCATGATCGGCCAGGAGCGCATCGGCCAGCTGCTCAGCTCCAAGCCCCTCGACCGCCGCGCCATCATCGAAGAGGCCGCCGGCATCACCCGCTTCAAGACCAAGAAGCGCCTCGCCGAACTGCGGCTGGAGAGCGCGAAACAGAACCTCGCTCGCGTCAACGACATCTTCGAGGAAGTCACCCGGCAGATGGGTTCGCTGAAGCGCCAGGCCGCCAAAGCTGAGCGCTATGGCGCCATCCGCGACGAGCTCCGCGGCAAGCTGCGCGTCGTCCTCGCCAGCCGCCTCACCCAGATGGACGCCGAGCAGACCGCTGCCTCCACCGAGATCGCACGCCTCGCTGAGTTGATCGACGCGCAGGCCGCTGAGCTCGAAACCATGGACGCCGAGCACACCGCCGGTGTGACCCGCGGCTATGAGCTCGACGAGAATATCCGCGGCGCCGGCTCTCGCGCCAGCCAGTCTTCCATCGAGCTCGAGCGCATCACGGCGCGCACGACCTCCAACAACGATCGCATCGCCGAGCTCGAAAATCGCATCGAGGGCGGCAACGACGACCTCGCCCAGGCTCGAGCGCAACTGGAACAGCTGGCCGGGGAGCTCGAAGAGCATCGCAGCTTCCTCGCCAATGCCACCGAAGAGGCAGGCTCGCATCGCGAGAGTGTGCAGGCCCAGCAGGCCGCCGCGCAGGATGCCACGCGCAAGGTGCTCGCTGCTGAAGCCCTCGTTGAGCAGCAGCGGCAGAACTCCGTCCGCGCCATGCAGCGCGCCTCGCAGGCCTCCAACGAGATCGCGCAGGCCGAAGCTGCCCTCGCCAACCTTGAGCAGGAGAACGCGCGCCTCGAGTCCGAGTCCAGCGCCGCGCGCCAGGAGCTTGAGCAGCTTGGCCACCAGCGCGGCCAGGTGAAGATGACCTTCGAGAGCGTCACCGAACGGCTGAAGTCTCTGGAGAGCGAGATGGCCGACAACCGCCGTCAGCTCGAAGAGAAGCGCGCCGCCGAGCAGCAGTCGCGCCGCCGCGGCAATGAGCTGCGCGCCGAGGTCGCCACGCTGCTGGGCAAGCGCGGCTCGCTCGAAGCCCTCATCCGCGAGCACAGCTACTCCACCGACACCGTGCGCAACATCTTCCGGGCTCAGGCCAAGGGCTCTACACTCTCGCCCGTCGGCACGCTCGCCGACTTCCTCGAAGTCGATGGCCGTTACGAGCAGGTCGTCGATGAGTTCCTCCGCGACGAGCTCAACTTCATCGTCGTCAAGAGCTGGGACGCCGCCAACGAAGGCATGCGCATGCTGCAGTCCGACGTGACCGGCCGCGCCACCTTCCTCGTCCATCCTAACGACGCGCAGGCCGACTTCCCCATGTCCGAGGGCATGTCGTCCGCCACGACGAATCACGAGGGCGTCGTCGCGCTCAAGGATTGCATCCGCGTGCGCGACGGCTTCGGCAAGTCGCTCGAAGTCATCCTGCCCCGCCTGCGCGAAGGCTTCATCGCTCCTGATGACGCCACCGCCCGCTCGCTCGCGCTCTCCAACCCGCAGAGCTTCTTCCTCTCGCCCTCCGGCGAGACCTTCCACAACGTCACGGTGACCGGCGGCCGCATCAACAAGCAGGGTCCGCTCGCCCTCAAGCGCGAACTCGCCGAGATCGAGAAGAAGCTGCAGGCCGTAGAGGCCGAGCTCTCGCAGAACGAGCTTGCAACCGCAGCTCTCGCACGCGAGATCGCCGAGCTGCAGTCGACGCTCGAAGCCAAGAACGCCGAGCGCCGCGACGCCGAGCGCGAGAGCGCCAACACTGGCGCTGCGCTGCGCCAGATGGAGTCCGAAGCAGCGCGCATCGAGCGCCGCCTGCAGGAGTGGCAGCTCGCCGCAGGGCGCAACAAAGACCAGCGCCAGCAGCGGCTCGACCTCATCGCCCGCAAGCGCGAAGAGGCCTCCGCGCACGAAGCCGAGCGCTCGTCGATCGAGGCCCAGCTCGCCGAGCTCGCCGCCAACATCGCCAGCCTGCGCGCCGCCCGCGAAGAGCAGCAGGCCTCTGCCTCTGCCGCAACCGCCGCCCTCGCCGGCCTCGAAGAACGCCGCCGCAACGCCAACGCCAATTTCGAGCAGACCAACCGCCTCTTCCAGTCGCAGCAGCAGCGCATCGCGCAGATGCAGTCGCAGCTGGCCTCCGCCGCAGCCGAGAAGCTGCAGCGCGAAGAAGAGCTCGCCTCGCTCGGCGGTCGCCACACCGAGCTCGCCGAGATGCGCGCGCAAGCCATCGCCGAAGGCGAGACGCTCTCCGCCGAAGCCTCCACGCTGCGTGCTCAGATCGCCGAACTCGATGCCAAGCTCCGCGCCCTGCGCCACGACACCGAAACCCTCCGCGAGCAGCGCGCTGCCCTCTCCGCGAAGTCCGCCAAGCTCGCCTCCGACATCGAGCATCTCGAAGCCACCTGCGTGAACGACCTCTCCGTCGAGGCAATCTCTCTGCGGGAAGACGCCACCATCGAGCGCATCGAAGGCGACGCGTTGCACATCGAAGACGAAGCCGCACGTGCCCTCAAGCAGCGCCTCGAGGCCATGGGCCCGGTGAACATGATGGCCCTCGAGGAGTACCACGAGGTCTCAGAGCGCCACACCTTCCTCGAGACCCAACGCAAGGACCTCATGGAGGCCATCGAGAACACGCAGGCCTCCATCAAAGAGATCGACGACGTCTCGAAGGACAAGTTCGATCACGCCTTCCACCTCATCAACGCGAACTTCTCGACGACGTTCACCAAGCTCTTCGGCGGCGGTCAGGCCATGATGCGCCTCACCGACGAAGCCAACTCGGCCGAGAGCGGCATCGACATCATCGCGTCGCCGCCAGGCAAGAAGCTGCAAAACGTGCTCCTGCTCTCGGGCGGAGAGAAGACGCTCACCGCACTCTCGCTGCTGGTCGGCATCTTCCAGTTCCAGCCCGCACCATTCTGTGTACTGGACGAAGTCGACGCTCCGCTCGACGAGACCAACGTGGGCCGCTTCGCCCGTCTCATCGCAGAGATGAGCGAGAATACCCAGTTCGTCGTCATCACCCACTCCAAGCGCACCATGGAGCAGGCCGACGTCATGTTCGGCGTCACCATGCAGGAGCCCGGCGTGTCGCGCATCGTATCCGTCTCCCTCGGCGGACGCGACCGCGGCAATCAGTCGCGCAGCGCCCAGGCTGCAGCGTAGAGCCTCAACATCCCAAGAAAGGCCGTCGCGTTGGACTTCAACGCGACGGCCTTTCTGTTTTCGTGATCTACGGATTGGCCTGCTGCAGCATGCTGCCGAGGCGTCCAATAGCTGCGGGATCGGCATCGCCGATCACCACGAAGCGCAACGCGGAGGAGTGCCACGTCTCCACGTTGAACGCATTCCGCGGATGAACCCCGGCCTGCACCGGAAACCCCGTATCCATTTGCGGAGATTCCTCAAAGATCAGCACAGAGATCTTGTGCTGCCCCACGCCGACAAACAGCTGCGCCCCCGGCTGCTGGTGCAGGTACGCCACGCGGCCGCCTAGCAGGGTGAACTCACTGCCGCCGAACTCGGGCAGGTTGAACGAGAACGGGATCCTGCCCTGGAACCAGGGCTTCACCGTGTGGCGATCCGTCGACACGACATCGAGAGGGTTAGCACTGGCGAGCGCATTCAGATGCAGATCCGCGACTTCGCGCAGGCCATCGGCACGCTGCATACGCAAATTCCACGCCACCGCGAGCAACAACATGGCCGCAAAGCAAGCAGCCGTCGCCCACCACACACGAAACAGCTTGCCAGGTGCAGTGGCCGCCGTTTGGCTTGCGAGTTGGCGAACAACTTTTGCGCGAAACTCCATGTTGGGAGCGTACGAGTGTCTCGCCGCGCGCAGGCTGCGCTTGAGCGCTATCTGCTCTGCCACCGCTGCGGCACAAGCGGGACATCCTGCAATGTGACGCTGCACTTCAGCAGCCTCTTCCTCCTGCAGCTCGCCATCAAGATAGGCTCCCAGCCTCATCGCATCGAGATCGCAGTCCGTCATCGCGCCTCCTCTTCTCTCAGCGTCTTGCGCATCATGGCGCGGGCCCGCGACAGCCTCGACATCACCGTCCCGATGGGCACGCCGAGCACCTCAGCGATCTCTCGATAGCTCATCTCATCCATCTCGCAAAGCAACAAGACCTCGCGATAGACCACAGGCAGCACGGCAAGCGCGGCCTCCACGGTCGCGCGGCCTTCCTGCCGCAACAATTCAAGCTCCGGAGTCAGATCCGGTGAGGCAGGCTCCTGTCCCTCCAGCTCATCTTCCAGAAACGAAGTCCGCTGCGCCGCGAGCCCGCTGCGCGAGGTGAGGAAGGTGTTGCGCAGGATTCGGTACATCCACGCGCGAAGGTCCGTGCCATCGTTGAAGGAATGGAATCCCTTCAACGCCTTCGCGTAGGTCTCCTGCACCAGATCCTCGGCATCCGCGCGGTCGCCGGTAAGCCAGTGAGCGAAGTTATACAACTGCCCGAACAGCGGCATCGCCAGCTGTTCGAAGAACCTCGGTTCCATCGCGCTCCCTGTGAGCCCCTTCGCCCGACTTTACCTCTGCGCCGCGGACTTGAGGAAACCAATGATCGCCGCGCGTTCCTCAGCACTCACCACCCGAAACTCCATGTTATTGCCCGGCGCCACCGAGTTCGTGCTCTTGAGCCAGCGATCGAGCGCAGCATCGTCCCACGTCCACTGTGCTGACCTAAGAGCGTCGGAGTAGGCGAACGTGGGGACGCTGCCCGCCTTGCGCCCATACACCGTACGCAGCCGGGGGCCTTCCTTGTCCTGATCGAGCGAATGACAGCCGGTACAGCGGCGCTCAAAGAGCTGCTTGCCCGCACCAGGCTTCTCCGGAGACGCGGGCGCCGCAGCCATCATGCAGGTCGAGGCCAGAGAGAGCCTCAGCGCGGACAGAAGCAACAACCAGCGGTAAGGCTTCATTCCCGGCCCCCGCTGACAGGTTCCGCCAGCGTCGCATCCACGATCGCCAGGGAGTGATGCTGCGGCACAAACTGCACCTCCGTGATCCCGAGTACGCTTTGCAGGCGCTCCGCAGGAACCTTCATCGGCCCGGGCGAGGGAGCTGTTCCCGGTGCGGGCTGCGGGAACGCTGTCGACATCGCCGTATGGAATGCAACGTTGCCTTCCACCTTCTGCATAACCTGATGAATGTGTCCGTTTAGCACGGTGACTGAGCCAAAGCGCTTGAGCATGGCCAACGCTTGTTCACTATCCGTTGTGCCCCAGCCCCACTCCGGGTACACACTCCACAGCGGGATGTGCGCGAAGACGACGATGGGTGTGCTGCTCTTCAGGCCTGCAACGTCCTGCTTCAGCCAGGCGATCTGCTCCGCTCCAAGGCGGCCCATGCCTTCCAGCTGCACCACGTTCACCAGCGCGATGAAGTGCACGCCCTTGTGGTCGAAGCTGTACCATCCGCTTCCCTTGCTCCCCTTGCCGAAGCGCTCCAGGTAGAGCTTCCCATCGTCGACGGAGGTATCGTGCTCGCCGGGCACGTAGAAGACCTGGCGCTTGCTACCCAGGATCTGCGCCAGGGCATCGAACTCCTCGGGACTGGACGTATGCGTCAGGTCGCCGGTATGGAGCACGAACTCCGGCGCGGTGGGCAAGGCATCGATGCGCGCAAGAGCCAACTGCAGCGTTGCTGCGACGTCCGTGTTCGCCGGCTTGCTGAAGCCGAGGTGGCTGTCGCTGATCTGCACGAATCGAAAGTCGGACGGCTTCGCGCTCTTCGGCTCCTGCCCGAAGAGATGCGAGACCGGCACGCCGCCGGCGAAGCTCCATACCAGCCCTGTGCCGGCCCAGGCCATGCATTTCAAGAAGCCGCGACGGTCCACGCCGTCTGGACTGACGGTATCCTCTCGCGGAGAAAGATCGTTCGGGGAATGCTCGTGCATTGCAGCGTTGCTCCTTGCCGTCAGAAAACCTGGAATTGTCGTAGACACCCATGAGGTGTGCCTACGAAAACTGAGCAGCGCGCTTTCTATTCCCTGAGTACGAAAGAAATCTTTCGTTGCTTGGCGACGTATTCGCCTTGCTCGCCCTACATTTCTCTTGTCAGCGACCCGGCAAGACGCGATCATGCAGGCACGCTGATGCGAGTCTGGTCTGCTTTCGCGATCCTGTGCCTACTCTTCGCGCTGGGCTGCAGGGCGCCTCTGCCGGTCGCCGGCGATCATCCTCGCGTCCCTGCCGATGCCCGCATGACCGACCTAAACCTGCACTCCGCCATCCTTGGCCACGACGTCCCGGTGCGCATCATCGCGCCCGCACAAATCGACCCCGGCAAGCCTCTGCCGGTCGTCTACATCCTGCACGGGGCAGGCGAAGACTACCGCAACTGGACCAACGAGACGCCCATCGCAGAGTTCGCCGCGCACAATGTGCTGCTCGTCATGCCCGACGGCCTGCACACGTACTACGTCAACGACGCCCGCGGCCACCGCTACGAAGACTTCTTCTTCCAGGAATTGATCCCCGCAGTGCACGAGCACTTCCCTTCTGCCGCGAAGGACCGCGCCCACACCGCCATCGTAGGCAACTCGCGCGGAGGCTTCGCCGCCACCCTCTACGGCCTCAAGCATCCGGAGCTCTTCAGCTACGTCGTCGGCCTCAGCTCGGCGATGGACCTCTCCGACCGGCACTTCCGCTGGCGCGCGCCGCGCGAGTCCCTGGGCTACCGCCGCATCTTCGGCCCGCGCGGAAGCGCCGTGCGCAGAGAAAACGACCCCTACCGCCTCGCTCGCAACCTCCCGCCGGCCGACGCCCCATACTTCGATCTTAGTTGCGCGGAACACGACGTATTGCTGCCCTCGAACAAGGCCTTTGCCTCGCTTCTGGCCCAGCGCGGATTCGCACATCGCTTCGTCATTGTGCCCGGAGACCACGACTGGGGCGTCTGGAACGGCATGCTTCCCGGAATGGAAGAGCGACTGCTGGCGCGCTTGGCTCTTGCCTCTTCAGCTTCTCCCCGTGCTTCTGGTCACTGAAACTTCCAAAAATCGCAGTACTCTCAGAAACAGACCACGCGCTCTATGGGAACCGTTACCGAGTTCAACCCGTTGGACTGGATGCTCGCACTGCTGTTCGTTCACTCGACAGTACGTGCGATGTGGCGCGGCTTCTTTCGCGAAGCCTGCGCCCTGGTGGGACTGTGCGTGGGCTTCCTGCTCGCCTGCTGGAACTTCCAGTGGGTCTCCCTCTACCTCCTCAGCCTGGTCAATTCCCCGCAATTGGCGCAGATGTTCGGGTTTCTGCTGATTATTTTCCTGGTGATGCTCGTCGCCGCGCTGATCGGCAAGGCCTTGCGGCGCTCGGCGGATGCGGTGGGGCTGGGCTTTGCGGATCGTGTGGTTGGCGGCGTCTTTGGGCTCCTCCGCGGACTGGCGCTCGGGGTTGCCCTGCTGCTCGCTCTGGCCGTCTTTCTGCCCGCATCGGCCTGGCTGAAAACTTCTGTGCTCGCACCGTATTTTCTTCACGCCGATCATGCGCTATCCTTCGTCATGCCCGATGACCTCGAGCACCGGCTGGTGAGCGCGCTGGATTCGCTCAAGCACAAAGAGCCGGGCTGGATCAAATCGGACTCCACGTCGCAAACTGAGTCTGAAGCCAACGAAAGCAAGGTAACCTCGCCCTAGTGAAACGCGATCTCGATATCCTCGTCTCTCAGATGCATGCATCGGGCATGGCCTACGCCGACGCCGTCCGCGAGTTCAAGAAGCGTTTTCTGCATGAAGTGCTCGCGCACCATCGCGGCAACCAGTGCAAGGCAGCCGAGGAACTCGGCATGCACCGCAACACGCTGAGCCGCACCATGACGGAACTTGGCATGGACTCCGCGCAGATCCGCCGCGGCATGCGCAAGCCCGTGCGCTCGGTCCGCCCCGCAGCCCGCAACCTCACCATCGTCTCCAACGGACGTTAGAGCTTCGCGCGCGTCCAACCCTGCAGCACCCATGCCCCGCACACGCCCATTCCGCGACGCTCCACGACTGCGGTGGGCCTGTTCGGCGTTGCTGCTGAGCGCCGCCCTGCACGCGCAGTCCCCCGCCGATGCTCCCGCGAGCGTGCCTGCCAACACCGGCGCCGCCACACCAGGCCCCAGTGTCCCGCTCAAGATCTCCCCCAAGCAGGCCCGCGACGCCGAGGATGCTTACCTCGCCGGAGCCAGGCACATCTCGCACAATGAGCTGGAAGCCGCGGAGCGCGACTTCGGCCGCGCCCTGAAGCTGAACCCCAACAACGCCGACTACGCGCAGGCCGTCGCCGTCACGCGGCAGCAGCGCGTGACCTCTCTGGTGGAGCAGGCCGCCCGCTCCCGGGTCGCCGGAAACAACGTGCAGTCGCAACAGCTTCTCACCCAGGCGCAGCAGCTCGACCCCGGCAACCCTGTTGTCGCCCAGCACTTTGGCCCAGCCTCCGCCACCGCGCGTCCGGCCCCCCCCAACGTCAATCGCGACGTCGACCTCTTCACCGTCCCCGGCGATCGCATCGCCGGCCTGCTCGCCGGGCCGACTCGCCTCGCGCCCACCGACGGAGTGCACAGTTTTCACCAGCGCGGCACCACCCAGGAGCTCCTCCGGCAGGTCTATGCCGCCTACGGCATTCGCGCCAGCTTCGACTCCTCCTTCACCTCGAACGCCTCTATCCGCCTCGATCTCGACGATGTGAACTTCGCCGACGCCACCCGCGTTCTTCGCGAGCTCACCCACTCCTTCGCTGTGCCCATCGACGCGAAGAGCGCTCTCATCGCGCGCGACACGACGGAGGATCGCGAGCGCCTCGAGCCGCAGATCGAGGAGACCATCTTCCTGCCTGGCATGACCGGCGAGCAGATGACCGAGCTGGCCAACGTCGCGCGCAATGTCTTCGAGATCAAGAAGGTCACCGCCAGTCCCGCCAGCGGCGGCCTGCTCGTGACCGGCGATGAACCCACCATCCGCCTCTTGAACGCGACCTACGATGACATGCTCGACGGCGGCTCCGATGTGCTGCTCGACATCCGCCTCTTCGAAATCTCCAAGAACCGCACCAACAACATCGGACTGAGCACTCCTGCCAGCGCCGGAGCCTTCTCGATCGCGGCTGAGGCCACCTCGCTGGTCAGCCAGAACTCCTCCCTGATCCAGCAGGCCGTCGCTTCCGGAGTTCTGACGCTGAATGGAACAGCCACGCAGAACCTCATTAAGGAGGTCGCGTTCCTCCTCGCCGCTGGAGTCGTCAGCTCCTCGCAATACACCAACCTGCTGGGCACCATTGGTGGCGGCCTTACCTATGGCGGCGTCTACCTCTCGTCCGGAGTGACGTTCAACCTGCTGGTGAACTCCTCCGACACCCGCCTTCTCGACGCCGTCACCCTGCGCGCCGGCAACCGCCAGCTCTCCAGCTTCCGCGCCGGTTCGCGCTACCCGGTCATAACTGGAAGCTACAGCTCGGGCGCCTCCAGCGGACTGGCTTCGCAACTCGCGGGCCTCAACGTCAATGGCACCAGCGTCAGCTCCCTGCTCTCGCAGTACCTCGGAGGTTCTTCAACGACCATCCCACAGTTCCAGTACGAGGACCTTGGCCTGACGCTGAAGACGACGCCCACCATCGACCACTCCGGAGGCGTCTCGCTGACCCTCGACATGACGCTGGAGGCCCTCGGCGGCACCAGCCTGAACTCCATCCCCATCCTCAACAACCGCGTCCTCAAGTCCGTGGTGAACGTCCCTGCCGGCGAGACCGCGATGCTGGCCACGATGATCGACCGCAGCGAGCTGCGCAGCATCGAGGGCCTTCCCGGGCTCAGCGAGCTGCCCGGCTTCCAGGGCACAGACAAAGACGCCGAGTTCAGCGACGACCAGCTGCTGATCACCATCACGCCCCACATCGTTCGCGCCGGAGCACTACACTTCGCCAGCCGCAGACTGAGCGTGCCGCATCCTCTCACCGGCGGCGCACCGGCCGAACCATAGGAAAACTCGCCGCGCAATCGCGCGGTGAAGCCCTGCGATCTTGCGTGGCATCCCGCAATTGGTTTTGTCAGGGAGGGGCTTCAGCCCCTCCATAAGAGGGCAAGGAAAGAATAGGGCTTTAGCCCCGGGGGGATTGGGGCCGAGACACCGGCGCGTGTTGCAGAGGCTCATGGCCGAGCTCCGACCACCCTGCCTCACTGGCCTTGTGTCTTCCACAGCGCTGACCCGCCGCCCTTTGCATTGCCCCGACCTTCCTGTTTATAATCAGTTTCAGCAGAGCGGGAGTAGCTCAGTGGTAGAGTGCTTCCTTGCCAAGGAAGATGTCGCCGGTTCGACCCCGGTCTCCCGCTCCAAACATTTCCCCCTACAAGCCCAACTGATACACTGCTGAAATAGCAGTCTGCGCCTGTTCGGTGTGGGCTCCCAGGGCGCGGTACCCAAGTGGTAAGGGAGAGGTCTGCAAAACCTTTATGCGTCGGTTCGATCCCGACCCGCGCCTCCAAATTTATCTCGTTGAAAATAAACGGCTTGACTTTGTCGGCTTTAGTTTTGTGCTAATCGTGTGCTAACCTCTTCGGAGATTCGATCCGAAGAGCCCGCTCCGATGACACATCCCGTTCAAATTTCGGCCGTGCCCTCCATAACGATCTTCGTCCGCCATACGGAGGAGTGCCCTCGTAAAGCGGATGAGTTCTATAAGAACTGCCGGTGCCATAAGCACCTCCGCTGGACCTATGCTGGACGACAACATCGACAAGCAGCACGTACCAGAATTTGGAAACTTGCTGAGGACGCTCGCCGGAAGATTGAGGCCCAGTATGAGGCCGCAGACCCAACAAACCCTGTCCAGTCGGTCTCGGTAGAGGCAAAGGCTGCGGTCACAATCGAACGGGCCGTGCAGCTATACGTCCTTGACAAGCGATCGCAGGGTCTAGGGGGCGGAGTCCTGAAGAAATACGAGCGGGAGCTGGAACGGTTCTCCAATTTTATGGCTCAGCGTTCAAAACGCTTTCCCCATGAAATTGCCTTGGATACACTCACGGAGTTCCGCGCCGAGTGGAGTGATACATACCCGTCATCAACCACCCGCGCGAAGGTCCAGGAACGACTCCGAGGATTTCTGCGGTATTGCTACGAAGCACGTCTGATCGACCGGGTACCTAGCCTCTCCCCGATTAAAGTCGATGAACCTCCCACCATGCCTCTCGCTCCAGAGCAATATAGTCGTCTCCTTGAAGTCATTCCCGATGAATTCCCCTCCCCAAAAGCTCAAAGGGTTCACGCTTTCGTTCAGCTCATGCGGTTCAGTGGACTCGCAGTGGGGGATACGGTGAGACTGGAGAGGGACGAACTCCTCTACGATTCAAAAAAGAGAATACACAGGGTCGTAACGGACCGGCAGAAAACAGGGACTGATGTCTCTGTAGCACTTCCGCCAGAGGTCGCTTCGGAGGTCATCTCCGCAATGAAACTCAATCGCCATCCAAAATACATTTTCTGGAACACCGGGACCGGAAAGCTTCAGACGGCGGTCACCAACTGGCAGCACGATCTCAGGCAGATCTTCAGGGCAGCAGGACAACTGGAGGGCCATCCTCACCAGCTTCGGGATACGTTCGCAGTGTCGTTGCTTGAGAGAGGAGTCCCACTGGAAGAGGTGTCGAAATTACTCGGACACACGTCGATCAAGACGACTGAGAAGTATTATGCGAAGTGGGTGAAGGCGAGACAAGATCGATTGGATGATCTCGTAATGGCGACCTGGGCTAGCGGCCCAGCACTGGTCGAGGCTGGAGCTTAGAGCACGCTAGGAAGCGGCAGTACGTCTCCGATGATGGACTCGAATCAAAACGCTTTCGGGGATTCTGAGCGTTACATACGGTCGCTTATGACGGGTTTCAGCGTGTCCCCACCAGAGCACTCCGTCTTCGCCTTCAAATATCTTTTTGATAACTTTCTCACTGAGATGCCACATCTCCGAGACCTCTCCTACGGAGTAATGCCTTTCGAGGGCAACGGAGTGCGGCCGCTCCGACTGAGGCGGTTTACGTGGCGGATAATATAGGCTCATACGTCGCTCCCGAACGCTATGCCTAAGCATGTGTACTCTTTCGATTCCCGTCCAATGAAAAGTTGTGCGGGAACTATTACTCGGCGGAATAGTGCTTCGGCCAACCGGGAAGAAAGTCACTCCCATCTTAGTAAGGAGCAGGGGTTCCACAGGTCTTGTCCGGAGTTTTGGGCCCATGAGTCAGATTGATTTTCGTCTCCTCCAATCCGCCATTGTGTTAGCCGATGAGTTGAACTTCTCTCGTGCCGCTTCCCGCCTCCATCTGACCCAACCTGGGCTCACCAAGCAGATACAGGATCTGGAGTCACAACTGGGCGTCAAAGTATTTGTGCGAAGCAGCCAACGAGTTGAGGTCACAGAACCTGGCCTGGTCTTCATTGAACACGCGAAACTCGCGGTGTTTCATTTGGAACGCGCCGTACATTTAACTCGCGCGGCGGCCAAAGGAGCGGAGGTCGTCGTCAACTTTGGAAGCTCTCCATACATTGACCCGTACATCATTTCGACGATGCTCTCTGTCCGGCTTCCACTCTTTCCAACCATGCGTGTTCATACTCACAGTCATTTCTCGCCCGAACTGATGCGCCAAGTCAGTTCGGGCGAATTAGACATTGCCATCGTCGCGGCGGGAGAAGAAAACTCACGGCTGAATTTCTTAGAACTTGAAAGTCATCCCCTATTCGCCCTTATGCAAGCGGAGGACGCCATCGCGCGAAAGCGAGCCGCATATTTGGACGACTTTGATGATCGAGTGTGGGTGCTATTTGGAAAACATGTCCATCCTAGGATGCATGATTCGATCCTCTCTCGGGCCAAAGAGCTCGGAATTGCGCCTCGCGAAATTCAATATTTCACGACAGCAGAAGAGGCAGCGCACCTTGTGGTCAAGCATGAAGGGGTAGCATTCTTGACTCGCACTGGCGCTTGGCGGGTCGCTCGAAATGGATTAACGATGCGCCCCTTGGATGAACCGACTCTTGCGGTGAAAACAACGCTCATCACTCGCGCGGACGACCGATCACGCTTGACCAGCGAGTACGTGAGATCGGCTAAGAGGAAGTTCGAACGGAAGAGCGACGGTGAGCAGCAGAAACTTCCATTGGCCGTCTAGCGGCGGAGACGCTCGTCTGTCTCTTCAATCACCCCTTCGTTTAGGGGACCTTGATGTCCACATTGCGAACAATGAAAAACACCGGCAGCATCCGGTGTCCCATCCGGTTCTTCGCGCCGCGATGCGCGGCCACAAGCAGGGCAGATGTGAGCGTGAACTAATCGAAATGATCCCCGGTTGTCATTCTTGTCCCTCAAAATGTGACCCTCTCGAGACATTCAGGGAATGCGCGACAATCGATAGCCTCATCCGCTATCGAGCGGTTTTACTTACCTCCGAGTGAGAGTGCACTCTTCAGTGATCTAGCATTCCGGTCGAGTCTTCGAACGCCCTATTGTTGTGTCTCGACTTGAAGAATGTGGTTGTGGAGCGCACTAGATTGGCAATCCCCTTCCGGTGTCGGATTAAAAAACAGCTGGTCTTCACGGAATGGTTTCTCGCAAGAGTTCTTCTCACCCAAAGAGCTCCCGAATTTGTTCGTTAGTGGCCGCCCGCAGTTGATACGTTGTGGTGCCTTGGTCGCGAAGTTCGGTAGCAGCCCGGAGAAATTCACCTATGGCTGCCTTCGCTAGAGAACCTCCCACGCTGATTCTCTTGACGCCGAGTAAGTCCAGATCCTTCACGGAGAGAGCGCCCCCCTCAGATCCGAGCAGCACATTGACCGGTCGATCTAAAGAGCGTACAACCTCCGCGACTTCCTTGGCGTCGCGGAGTCCAGGCGCATAAAGCACATCCGCACCCGCCTCCTGATACGCCTGAAGCCGTGCGATGGTGTCAGCGAGATTCGCTCGGCCAACCCCGGAGTTCTCAGCACCGGCTGTGAGCGTAAATGGGAATGATAAGCTTGCCGCCGCAGCTACCGCTGCTCGGATGCGTTCAGACGCGACATCGACGGGATAGACAGGCTCGTCATCCCGCCCCGTGCTGTCTTCAATCGATCCGCCCACAACTCCCGTCTCTGCTGCAAGCAGAATGGCCCGGCCTACCGCGTGCGGCGAGTCCCCAAATCCGTTTCCTAGATCTGCGGTTATGGGTAAGTTCGTGCCCTCCGCCATCTCCGTCAGGTGTTCGAACACAATATCAATGGGAACAGAGTTATCCCGCAAGCCGTGGCTACAAGCCAGGCCCAAACTCGTGCTGGCAAGAGCTTCGAATCCAAGCTGCTCAAGGAGCCGTGCCGTACCTAAGTCCCAAGGATTTGGGATCACGAACGCGCCCTTTCCGTCGTGGAGAGAACGAAAGGCTTCAGCCTTAGCTAATTGGGTTAAGCTGTTGGACTGTCTCATTGGGAACTCCTTTTGCTAGGTTGTTCGGGCAGAGTCGTGCAGGTTCCACAGGAGTGACCGCATTCTCATCTTCCCTCCGCTCGTTCACCGCGCAAGGTCATTACCGCGCTCGAAATGCTGGCCACTACCTTGCCGTCTTCTCGCTCAATTTCGCATAAGTAGTGGCTGATGATTCGCCCTTTGTGCGTAGCTCGCGCGTGAGCGCGCAAGCTAGATTGCCACACGGGTCGAAGGAATGCTGCTTTCAAATCGATGGTAGTGAATGTTTCGCCCATATCCATCAGGGTGGAATGCGCTGTGCCGATGGCCGCATCCGCCAACTCACACAGAAGCCCCCCATGCACAGTTCCTTGCTGGTTTCCATGAATCGTTGCATCGGCGTCCAGCTCGACTACCGCCATGGCCTCCGCCACTTTGACTATCCGAAACGCTAATAAGCGCGAGATGGCAGTGGGGTAAAGCATGTGGGTGGCATCTTCAGGGGACAATCGTCCGTCCACTTGGCGTGTCAGGTATTCGAGTACAGGTAAATGGTGGTTCGTAACGGTCATAGTGGCGACTGTCCTGCTTTCATCTTGTAAAACCGCAGTAAAGTGGTACCGTTTCAAGCGAAATCATATTAGGCTATGCTAGGACAATCCAATTATTGTCCTAGGTACATTCAATGACGGCTTCGCGGGCTTCCTCTCTGGCTAATGCACTTGCTGAAAGAATTCGCAGCGGACAGCTTGCTCCCGGCACACTACTGCCGACGCATCGCAAATTTGCGGCCACTCATAAGATTGCACTGGCTACCGCAAGCCGAGTCTACGCAGAGCTCAAGGTCACGGGATTAATCGTGGGAGAGACAGGTCGCGGCTCATTTGTGCGGGAGCGTCCGCTTCAGAGGGAGTGGGATTCGGGCGATGAGGCCCGGCTCAACCGTCAGGCAGCGGATCTTTCCTTCAACCATCCCAATGTTGATGGCCAAGCCGAATTGATGAGGTCGACGCTGCGTTCGATGGCGTCGTCGGGAGACGTTGCCGCTCTCATGCATCAACAGCCCTCGGGCGGTCGCAGACATGAACGGGATATCGTCTGTCGTTACCTCGCTGCGCGCGGTATCGTTG
The DNA here is from genome assembly GCF_058498515.1 of Bryocella sp. Classification (NCBI taxonomy): domain Bacteria; kingdom Pseudomonadati; phylum Acidobacteriota; class Terriglobia; order Terriglobales; family Acidobacteriaceae; genus Bryocella; species Bryocella sp. The sequence continues at coordinate 261,093 of NZ_JBMHYI010000024.1, forward strand.
TCGAGAATGAGCAAGTCTTCCTTGTCAATGGAGCCCAGCATGGGCTCGACGTCGCGGTTAGAGCGAAATTGCACGCCGGAGATCGCGTGGCAGTAGACGCGTTGACCTATCCAGGCTTCAAGATGATCGCTGCGTCTGACGGGATAGAGTTGATTCCAGTGGCTACATGTGGCTCTGGCCCGGACCTCGATGTTCTGGAACGGGCTTGTCGCGACCGCGATCTACGTGCCATATACACCATGCCGACGGTGCAGAATCCGTTGGGTTGGGTGCTCGATAATGAGCAACGCTACCGTTTGGTCAACATCGCTCGACGGCACGACTGTCTGCTCATTGAAGATGCGACATATTCATTTTTGGCACATAAGGCGCCTCCCGCACTCGTCTCCATGGCGCCTGAGCGCACCATCTATGTATCCAGCCTCTCCAAGAGTGTGGCAACCGGGCTGCGTTTTGGGTTTATGGTGGTGCCCAAGCCATTCATCAGTGCCATAAAGGCGCAAGTGCGGGCCAATTTCTGGAGCATGCCCAGCCTGATAACGTCCATGGCGACACGATGGATTGCCGATGGAACCGTGGACAGATTGGAACGACGTGGACGCCAAGAGGCTAAGATTCGTCAGGCTCTAGCGCGTGAGGCGTTCTCCGGGTTAGATTTGGTCGCCAATCCGATCTCGCTTTTTGCGTGGTTGAAACTTCCGCCTGAACTTCGCATGGATCGCGTCACCGCTGCCTTAGCTGAGCGGAATATAGCTGTCTCTACGGCACAGGCGTATGCCACTACGAAGCATGTCCCGCATGCATT
>NZ_JBMHYI010000025.1:0-67282 GCF_058498515.1 Bryocella sp.
TAGACTAGAAGGGATGGCCTTCTCACTCTTCGGCAAGCGCGAAACCCCAGCACCCGAGCCCGACCAAACCACGCCCGCCCCGCCGCGCGGTCTCTTCGACCGCATGAAGCAGGCGGTCACGCGCACGCGCGAATCGCTCTCAAACTCCATCTCGTCCGTCGTCGCCCTCACCCGCGAAATCGACGTAGCCTCGCTCGACGACCTCGAGCTGGCGCTGCTCGCCTCCGACATCGGCTCCAACACCACCAACGAGATCATCACCCGCCTCCGCGACCGCGCGCTTCGCCAGGGCATCTCCGACGGCGCCGAACTCAAGTCGCTGCTCAAAGCGGAGATCCTCCGCATCCTGCAGTCCGTTGATACTCCGGTGCGCCACCCCGCCACTTCACCCGAGGTCATCATGATGGTCGGCGTCAACGGCACCGGCAAGACCACCACCACCGGCAAGCTCGCCGCGCTCTTCCGCAAGCCCACCCGCGAGCATCCGCAGGGCCGCAGCGTCCTCCTCTGCGCCGCGGACACCTTCCGGGCCGCAGCCATCGAGCAGCTCGAAGTCTGGTCGCAGCGCTCCGGTGTCGAGCTCATCAAGACCAAACAGGGCGGCGATCCCTCCGCCGCGCTCTTCGACGCCGCCACCGCCGCCAAAGCCCGCGGCACCGACATCCTCATCGTCGACACCGCCGGCCGTCTGCACACCAAGAGCGACCTGATGAAGGAACTCGACAAGATGGTGCGCACCGCGTCGAAGATCGTCCCCGGCGCACCCCACCAGACACTCCTCGTCATCGACGCGACCACCGGGCAGAACGGCCTGCAGCAGGCCCGCCTCTTCACCGAGGCCGCGAAGGTCACAGGCATCGTCCTCACCAAGCTCGACGGCACCGCCAAGGGCGGCATCGTCGTCGCCATCGCGCATGAACTAGGCCTGCCCGTCCTCTACGCCGGCGTCGGCGAGAAGATCGACGACATCCTCCCCTTCGAACCCGAAGCCTTCGTCGACTCCATGCTCGGATAACTGCACCAGACACGATTCAGCAAGGCCTCATGCCAGTTCTTCCCCAGGACGAGATTCACCTCCTGCGCGCGCTCGACCTCGCGCAGGCCGCCGTTGGTCTTGCCTCACCCAACCCCACCGTCGGCTGCGTACTCACCTCGCCCACAGGTCAGCTCCTCGGCGAAGGCGCGCACCACTACGACGCCTTCGACCACGCCGAGATTACTGCGCTCAAGCAAGCCGCCGCGCTCGGCCACAGCGTCGCCGGGGCCACCGCCTACGTCACGCTCGAGCCCTGCGCCCATCACGGCCGCACGGGGCCATGCTCTGAGGCACTCATCGCCGCAGGCATCACGCGCTGCGTCGTCGCTGCCATCGATCCCAACCCGCTTACCCGCAACAAGGGCCTCGCGAAGATGCGCGACGCAGGCATCATCGTCGACGTCGCCAATCGCAACTCACCTCAGGCGATCCAGGCCCGCCAGCTCAACGACGCCTTCGCCTTCGCCATCCAGAATCACCGCCCCTTCCTCACGTTGAAGTCCGCCGTCTCGCTCGATGGCAAGATCGCTCCTACACCTTCGACGAGGCGCGACGTCTCCCCACACTGGCTGACCGGCGAAGCGGCACGCGATGACGTCCAGCGCCTGCGCCATGCTTCGGATGTTCTGTTGACGGGCGTCGGCACCATTCTGGCCGACGACCCCACACTGACCGATCGCAGCGATCTGCCCCGCCGCCGCCCCTTGCTCCGCGTCATCCTGGACTCGACCCTGCGCACGCCGGTGGACGCTACCGTACTCTCCGGCGGCAACGTCATTCTGGTGTGTTCGGAGCAGGCAAGCACCGAACGCGAAGCGGCCCTCCAGGCAGCCGGCGCGGAGATCTGGCGGCATCCCACGACCACCGGTCATCCCAACCTGCACGTCACCCTGCGCAAGCTCTCGGAAGAACTGAAGATGACCAGCATCCTCGTCGAAGCGGGCACCGGTGTCACCGACACACTCTTGCAGCAGGATCTCGTCGACCGCGTCGTCCTCTACTACGCCGATACCGAACTGGGCAGCGACGCCATCCCCTTCTCGACGCGCTATCCCTCTCCGTACAAGCTCCAGGAGAGCCTCACCGGGATCACACGCTCCACCTTCGCGCACGGTGACGCCAGCAACTCCGAAGACATTCGCATCACCGGCTACCTCCACGATCCCTGGGCCAAGGTATAACTCGCCTGCCCGACTTGCTACCCCCACCTTGCTACCCTAGAAGCATGTTCACCGGCCTGATCGAAACCACCGGCAAGCTCGTCTCCCGCGCCCACACCGGCGGCGCTCCGCTGCTCATCGTCAACGCGCCCGCCCTCGCCGGCCGCTGGCGCGAAGGCGACAGCATCGCCGTCAACGGCGTCTGCCTCACCGCACTCGTCGTCGAGAACGACGCCACCCACTTCGCCGCCGACCTCGCCGCCGAAACCCTCGCGCGCACCACGCTCGGCAACCTAGCCAACGGCACAGTCCTGAACCTTGAGCTCCCCACGCCCGCCGGCTCGCCCCTCGGCGGCCACGTCGTCCAGGGCCACGTAGACGGCACCGCCACCGTCATCTCGCTCGTCCCTCTCACGACTGATCTCACCACCACCGACTGGCGCCTCACCCTCCAGCTCCCACGCGAGCTCGCCGCGAACGTCATCTCGCAAGGCTCCATCACCGTCGACGGCATCTCGCTCACCGTAGCCAAGGTCCGCAACGACGAGGACGGCTTCTTCGTCGAGATCGCCATCATCCCGCACACCTACCAGGCCACCCACCTGCACTCGCTCTCCGCAGGATTGCCGGTGAACATCGAGACCGACGCACTCTCCAAGTACGCCGCCCAGCTCGCCGCGCAGATGCACGAGGGCGAGGCCAGCCAGCTCACCGTAGCCTCCCTGCTCGCACGCGGCTACTGATTCGCTACCGCTACGGGCTCATCGGCGTCTACACTTCACCATGCCCCTGAGCCGCTGCTGTCGCCCCCTCGCGATCCTGCTCTGCTGCGCCACAACCTATCGCCTGCCCGCACAAACTCCGACAACTCCGGCAGCCAAGCCCCCGCTCCCGTCCTTCGACGTCGCCACCATCCGCCCCGATCCCGACGGCGATCCGCAGCATGGGCAGTGGTCCCGCCCCGGCATGGGCACCTTCTCTGCATCGCACGTCTCGCTGGAGCTCCTCATCCGCCTCGCCTACAACGTCGACGGCAAACAAATCCTCAACCAGCCGCGCTGGCTCACGGGAAATCTCTACAACATCACCGCTAAGCCCGAACCCGGCATCAGCCTCTCGCGCGAGGAGCTGCGCCCGCGCCTCCAGGACCTGCTCCAGCAGCGCTTCCACCTCGTCTGCCACACCGAAACCCGCGACGAGCCGGGCTACATCCTCGTCGTCGCGAAGCACGGCGCGCACCTCACGCCAACGCGTGGCGCCCCCTTTCCGGGCTTCCGCCAAGACGTCAATCCCGGCAACCTCAAGGGCCTCAACTGGTCGATGACCGACCTCGCGACCTACACGTCATCGCTAATCGCCACACCCGTCATCGACCGCACCGGCATCCCCGGCGGCTACGACTTCAGCATCGAGTTCGCCCGCGACGACGACGCGACCTCAACGCTGCCGTCGCTCTTCACCGCGCTCGAAGAGAGCTGCGGCCTCAAGCTCAACGCAGCGAAGGTCCCCGTCCAGGTGCTCATCATCGACAGCGTCGACGCCGACCCCACGCCCAACTAGCCCCGCTACCCCAGCTCGTCGAGCATCCCGTTCATCTCGCTCGCCGCGTGGCTGTTGCCGGTGCGCTCCGCCGCTTCCAGCCCCGCAGCCAGCCGCGCCTTCGCTTCGTCCGTGCGCCCCAGCTTCACCAGCACCTGCGCCGACATCTGGTACGCCGGTACATAATCCGGGGTCCGCGCAATCGTCTCGTTGTACTCATCCAGCGCGGCGTCCGTCTTTCCTTCGCCCGCCAATGCCGTCGCCAGCCCGTAACGCGCGAACGCGTCCCCGGGGTTGGCCGCAAGAATCTCCCGCAACATCGCAATCCTGTCCATCTATTTAGAATAAAGAAGACATGACTGAAACGAACCACCCTCCCGCGCCGCGCCCCGTCTCCGCATCGCAGTCCGAGCGCGCCGAGATCATCTTCCCCGGCGACACCAATCCCCTCGGCAACCTCTTCGGAGGCCGCCTCATGCAGTTCATCGACCTCGTCGGCGCCATGGCCTGCAGCCGCCACGCGCGTGGCATCCCGGTCACCGTCAGCATGGACCACCTCGACTTCGTCGCCCCCGTCCACCTCGGCGACATCCTGATCCTCAAAGCCAGCGTCAACCGCGCCTTCAATACCTCCATGGAAGTCGGCGTCAAAGCCATGGTCGAGGATCCGCGCAAGGACACGCTGCGCCACGTCTCCTCCGCCTACCTCACCTTTGTCGCGATGGACCACCTCGGCAACCGCCTCACGCTTCCGCACGTGATCCCCGAGACGGAACACCAGCTCCGCCGCTTCGAAGACGCCGGACGCCGCCGCGAAATGCGCTCCGGAGAAGTAGCCCGCAAAAAGGAAATGCGCGCGACCCTCTCACCGGAATGGCACCTTTAGAGGCCAGTGAATAGTGAAGTAGGGCACCGCACCGAACCTCACGTTGCAGGAACGGAAGTTGAGGCTTCAGCTAGAGCAGTTGAGGCATCGGCCACGACAAGAGCTGACAAACTCGAAGGACGGGCACGAGCGGCAGGTCACGGCTTCAGCCGTGACATAAACCGCGCAAACCAACCCGGCTTTAGCCGCTGAGGGACATCATTACGACCGCGCAGAGAGTAACCGGCCTCACCGACTTTCATCCCGGAGCCACGATGCAGACCGAAGAGCAGAAAGAGAGCAATTCCAAGTGGATGTTCTGGATCGGTGGAGCGACGTTCGTCTTGAACCTTGTAACTTCCCTGACCGACATGCAAACGGCCCTGAAGGTCGCATCCGGGTGGTACCTGAGGTTCGACATCGTTGCACCGTGGGTGTTCGTCGCACTGACCGGCACAATTCTTTGGGTCCAGGTTCGCCGAGGGAAGTTTGACCGTGACGCGGCGAGTGCTGTTTTCTTCATGGTTGCGTTCATCTTGAATTTCGCTTACGAGGCCATGGGCAAACTCGCAACCCACCGCTGAGGTCTGAACCCGTAAACGCCAGCGCCCGAGCCTTTTTCACTATTCACTACTCACTATTCACTCGCACTTGAGGTCCCATGTCCCACTCCCACGCACCCGCTCCCCCCGCACCTCTTCCACTTCGTGGCATCCGCCACATCGTCGCCGTCGGCTCCGGCAAAGGCGGTGTGGGGAAGACCACCGTCGCGGTCAATCTCTCCATCGCGCTCGCCAAGCTCGGCTACAAGGTTGGCCTTATCGACGCCGACATCTACGGCCCCAACGTGCCCACCATGCTGGGCGCCACGCGCCAGCCCAACATCGTCGGCGAGAACATGATCGAGCCGCTGATCGCGCACGGCGTCAAGTTCATCTCCATCGGCCTCATCGCCCCCGGCGACAAGCCCATGGTCATGCGCGGCCCCATGCTCCACCAGATCATCCGCCAGTTCCTCACTCAGGTCGCCTGGGGCGAGCTCGACTTCCTCCTCGTCGACCTCCCTCCCGGCACCGGCGACGTCGTCATCTCCCTCGTCCAGACCGTGCCCCTCACCGGCGCTGTCGTCGTCTCGACCGGCTCCTCGGTCGCATTGGAAGACGCGCGCAAAGCGCTCGGCATGTTCGCCCAGGTGAACGTAGAAGTAATGGGGTTGGTAGAGAACATGAGCCAGATGACGCTGCCCGACGGCACCATCGTCGACATCTTCGGCGCCGGCGCGACCGAGCAGACCGCCAAGCAGTTCAAGCTTCCCTTCCTCGGCGCCATCGACATGGACCCCCACGTCCGCGAAGGCGGCGACCGAGGCCTTCCCGCCGCCCTCGCCGGCACTGCCACCCCACGCGGCCAGGAGTTCATGGCCATCGCCGAAAAGGTCGCCGCCCGCTCCAAAGAGATCGCCGAAAGCACCGAAGACGTCCTCGAAATCAGCTAGACCCACCACAGAATCGGGTACCCCGGGTCCCTCAAGGGACCCGGGTTTGCTTTGCACCAAAGTCCCGGGAAACCCCGAACCCCCAGCCCTCTGGCCCCTAAACCCTGGCCCCTGAACCCTCCCATTTGACACTCCCGCTAAAATAGACATAGCGGCCCGCCCGCCCCCTATGTCCGCTCCCCTCACAACCCGGCAGCGCGAGATCCTCATCGCCATCGTCGAGCAGTACATCGAGACCGGCGAGCCCGTCAGCTCCGGCACCCTCGCTCACGTCGCGTTCGACCACGCGATGAGCTCTGCGACGATCCGGAACGAGATGGCCTCCCTTGCGGATGCCGGACTCTTAGACCAGCCGCACACCTCCGCTGGCCGCATCCCCTCCGCCGCCGGCTTCCGCCTCTACGTCTCGCAGCTCGGCCAATCCAGTGGGATGGGCGCTTTCGCAACTCTCCAGCTCGCTGGCCAGGCCGAGGTCCGCACCCAGCTCCGTGCCCAGATCGACTCCCAGTTCGCCGGAGTCGCCGGCGCACAAGCTCTCCTCGAGTGCACCTCGCAGGTGCTCGCCGCGCTCAGCTCCGGCGTCGGCTTCGCCATCGGCGCCTCCACTGCTGCCGACCTCCTCGAGCATGTCCACTTCTCGCGCCTCGCGGCAAACCGCATCCTCGCCGTCGTCGTCACGCGCAGCGGCATGGTCCGTGACCGCGTGCTGGTCCTCACTCGCGACCTCGGACCGGTCGAGCTCAACACCGCCTCCAACTTCCTCAACGAGCACTTCCGCGGCTGGAACATCGAGCGCGTCCGCGCCGAGCTCGCGCGCCGCCTCGACACCGAGCGCCACGCCTACCAGGAACTTCGCGACGCCGTAGACCTCTGGGCCAGCGCCATTCCGGCCTCCGCCGCCGAGCCCACCGTCTACCTCGACGGCATCGCCAACCTCATCGCCCATCCACAGGACCGCGAGCGCCTCCGCGCTCTGCTCGCCGCGCTCGAAGAAAAGCAGCGCCTCGTCGAAATCCTCAACGCTTACATCGACGCCAAGGAACGCAGCGTCCGCGTCGTCTTCGATCTCGAGCAGCAGCAGCCCGGCATGGACGGCCTTGTGCTCGTCGCCGCACCCGCCCGTGTTGGCGATGGAAGCTCCGGCGCGGTCGGCGTTCTCGCGCCGCGCCGCATGCAGTACACCCGCACCATCGACGCCGTGGGTTACGTCGCCGAAGTCTTCGACCGGCTCCGTGATCCCGCAACGCCGTAAGCATCATCCAACCAACAGGCCTCACGAGCCCAGGGCGAACTTCGCGGTCCCGCACCGCGCACAAGGAAGCAATATGCCACCGCTCAACTCCGCAGGCCTCAAAGATCGCTTCGCGCGCTGGACGCGCGGACAGGACGGAAAGGAAGAGACTATGTCCGACAACACCACCCTCACTCCCGAACAGGAAGCGGCCCAGGCCGTCGAGAACGCAGCCATCGACAACGACGCAACCGGCCATCTCGAACTCGAGCAGCTACGTGGCGAGCGCGACCAGCTCGCCGCACAACTCCTCCAAGCACAGGATCGCCTCGCCCGCCTGCAGGCCGAGTTCGACAACGCCCGCAAGCGCGAAGTGAAGGAGCGCCAGGATGCGCGCGACTACACCGTGCAGCAGACCATCGAGCCCTTCCTCAGCGTCATGGACAACTTCGCGCTCGCACTCAACAGCAAGGGCGACGCCGCGCAGCTTCGCACCGGGGTCGAGCTCATCCTCAAGCAGATGGACGATGCCCTGCGCAATCTCAACGTGCAGGCCGTCCCCACCGTCGGCGAGCCCTTCGACCCGCACATGCACGAAGCCCTCGGCAGCATCGAGACGCTCGAGCACCCCGACCACTCCGTGCTCGAGGAGATCCGCCGCGGCTACAAGCTGCGCGACAAGCTCCTCCGCCCGGCCCTCGTGCGCATCGCCGTCAACCCGGCCCAGAAGAGCGAGTAGACCGAGGCATTTGCCTCTACTCACTATTCACTACTCCCTATTCACTGGAATCGATTCATGCCGCCAACGATGAAAGCTGACTACTACGAGATCCTCTCCGTCGAGCGCACCGCCTCCGACCAGGAGATCAAAACCTCCTATCGCAAGCTCGCGATGCAGTTCCACCCGGATCGCAATCCCAATAACCCTGAGGCCGAAGAGAAGTTCAAAGCCTGCAGCGAGGCCTATGGCGTACTGAGCGATCCCGACAAGCGCGCAGCCTACGACCGCTACGGTCACGCCGGCGTCGGCGGCTCTGGTGGACCGAGCAGCCCCTTCCAGCAGGGCGACCTCGGCGACATCTTTGGCGATCTCTTCGGCGAGATGTTCAACATGGGTGGCCAAGGCGGTCGTCGTCCCTCGCGCCAGCAGCGTGGCCGCGACCTCAAGTTCGATATGCGCCTCGAGTTCGAGGAAGCCGTCTTCGGCGTCGAGCGCGAGATCACCATCCGCCGCGCCGAAGTCTGCGAGACCTGCGCAGGCTCAGGCTCCGAAGGCAGCAAGGCGCCCGAGACCTGCCAGCAGTGCGGCGGCCGTGGACAGATCCGCTCGCAGCAGGGCTTCTTCTCCATCGCCCGCACCTGCCCGGTCTGCAGCGGCACCGGCACCGTCATTCGCAACCCCTGCAAGACCTGCCATGGCGAAGCCCGCATCCAGCGCGAGCACAAGATCCTCGTCAAGGTGCCCGCCGGCGTCGAGCAGGACACCCGCATCCGCTATACCGGCGAAGGCGATGCTGGCCGCTTCAATGGCGCGCCCGGCGACCTCTACGTCGTACTCACCGTCAAGGCGCACAAGTTCTTCGAGCGCGATGGCGACGACGTCCACTGCTCCGTGCCCATCAGCTTCGCGCAGGCGGCCCTCGGCGCCGAGATCGAGATCCCCACGCTCGAAGGCAAGGAGATGCTGAAGGTTCCCGAAGGCACGCAGTCGGGCAAGGAGTTCAAGCTCAAGGGCAAGGGCGTGCCGCACCTCAACTCCTATGGCAAGGGCGACCTTATCGTCGAGGTCCGCGTGCAGACGCCGACTAAGCTCAACAAGCAGCAGAAGGATCTCCTCCGCCAGCTCTCCGACGAGATCAAGATGGAAAACACTCCCACCTCACGCGGCATCTTCGACAAGGTCAAGGAGATGTTCAGCTAATTCGAGCGTTGAACAGCAAGGCAGAAGGGCGGCCATCAGGCCGCCCTTTTTGTCATACCCTTCGCAAAGCCGATGTGCCTCATACCTGTTCCCCTCAAAACCTCACACCTCTACAGCAATCCTGTACGGCCTCGAACTCTACACAAAGACGCGCCTACAGCAACGCCCCACAAACTGCCAGCGCCGCGATCGCCGCGGTCTCCGCGCGCAGAATCCGCGGCCCCAGCGTCACCGCCTTCCACCCCGCCTCCTCGAACAGCTTCATCTCATCCGGAGCCCATCCACCCTCAGGACCAATGGCCATCGCCAACTCGCTGACTGGCTGACTCGCGAACACGCTGCTCAACGAGTTCTCCTGCTCAGTCTCCGCGAGCAGCAGCTTCGTCGTCGCCGTCACCATCGGAACCGCCAGCTTCAGCGCGACAGGATCATCCACCACCAGGACATCACTGCGCCGCGACTGCTGCGAAGCCTCGCGCACAATCTTCCGCCATCGCTCCACGCGCTTCGCCGCCGCCTGCGCAAGATGCTTCTCCGTGCGCCGCGCCAGCACCGGAGTCACGCGAGCCGCTCCCAGTTCCGTCGCCTTCTCCAGGCCCCACTCCATGTGATCGAACTTGAACACCGCCATCAACAGGTGCACGGGAAGCGACTCATCCATCTCCAGCTCCTCCCCAAGCGAGAAGACCACCTCACGCTCACTCACACTTGTGATCTCTGCACGGCGCAGGAAACCACCGGCAACCACATCGAACACCTGCCCCGCCTGCGCACGCAGCACCCGCGCAAGATGCAGCGCCTGATCGCCCGTCAGGCTCGCAGTTGTGTCATTCCACTCATCGGCGATCCATCGACGTCGCGTCATACCAACAGAATACTGTGTGAGGAAGATGCGAGAGACGAGATGCAAGATGCGGCCTCGATACTTGCCCGCGGCCAAAAGACATTGCGTGCTCGATCAGGATGTACGGATGCGACGCAACCAGCCCCTCACATCTCGTCTCTCGCATCTTCGAATCTTGGCTCTGGCTTAAACACCTCGGGGACGCTTTCGCGTCCCCGAGTGTGTTGCCTTTTTTGGTTGCCTTGCCTTGGTTGCGTTTGCCTGCGCTCCCACGTCACGATCACGATGAGTGATGCGACTAACGAAGGTATAGATTTACCGCGTCATGGAGTCAAGAAAAAAATGCATGCGACGACGTCACAAGAACCGTTTCACATCACCTCGCGCATCGCCGAAACGCTTATGCCTCTCGCATGCGTTGTGTGTCTCGGATCACAACGTACCATCCCCTCGCACTGCATGAAGAGGCGTCGCTGCTCCAGCGCTCAATCGCGTGCGCAGCACGCGCAAGCAAATCACCGCATGAACACTGGCGATTCCGATCTCCACGGATCGGGCCGAAGATCCTCATCAAGCCGTATACTTTGTCGCGCCGAGGTCCCAGGGTCTCGCGGCGACGAGGAGCAGCAACCCATGAGCGCATCGCGCGAGGTCGTCATCGTCAGCGCAGCACGCACACCGGTCGGAAAATTTCTTGGCGCTCTCAGCTCACTCTCTGCCATCGAGCTCGGCGCCATCGCAGTGCGCGCCGCCGTCGAGCGTGCCCGCATCAACTCTTCGGATCCGGACAACTGCATCATGGGCTGCGTGCTCGCCGCAGGCCTCGGACAGAACCCCGCACGCCAGGCGGCACTGCGCGGTGGTCTCCCAGACACCGTCGCCGCACTCACCATCAACATGGTCTGCGGCAGCGGACTCAAAGCCGTCGGCCTCGCAGCTCAGGCCATCGCACTGGGCGACAGCGAGATCGCCGTAGCCGGCGGCATGGAGTCCATGTCCAACGCCCCCTACCTTCTTCCCTCGCTCCGCAAAGGCGCACGCCTTGGCGATACGCAAGCCGTCGACTCCATGGTTCGCGACGGCCTGTGGTGCGCCTGCGAAGACTGGCACATGGGCATGACCGCCGAACTCGTCGCCGAGAAGCACAGCTTTACCCGCGAGCAGCAGGATGAGTACGCTCTGCACTCGCATCGCAAGGCCACCGCCGCGCGCAACGCAGGACGCTTCGACGCGGAGATCGTGCCGATCACCCTCCCCGCCGCGAAGCGCGGAGCCGAGCCCATCCTCGTGCAGCACGACGAGAGTATCCGCGAAGATGCCTCGCTCGAAGCACTCGCCGCACTCAAGCCCGCCTTCAAGAACGATGGCACCGTCACCGCAGGCAACGCTCCCGGAGTCAACGACGCCGCGGCCGCCGTCGTGCTCATGTCCGCAGATCGCGCAAGAGAACTTCGCCTCACACCTCTCGCGACGATCCGCGCCCAGGCCACTAGCGGCGTTGCTCCGAAGTGGGTGATGCTAGCCCCCGTCACTGGCGTGCAACAACTCCTCCGGCGAGCAGGGTGGTCCATCGACGACGTCGATCTCTTCGAGCTCAACGAGGCCTTCAGCGTGCAAGCCCTCGGCGTGACCAAAGAACTCGGTCTCGATCTCGCACGCGTCAACGTCAACGGGGGCGCCGTCGCCATCGGCCATCCCATCGGAGCTAGCGGAGCCCGCATCCTCGTCACGCTGCTCCACGAGATGCAGCGCCGCGACGCACATAAAGGAGTGGCCGCACTCTGCCTCGGCGGCGGCAACTCCATCGCGATGGCCCTCGAACGCTGACAGCGTTAGCCGTCGCCCGCTGACCGCACGTCTATATTCCTGTGACCGAACTCTCAGCAACCGACAACACCCAGCGCTTCACCGGCCGCGCCGCCGACTACGATCAGTATCGCGAGCGCTACGATCCCGCGATCCTGCTCCCACGTCTGCGCGACTGGTGCGGCCTCACGCCCGACTGGCTCATCGCCGACATCGGGGCCGGCACCGGCATGCTCGCCGATGTCTTCCTCGCCCATGGCAACCACGTGCTCGCTGTCGAACCCAACGCGGAGATGCGCCAAGCCTGCGCGGTCCTCCATCCCAACCAGCCACTGCTCCAACTCATCGATGGCAGCGCCGAAGCAACGACGCTCGCAGACCACAGAGTGAACCTCGTCTGCTGCGGACGCGCCTTGCACTGGTTCGACATCGATCACGCCATGGCTGAATTCCGCCGCATCCTCAAGCCCGAGGGATGGTTCGTCAGTGTCGCGTTCGGTCGCGCGGATGACGGCAGCGACGAAAACATTGCGATCGAGGAGCTGCTGCGCTCGCTGACCACAAGCCCTGCCAGCACTCAGGAGGCCTATGCGAAGTATGCACGCCTTCCCGACTTCCTCCTGCGCGACTATCGCCACGAGAGGATCGCTGGCTCGATGCATCTCACCTGGCCGGAACTCTTCGGCCTCGTTCGTTCGCTGTCTCACGCTCCGTTGCCCAGCGATCCACGCTTCCCAGCCTTCGAAGCCACGCTACGCGAACTCTTCGAGCGTTACGCCATGGATAGCCGCATCGAACTCTCGACGCGCTATTGGATCAACGTCGGCAGGTTCTAGTTCTGCCTTGCAGCGGACAAGCACACCGTTCCCACTCGCTGCTCTACCCACGCGTCGAGCAAGCCGGCATTCCGCAACTGCAGCATCTCTTCCAGCCCTGCCTGTCGATTGCTCGCATTGCTCGCGGCCAGGATCTCGTAGGCGTGCAGTCCGCTGCGCACCCCAGCCTGGAACTCCGCGACGGGATTCACTGGCTCGTCCTTGTGCTCGATCGCGTAGCGCGCGTTACCCGCCATCATCTGAAACAAGATCAGCGAGTCCACCTTCGGACTTCCTACAGCGCTCCCCGCAGCGTTGCCATTGGCGTTGCCCGTAACACCACCACCCGAGCTACTGCTCGCACCACTGTTCGTCTGCCCCTTCGCTTTTCCCTTAGCGTGGCCCTTCGCTTTACCCATACCAGGGACAAGGGCACAGGTGAGCACGGAGACATCAGGAACGTCGACCAGCCATTGCAGCAGCCACGTTCGCTCCTCCTGCGCCTTGTCTCCCAGCGGATGTTGCTCCAGGTCGCCGATCGCAGCCAGCGCCCGCACACGCTCCACGGCAGTCGACGGCCCGCGGCTGGGCTTCTGTCCCGCGGCAGCCAGAGACCCAATGAGCCATGCAACAAGAAACACACGCAGCGATCGCATGCGAGACCGTATCACAATCTCATCGCGCTCAGCACTCGATGATGTTCAGCGCGAGCCCCGCCAGGCTCGTCTCCTTGTAGCGCGACTGCATGTCCATCCCCGTCCGGTACATCGTGTCGATGATCTGATCCAGCGAGATCTTGTGCACGCCCGGATCGTTCATGGCGAGCCGCGAAGCGTTAACCGCCTTCACCGCCCCCATGCCATTGCGCTCGATGCACGGAATCTGCACCAGCCCCGCAATCGGATCGCACGTCATGCCGAGGTTGTGCTCCATGCCGATCTCGGCCGCATGTTCCACCGCATCGTTGTCGCCTCCCAGCGCCGCCACCAGCCCACCCGCAGCCATAGAGCACGCCACACCCACCTCGCCCTGGCAGCCAACCTCCGCACCCGAGATGCTCGCGTTCTCCTTATAGAGCACACCGATCGCCGACGCCGCCAGGAAGTATCGCAGCAGCCCACGCTCTTTCTCGATATCGCTCAGCCCGTGCGAGGCATGCCGCAGGAAGTAGTACGCCACCGCCGGCACCACACCCGCTGCGCCGTTCGTCGGCGCCGTCACCACGCGCCCGCCCGCAGCATTCTCTTCGTTCACCGCCATCGCCGCCAGCGTCACATCGTCCAGCGGCGCGAGTGGATCGCGATGCTGTCCCACTTCATCCATGCGCGCCAGCCTTCGTGCCAGCCCAGGAGCGCGACGCCTCACGTTGAGTCCCCCAGGCAGTGTGCCCTCGGTCTGCTTGCCGCGCTCGATGGAATCCTCCATCGCACGCCACAGCGTCAGCACCGCCGCCTCAATCTGTTCTTCAGGCGTCATCGACTCCAGCGAAGGCGGAGCCTCGTTTCCCGGACGAAACGGCGACACGATGCGGTCGATCCGCCGCGCGATCGTCGCATCGCTCAGCAGCGCCACCTCGTTCGCGAGCACCATCTCTGCGATGGTCTTGCCGTGTTCCGCCCCCTGCTGTAACAGCTCGGCCGAGCTCTTGAAGCGATACGGCACCACCCGCTCCGCGCGGCCCGAGCCTTTATTGGCAAGCTCCTCCGCCGTCAGGATGAAGCCGCCGCCAATGGAGTAATAGACGTGCTCGAAGAGCACCTTGCCCACTTCATCGAGCGCAGAAAAGCGCACGCCGTTGGGGTGCGTCTCCAGCCCATCGGGGTACATCCGGTCGCGATGGAAGCGCAGGTCCGCCGCAGGATCGAACGTCACAGCATGCGTCCCCAGCAAACGGAGCGTCTTCGACTCCTTCAACGCCTCCAGCCGCGCATCGATGCGGTCGAGGTCCACCGTATCCGGCGACTCCTCCAGCAACCCCATCAGGATCGCGCGGTCGGTTGCATGGCCAATCCCCGTCAGCGCCAGCGAGCCATAGAGGTCGACCGTAATGTGCAAGCCAAACTCGCCGCGCTGCGCAAGCTCACGCACAAACGCCAGCGCCGCGCGCATGGGACCTACCGTGTGCGAGCTCGAAGGCCCAATGCCGATCTTAAAGAGTTCGAAGAGACTAGTCTGCATGCGCCGTCCTGCCCTTCATTGTAGGGCGCGGCGTTATCGTCTGGTGCTGAGTGATGCAAAGCGTTAGTGGTCTGTCGGCGTAGGAGGCGGCATCGCCACCACACCCGCGCTGATCAGGTAAGCCGCCGCCGCGCCCAACTGCACCGGTTTCTTGGTGTCGTACAGCAGCTGCGCGATCGCGTGCTGCGTCTTCTCATCGTGATAGCCACGCAAGGCCTTCACCGCCGCGGCGCGAACCGTTGGGTCTTTGTCCTGGAGCGCTGCCTCCAACGTGCTGCGCGCCTCAGGCGTGTGCAGCTGCGCAATGTCCTCGACCGCCTGAACGCGCGCCGCGTCTCCGCCGTTCTTGCGAATGTACTCATAGGCCGTCACGCCGAAACCGAAGGGCCCAAGCAGCAGCGACGCTCCAGTCTCCGCGCCCAGTCTGGCCAGCGATGCCGGATTGTGCATCTCGCGGTTGGCCTGGTGCATGCTGCCTTCTACCAGTGGCGCCGATGCCTTGCGATCGCCATCCACCACCGCAAGCAGCAGATCCTCACCGGAGTGATCGCCCATCTTCCACAGCACCGTCGCTGCAGCAAAGGCAATCTGTGCCTCCGGAGCGTTCAACGCATCCCTCAGCTTCGGCTCCAGCGAGTGGCTGCGCGCCTGTCCCGCAGCCAGCACAGCCGCCGTGCGCGTATCGACATCCTTCGCCGAGAACGCACCATCGATCAGCGCAACCGACTTCGGATTCGCTCCCATCGTCCCCAGCGCGCCCAGCGCCTGGATCTGAACATCCACATGCTTGTCATCATGCACCGAGTCGGTAAGCAGCGACCACGACTGGGTGACCGGGTCGGTCTTCGTGCTCGGGGCAGCATCACCTACCGCCGGCGTATCCACGCCCACCACCTTCCCGTCGGCGCTCGATGCAGGCGTGCTCTGCTTCGAGGAGATCGCCGGCTTCGCTGTACTGCTCTGGGCCATCGCGCTTGCGGTCGACCCCACCAGTAGCACGGCCATCACGCCCGCAGCCCAGCGCGGAAGAAGCTGCGTCCGATCATGCTCGTCGTGAATTGCGGTTTGGGGCCCGAAGTTTTTCGTCGATCGTCTCGCAGCGCTCACGTGCATCACTCTCCTCTTGCCAGGTATGCCGCTACGCGGCGACATCGCAGGTCTTCGCGTCATCTTCTCTGTTATAGCCGCGTTGCGCAAGAACACTTCGCCGCGGACATCGCAGGAAGCCCTGTGAAAGCGATGCCCAGAGCCGCAGCCGGGGTTGGCCGATAAGACCGCGCTGCGCCGGTGCTACACTCGTCCGCAACCGCTTCCCACTTTGAGTTCCGGTTCAACGCATGCTCTTCATGACTCGCAGCGCCGCGGTCTACGGTATCGATGCGCACCTCATCGACGTCGAAATCGACTTCTTGGGTCACCAGACCGAGAAGCCCGAGTTCTCGACCGTAGGCCTGCCCGATGCCGCTGTGCGTGAGTCCCGTGACCGCGTCCGTTCGGCCATCAAGAACTCCGGCTTCGACCTTCCCACCACCCGCATCACCATCAATCTCGCCCCTGCCGACCTCAAGAAGGAAGGCTCGGGCTTCGATCTTCCCATCGCCATCGGCATCCTCGGCGCGTATGGCGCGCTTGCGATCAAGGATGTACAGGACTTCGTCCTCGTCGGCGAGCTCGGCCTAGACGGTGGCTTGCGCGCTGTGCAAGGAGTCTTGCCGATCGCCATCGCCGCTCGCGCCGCCGGAATCCACAACGTCATCCTTCCCGCCGCCAACGCCCGCGAAGCCGCGGTCGTCGAAGGCGTCGACGTCTTCCCCGTCCGCTCACTGCTCGAGGTCCGCGAGCTCCTGAACAGCTTCGGCTCCGGCAAAACCTCCATGTTCGCCAAGCCGCTCCGCGTCGACACCCAGCAGCTCCTCCAGGGCGCCGAGCAGAACCTGCCCGACTTCCGCGATGTCCGCGGCCAGCACGTCGCCAAGCGCGCGCTGGAGGTCGCCGCCGCCGGCGGTCACAACATCCTCATGATCGGCCCGCCCGGCAGCGGCAAGACCATGCTCGCCAAGCGCCTGCCCTCCATCCTCGCGCCGCTCGCGTTCGAGGAAGCTCTCGAAACCACCAAGATCCACTCCGTCGCCGGCGTTCTCGATAAGGATGCGGGCCTCGTCACCCAGCGCCCCTTTCGCTCGCCCCACCACACCATCTCCGACGCCGGTCTCATCGGCGGTGGCATGATCCCCCGCCCCGGCGAGGTCTCGCTCGCCCACAACGGCCTTCTCTTCCTCGACGAGCTGCCCGAGTTCCCCCGCAACGTCCTCGAAGTCCTCCGCCAGCCCCTCGAAGACGGCCAGGTCACCATCGCCCGCGCCTCCATGTCGCTCAGCTTCCCCGCCCGCTTCATGCTCGCCGCCGCCATGAATCCCTGCCCCTGTGGCTTCCACAACGACAAGTCCCGCGACTGCCAGTGCACCCCTCCGATGATCCAGCGCTACCTCTCCCGCGTCTCCGGCCCCCTGCTCGACCGTATCGATATCCACATCGAGGTCCCAGCCGTTCAATATAAGGAGCTGCGCGGCGCCTCCGCCCAGGAAGACTCCGCACAGATCCGCTCCCGCGTGCTCGCCGCCCGCGAGCGCCAGCACGCCCGCTTTCTCGAACACATCAAACCCACCGACAAACCTGCCACCCGTTCCGCACCGGATCCCCGTAGCCGCGCTTCCACCCGCACCCCGCCACGATCCAAAGTCTTCTCGAACTCCCAGATGTCGACCCAGCAGATCCGCATGTTCTGCGAACTCTCCAGCGATGCGGAGAGCCTTCTGGAGCGCGCGATGGTGGCCCAGGGACTTTCCGCCAGGGCTCACGACCGCATCCTCAAGGTCGCCCGCACCGTCGCCGACCTCGCCGGCGCACCCGCCATCACCGTCCAGCACCTCGCCGAGGCCATCCAATACAGAACATTGGATCGCAGCTATTGGTCGTGACCCGAACCCGCGACCAACAGGGATATACGTGAAATATAAGGTTTTGTCGCATGAACGAGGCATTCGGTCTCCCGATTTTGGAATTACGGCGTCGGTATCCCACAGAAAAAGGGATTGACCTGGGCCATAGCAGGCGGTATGGTGCAAAAGGTAGTCAGCCAGAGGCACTAGATCCTTCAGGTTCGCCAGGTGGGTTTCCCCTGACTGACGCCAGCGGCTCTGCTGCACCCCCACAGCCAGCCCAGCTTGCAGCATGCGCCACGATCGGCGGTTTCCCTTCGTGTGTGTGCCGAAGTTCTGGTCTCTGAGGGAACCCGAGGAATTCTTGAGGAACAGCCCTGAAATGCAGGGGGGACCTGTACCGATGGCTTCCTCGCCTGTCTGGACCGCAAGGACTTGCGCCCTTGCACCCGCCAGACGCGTCTAATTAGCAATAGAGGATCGAAGCTGGCCTTGCCGGCATACCGGGGTCCTCGACGAGCAAGACCCTGCCCGTCCGAACATCCCCAGCAGAATCATCGCTCAAGCTATTCGCCCAAAGGGTCCACTGGAACAGAGACGACCCAGGCCAATCCCTTGTCAAGGAGAACAAACACTCATGCGCTCAGATCTGATCTTTGGAGCCCTCACTCACGTCACGAACCGCTACAAGCTTTGTCAGCTCGCCTCCAAGGCCACGCGCAAGCTTCACAAGCCCAACACCCGGCTCCAGGACACCACCAACGAAGTTCTGGATCGCTTCAAGGACACCGTCCCCATGAATGAACACGTGGACGCTGAACTCTCGATCCCTTCCCGCCGCGCCGCCTAGTTCTGCAGTCGCAGGTTCTGCCTGCCGTTTTGCCGCCCGCCGTTGGATCCCAAAGGGCCGATCCACGGCGCTCCCTCCTCCCGGAGCACTCCCACCCTGTGCAAATCAGGGCTCTCCGGGGGGATTTGCGGCTCTTCCGCAAGCAACGCTTCTCTGCTAGGCTGTCTCCAATCTTCCAGGTTCCTACCTTTATCCGCCGAGGTTGCAAAGACCTTTCCGGTTTCAGCACGTCTGCTGTCCCGATCCTCCGCAATCCCCCTTGCCGCAACACCCGGGCGGATCTCCGCTCCCTGCAACACCCATCTCCCTTCCAAAGAAAAGTTGAACCATGTCCACTGAAAGCACCCAGGAATTAATGACCATCGCCGAGCTGAAAGAGAAGTCCATTGCCGAGCTCGGCAAGCTGGCCCGCGCCCTTGATATCGCCGGTACCAGCGGCCTGCGCAAGCAGGACCTCATCTTCAAGATCCTCCAGGCTCAGAGCGAAAAAGAAGGCCACATCTTCGCCGAAGGCGTCCTTGAGATCCTCCCCGACGGCTACGGCTTCCTCCGCTCGCCCGATTACAACTACCTCCCCGGACCGGACGACATCTACGTCTCGCCCTCCCAGATCCGCAAGTTCGACCTCAAGACCGGCGACACCATCAGCGGCAACGTCCGCAGCCCGCACGAAGGCGAGAAGTACTTCGCCCTGGTCAAGATCGAGGCCATCAACTTCGAGTCGCCCGAGGAGACTCGCAACAAGATCCTCTTCGACAACCTGACGCCGCTCTACCCGCAGGAACGCATCAAGATGGAGACCGTCCGCGAAGCCATCCCCGGCCGCGTCATGGATCTCCTCTGCCCCATCGGCAAGGGCCAGCGCGGTCTCATCGTCGCTCCGCCGCGCACCGGCAAGACCGTCCTCATGCAGTCGATCGCCAACTCCATCACGGCGAACCACCCCGAGGTCGTCCTCATCGTCCTGCTCATCGACGAGCGACCGGAAGAAGTCACCGACATGCAGCGCTCCGTCAAGGGCGAAGTCATCAGCTCGACCTTCGACGAACCAGCAGCCCGCCACGTGCAGGTCGCCGAGATGGTCATCGAAAAGGCCAAGCGCCTCGTCGAGCACAAGCGCGACGTCGTCATCCTGCTCGACTCGATCACCCGCCTGGCCCGCGCCTACAACACCATCGTTCCGCCCTCAGGAAAAGTGCTCTCCGGCGGTGTCGATTCGAACGCGCTGCAAAGGCCAAAGCGCTTCTTCGGCGCGGCCCGCAACATCGAGGAAGGTGGCTCGCTCACGATCATCGCGTCCGCCCTCGTCGACACCGGTTCCCGAATGGACGAAGTCATCTTCGAAGAATTCAAGGGCACCGGCAACATGGAAGTGATCCTCGACCGCAAACTGGTCGATAAGAGAGTGTTCCCCGCGATCGACATCCAGCGCTCGGGCACCCGCAAGGAAGAGCTGCTCATCCCCAAGGACGACCTCCAGCGGACGTGGATCCTGCGTAAGGTCTTGAACCCGCTTAGCCCGGTCGAAGCCATGGAGCTTCTCTCCGACAAGCTAGGCAAGACCCGCAACAACCAGGAGTTCCTCCACAACATGAGCTCGCTCTAAGAGCCATGTCAGGCGGGCCACTAACTGGCTTTGTCAGGGCGGGGCGTCAGCCCCGCCGCTGAGCACCAGAACGAATGCGGCTTTAGCCGCAGAGGGAAAGCCGGAAACGGTGATCCCTCACAACATATCGAACGCCGCTCCTCCCGCAACGAGGGACGAGCCAAAGCGTTCACCGGCATCTCTCGGGTGGTACTGAGAGGACAAAGGGCGCAGCCAACAAGCTGCGCCCTTCGCTTTCTCCACGCTTGTCATTCCCCTGCAGGGAATTCGCGTCTCGCGTTACCCTGCCCTATGCCGCAACTGACTTCTCTTCAGCCCCAACCGCCTGCACCACCAGCTTCACCCCAAGCGCCGCACATACACGAGCGACCGTGTCAAACCGCGGCGCGCTATCCGGGCGCAGTGCTTTATACAATGCCTCCCGCGTAATCCCTGCCGCCTTTGCAATCTCAGTCATGCCACGCGCGCGAGCAATGTCTCCCAGCGCGGCTGCCAGCAACGCCGCGTCGTTGGCAGCCAGGATGTCTGTCAGGTACGCCGCAATAGCCGTCTCACTATCCAGATAATGCGCGCCGTCAAACTCCGGCAACTCCGCCACCTTGATCTTCTTGCTGCTCTGGACGTTCTTGCGTTTGCTCATTCTGTTTCCTCCCTCCCATCCAGCTTCTCTGCGAGGGCCTTTGCGCGCTGAATGTCCTTTTTCTGCATACTCTTCGATCCACCCACCAGCAGCACAATCATCTGCGCTCCTCGCCGTGTGAAATACAACCTCCACCCGGCGCCATGATGAATCCGAAGCTCTGAGACCCCACCGCCTACCGGCTGCACATCGCCCATCAATCCCATCTGCAGTCGCTTGATGCGCGCCACCACAATGCCGCGAACCGTCTCGTCCGTCAGGCTGTCGATCCATGCAGTGAACTCTGGCAAGGGACGGATCGAGAACATGCACTCAACGTAATCGATCGATTACATGGCGTCAAGTCCTATCCGCAGAAAGGCATTCACCCATTAAACTCGTGACCTATGCACAACTGGCAGATCTACGTCTGGGTATTCTCCGCTGTTTTGGTACTCTGCGCGATTGGCCGCGTCATTCTCTACTTCAAGAAACCGGACCTTGTCGGCCCACTCGATCTTGTCGAGTCTGCTGTTGGACTGATGGTCGTGCCCGCTTTGCTGGGGTTCGCGTATCAGCGGGCGTACGGCCCTCACGCCGTATGGATAGTTCTCTCGGTAATCCTCACCGCCTTGTCGATCTATCAGTTCTTCACACCCAAAATGAAGAAGCTCTACGAAAAGGGATGGCTTGTCTCGTCCGGCACGATTCTCCTTCAGACAGCCGTCGGCGGCCCTGCACTATACGCCGTCATTCGCTATACGTTTCTTGAGCCCGCGATGTGGCGGCCCTAGCAGGGCTCCGCAAACTCGTTCTGCTCCAGCCGTGAGCCGAAAAAGAGGACCTATAGCGGTCGGTACGTCTTACGAACCCCCTGCAGCATCACCGGCCCCTTGATAGCAGCCTTCTGCTTCGCCACCATCTCCGCCACATCCCCCAACAGCTTCTTGGAGTCGAACACGATGCCATCCTTGATCGTGTACTCGATCCCGCCGACACGCTCGGTCTTGCCGGTCGCGTCGTTCAGGCGCATCCATCCCGTCGGATACAGTACCTTCAGGTTCGCCAGCGGGTTCTCGCCCACGATCACCATATCCGCCAACTTACCCGGCCGAATAATTCCAAGATCCACATCGCTTTGCTTCGGGCTCTGCAGCTCTTCCGCCCCATACAACGTCGCCGACCGTATCACCTCCAGCGGCGTGAACCCCGCCTCGCGCAGCATCTCCAGCTCCTGGATATACGTGAACCCATACGTCTGGTAGATGAACCCCGCATCCGTGCCCACGGTCACGTGCCCGCCCGCGTTCTTGAAGTCCTCAACGAACTCCATCCACACCCGGAAGTAGTTCTTGAACGCGACTTCATCCTCCGTGGTCCAGTTGTAGAAGAACGACCCGTGGTTCTCGCGGTTCGGCTGGTAGTACTGCATCAGCGACGGCAGCGTGTACTGGTCATGCCACTCCGCCGTGTACGACCGCATCAGGTCGCGCCCGGCCGAGTAAATCGTGAACGTCGGGTTCAGCACCGTGCCGCCCTTCACCCACTCGTCGATTAGTCCATTCCACTGCGCACTCCCGCGCGGAGCAATCTTGTCCCAGTTGCGAGCCACCTGCCCAAACCGCATCTGCTCGTCGTTATAGTTCTGGTCCGCCGGATAATCCTGCACCGTGGTCTGCGTCAGCATCGATTCGAAAAGTCCGTAACTATGCGTCAACGTCCGCAGCCCAAGCCGCGTCGCGTCCTTCGCCGTCAGCCTCGGCTCGCTCTCCTGCCCCAGGTGCGCCAGAGAGCCCATCTTGTACTTCTTGCCCTCATCCAGGATCGCCGCGACCACCTCCGGGTCGCCGCCAAACAGCTTGATCCCATCCGCTCCCTTGCCCGCCAGAAACCGCACCCACTCGCGCCCCAGCTCCGGAGTCTTCTCCGGCTTGTCCTTCCATCCATCGCCCGTAAACGCCGGCTGATAGACATAGATCCTCGGTGCCGTGATCTCATTCTTCGCGCTGCGCTCACGCTCCTTCAGCGTCCAGTTGAGGCCACCACCCGGCACGCCGCGCACCGTCGTCACACCACTCGCCAGCCACAGCTTGTTCACGTACTCCGCGTCAGGAGCCTTGTCCAGCGTGCCGTAGTGCACATGCGTGTCGACAAACCCTGGCATAAGGTACTTGCCGGTACCATCGATCTCCCGCTCGCCCTTCGCCGGCCGCCCACGGTCCTTGATGGGCCGATGCGGCACGCCCACGCTCACCACATCCACGATGCGATTGCCCTCGACCACCACATCCACCGGCCCCATCGGCGCCGCGCCCGTGCCGTCAATTACGGTGATCCCACGAATCACTAGCCGCTTGTACGGCCCTCCCCCATCCGACGGCGAGCGAGGCGGGGCTGGCGTCAGCTCATGCGCCACCGCAAGGGGATTCATCTGCTGCGCGCCTGCTGACACCGGCAGCAACAAGGCAGCAAGGGCGACAAGACCGCGTACACGCTGGTGCATACGTCTCCTGGGCTTCAACAAGGGGAATGTGGAGTGAGTATACCTGCCCGATTCATGCGGCTCGCTATCTCAAGATTGCGCGCCGTCGGGCCTGACAGGCGCAATGTTCCGAGTTATGCTGTCGTCGAGGTCACCCTGCCATGCTCCGTTGCGCCGCAATCCTGCTGGCCCCAGCGCTGTTTGCCTCGCCCTTCGCCTGCGCCCAGAGCTTCGGCCAGCTCAACGCACAGCTCGACGCGCAAGCCCCCGCGTCCGCAGCACCACGGCCTCCCATGCCCCGCGACTACCGCGGCGTGCAGGTCCACATCGACGGCATCTTCGTCACACCCATCCCCAACGCGCCCTTCACCGCAACCGTCGAGATCGTCTCGCACCAGGCCATGCCTGATGGCACCGAGCGCGTCGTCAAGACTGAAAATCGCGTCGCTCGTTCCTCCTCAGGCCGCATCCGTAATGAGCGCCGCAGGCTGGTCCCCGCAACCTTCAACGGCATGCCGCGGCTCATCTCAGCGCACCTCTACGATCCCAACACCCGCGAGAGCATCTTCACCGACACAGCGACCCACATCGCGCGCCAGAGTGTGCTGCGCCGGCCTCCGGTGACGCCGGCCAATATGCGGCCACCCGACGAACAGCCAAAGTTCCCGGGCGTCACAACAACCTCACTCGGCGAGCAGAACCTCGGTGGCGTCACCCTCACCGGCACCCGCAAGACTCGCATCGTCCCCGCGGACCAGAGCGGCACCGGCAAGCCCGTCACCATCACCGACGAGTATTGGTACTCACCCGAGCTCTCCATCTACCTCATCATCCGCCACAACGATCCGCGCACCGGCGAGCAGCTCGTCGCCGTCACCCAGATCGAACGCGCCGAGCCCTCCGCCGACCTCATGCAGGTCCCCACCGACTACAAGCTCGTCGACGAAACTCCACCACCACCCTCCGGCAAGCCCTGCGTCGCCGGCGCAGACAATTGCTAGCCGACTGCTAAGCCGCTCTCACCGCACTCCCAGGCAACGTCTCCTGCCCCGCCGTGCCATTCTCCGACGACATCGCCCGATAGCGCATGTTCGGAAACGCCATCGGATAGTGCTCGCGCACCCAGTCCATCATCTCCTCGCGCACGTAGCACTGCAGATTAAACGCCGTGCTCGCATCGGCGGCGCTCATCAGGCAGCGGACTTCCATCGCGCGATCCGTCAGGTTCGTCACCTGGCATCCCACTGCCACGCTGTCCCACATGCCCGAAGCCTTCACCACCACCTCGAGCTGCGCGCGTAATTCCTTCACCGGCACCATGTAGTCGAGATACAGAAACGAAGTCGTAAGAATGTTCGAGCTGTCGCGCGTCCAGTTCGCAAATGGGTTCTCGATGAACCAGCTCAGCGGCACGATCAGCCGCCGCAGGTCCCAGATCTTCAGCACCACATACGCCGACGTGATCTCCTCCACGCGCGCCCACTCGCCCGCCACCACTACCACATCGTCGATGCGGATCGGTTCGGTGAGCGCGATCTGCAGGCCTGCAAGGAAGTTCGAAGCCGTAGACTTCGCCGCCGTCGCGAGGACAAGAGACGCGATCCCCGCTGAGGCCAGCAGCCCCGAGCCATAGTGCATCAGCCGCGGATCGTTGAACGACCACAACAGCGCCACCAGCGTCAGCACAATCACGAACGTGATCGCAATCCGCCGGAAGACCTGCATCTGCGTGTGCACACGGCGCGCATTCCGATTGTCCTTCGCCGTGATGTCATAGCGCCGCAGCAGGATCGCCTGCCCCACATACACGCAGCCCGTCGCGAACCACCCGAGCGCCAGAACCAGCGCCATAAACGTGCCGTGGCGAATCGTGACTTCGAGGTTGGCAGGCAGATCGGGGACAAACGGCAGCGTAATCAGCACGCATGTGAGAATGAACACCGCGCGCGCCGGCCCGCCAAGATACCGTTGCAACCCCCAGCCCAACTTCGGGCCTACAGCCTCCTCGCGCTTGAGCAGCCGGAACAGCACGAAGTGGACCACATTGACCACAACCATCGCGCCACAAAACAGGAACAGAACGAAGAACCAGCTGTGGTGAAAGTGAAAACGCTGCATCCGTGCTCCTTTTCGTGCGGCAATACCGCTGCACCCTTGGATGCACAGAGATGCTGGGTGCCCATATCTCGAAGAGAGAGGTGTTCGCAGGATGCCCGCGCCCAGACCCAGCCTTTCCTCAAACCTCCAGCCCGCAAAGCGGGCGCGCTGTTCCCCTCATCGCTCTACAGAAAACAGGCCCGCACGATGCCAGGCGCCCCACATCTGACCCCGGAAAAATTGGGTGGGCGGATTCAGGAACCAAGCGCAACATTCCATTTGGGGGATCTTGCCTTGGCGCATTCGGCATCTTGAATCCGACATCCCACATCTGGCAGCTCGCCCACCGCAACTTTGCTCTTCCGCCGACATCTATACTGGAACCATGGCAATGACCCAACTCCCGCGCACTCTCGGCCAGCTTCGTACCTCGGAATTCACGCCGGAGCGTGTGGGACGCAGCGTCAAGGATGAACTCCGCGACAACCTCATCGCCCGCCTGCGCGAGATCGCGCCCAATGGCCCCAGAGCCGGCCAGCCGCTCTTCCCCGGCATCGTCGGGTACGAAGACACCGTCATCCCGCAGGTCGTCAACGCCGTCCTCTCGCGCCACAACTTCATCCTGCTCGGCCTGCGCGGCCAGGCCAAGTCCCGCATCCTGCGCTCGCTCACCGCACTGCTCGATCCCCACACGCCCTACGTCGCCGGCTCCGAACTCCGCGACAACCCGTACAAGCCGCTGAGCAAGTTCTCCAAGGACCTCATTGCCGCCCTCGGCGACGACACTCCGATCGAGTACCTCACGCCCAACGATCGTTACGTAGAGAAACTCGCCACACCCGACGTGACCGTGGCTGATCTCATCGGCGACGTCGACCCCATCAAGGCCGCGCGTTCCGGCCACGAGCTAGGCTCCGAGCTCACCATGCACTACGGCCTTCTGCCCCGCGCCAATCGCGGCATCTTCGCCATCAACGAAGTCCCCGATCTTGCCGGCAAAATTCAGGTCGCGCTCTTCAACATCATGCAGGAAGGCGACGTCCAGATTAAGGGCTACCCCGTCCGCCTCGAGCTCGACGTGGCCATCGTCTTCTCCGCCAATCCCGAGGACTACACCGCCCGCGGCAAGATCGTTACGCCACTCAAAGACCGCATCGGCTCTGAGATCCGCACGCACTATCCCGAGTCCGTCGAAGAAGCCATCGAGATCACCTCGCAGGAAGCCTGGACTGCCCGCTCCTACGTCGACGTGCCGAAGCAGGCCGGCCCCACCATCGAGAGCATCGAGATCCCGCACTTCATCCGCCAGATCGTCGAGCAGATCGCCTTCATCGCCCGCGATGACAAGAAGGTCGACAAGCGCTCCGGCGTCTCACAGCGCCTTCCCATCTCCACCATGGAGCTCGTCCTCTCCAACGCGGAGCGCCGCGCCCTGCTGCATGGCGAATCGCTCGTCGTGCCCCGCGTCGGCGACATCTACTCCGCGCTCCCCGGCATCACCGGCAAGATCGAGCTAGAGTACGAAGGCGAGCTCAAGGGCTCCGAGATCGTCGTGCGCGAGATCATCCGCCAGGCCATCGCCCAGATCTACGACGGCTACTTCGCCGACACCAACACCCAGCAGATCGAACAGTGGTTCAACCTCGGCGGCGCCGTCGAACTCAACGACAAGCAGCCCGCGCAGACCGTCTTCGACTCGCTCCAGCAGATCCAGGGCCTCTTCGACAAGCTCACCCCGCTGAAGGTCACCTCGCGTACGCCGGTCGAGGTCGCCGTCTCCGCCGCCGAGTTCCTCCTCGAAGGCATGACCGCGCACAAGAAGATCTCCCGCTCCGAGGCCCGCACCTTCTCCGCCGGCGACAAACGCCGCCGCGCCGAAGAAGCCGCCAACTTCGGCGAACGCACCCGCGAACGCGAAAAAGAAGCCCTCGCCGAAAAAGCCTTCAACCGCACCCGCCGCGGCTTCAACTAGCCTTCCGCACACGCCTCGCGATTCGCATGCACGCTCCTTGTACGATGGTCGGCATGAATCGCCGCGAAGTTCTCTCTGCACTCCCCGCGCTCGCGCTCACCGCGCGTATGCCAGGATTCGCAGCGGCGTTGCCGGAGACCAGCATGAACGTCGTCTGCCTCATCCGCTATCAGATCGACCCGTTCCAGCGCGAGGCCTTCGCGCAATATGCGGTCGCGTGGGGTCCCATCATCCCGCGCCTCGGCGGTAACCTCATCGGCTACTTCCTGCCTTATGAAGGCACCACCGACATCGGCTGGGCGCTTATCGGCTTCGACTCGCTTGCGAGCTACGAGGCCTACAAGAAGCGTCTTCGCGCCGATCCCGAAGCGAAGAAGAACATCGCCTTCGCCCAGGAGCGCAAGTGCATCCTGCGCGAGGAGCGCAACTTCGTCGAAGGCGTCGCGGCCACTCTGGGCCGCCCCTCCACCATGGCCTGAGCACAAACCGCGCCCCGGTTACACTATCCGCAATGCCGCCCTTCCCCGGCCTTCCCTACGGCCCCGCGCCCGCGTGGGTCTTTCCCGCGTTCGAGCTTTCCAGCTACGCGATGCTCGCGCTGTGCCTGGTGCACGCCATCCGCCGCGGCCGCATCGGCTCGCTCTCCTACATCTTCGGCGGCCTCGCCTTCGGCCTTCTGCTCGAGTACCTCGAAGTGCTCTCGCACAGCTACACCTATGGCCGCTTCTGGCTCATGCTCGGCCACGCTCCATTCAACATCCCACTCTGCATCGGCTGCGACTGGGCCGTGATCATGTACGTCTCGCGCCTCTTCAGTGACGCTCTGCGCCTGCCCTGGCAATCCGCCGCCGCGCTGGATACCCTGCTCGCGCTCAACATCGATCTCTCCCTCGACGTCGTCGCCTACCGCCTCCACATGTGGCACTGGTACTGGCCCTCACAGTACAACCCACTCACCATGCAGTGGTTCGGCATCCCCTACGGCAACTTCGTCGGCTGGATCACCGTCGTCTTCTGCTACTCGTTTTTCAGCCGCTGGTTCGAGCGCCTCATCATCCGCAGCGATCGCGCCCATCACACGAAGATCGCCACCTGGCAGTTCCCACTCGTCGCCATCCTCGCACTCATCGCCTCGCAGGCCGTGCTCACCGTCAACGAAGGCTGGATCTACGGCTATCTCGCGAGGCATCTCGCCATCAACTCCGCACGCCGCTTCGGCATCTTCACTGCGCTTCTGCTCGTGACGGCTATCATCGGCTGGCTACGCAGGCCCAAGCCCCGCCGCTCCACCCCTCTGCTCGCCACCTTCGCTCCCGCCTACTTCCACGCCTTCTTCCTCATGCTGTTCCTGGTCTTCGGCTTCTTCCGCGAAAACCGCTGGATGACTCTCGCCTCCCTGCTGAACGGCGTCGCGGGCCTCTTGCTGCATCTCGTTCCGCTGAGACACAAAGACCTGCTCGCAGCAGAGCACGAGTTCTCTTCCGTAAGCGAATCCGCGTCCGCCTAGTTGTATCGACATAATCCACCCCACCCAAGATGTGTCATTTCGACCGAAGCGGGGTAGCTTCATCGCCCCGCGTAGTGGAGAAACCTGCTTCCTTCCGATACATGGCGCGCGGAATTTGTCGATACAGCCTAATACAATCGCCCCTATGCCCCGCTATCGCAGGCCCCGCCGCAGCTGGACCTCCTACGTCCGCATCTGGACGCCGCCGGTCATTGCCCTACTCTGCATCATCTTCTTCCTCTACGAAGAGCACGCCTTCAATCGCCACAAACAAACCTCGTGGACAACTTCCCCCGCAGTCGCCGAAGACACCCGCCTCCGCCCCATCGCTCGCTTCGCGTTGCAATACGGCAGTAAGCCACTCTATGAAACCGACATCCTCGCCAGTTACACCGTGAACGGCGCACCCCACAAGGACTGGCTACCGCTGTCGGAATCTCCGAAGCCCGGCAAAGACGCACAAGCCGAAGCCACTGCCCTCAAAGGCAAGCAATGCTTCGTCCGCTGGGACCCTGCAACTCCCGACCAGAAAATCGTCGAGCTCCAATAGCTCAGTTGCGATCCAACCCTTCGACACGATCCACCAAACTCGCCTCGCATTTAGAATCAGCACCCATGTGGGGTCCGGAAGACACCTTTAGCCGCTGGCTGCAGTTCCTCTGCGGAATCGCTTCCATAGGACTGATCGTCGGCATCTGGGAGTTCGTCGGCTTCTTCGACATCTACGGCTCGATAGCCATGGCTGGCCTCGGCTATCTGGCAGCCCGCTGCCTCTGGTACGCCGCCACCGGACGCAACAACCTGAACAACCTCGACAACTAAGGCAACCCTCAACCTCAACAAATCCACCTGATCCTGCAACCACCAGGGAACCCCATCGCGCATAACTGCACTTTCCTGCAACAGGAAACCCCGCCGCCAGTACACTTCCCACCATGCTCACTCTCCTGCTCGCGCTGCAGATCTTCCACGTTGCGTTCCTCCTGCTGCACGACTGGATCCCCCTCGGCCCGCTCAGCAATCCCGCCGCCGTCCGCTCCGAGCATCCCACCTCCAAAGTCCTCCTCGGCTCCATCATCAGCACGCTGCCCTTCGCCATCGCGCTCGGCTGCTCCGTTCATTTCCTTCACCGCCACTGGCCGCACTGGCTCTTCATGTTTCTCTGGATCGCCTACGTCCTTCTCTTCATCGGCGAGCTCGAAGCCTGGTGGATCCCATGGTTCAAGGGCGCGAAGCCGGAGCGCGTCGCCAGCTATGAGCGCATGTTCAGCGCCACCCACGCCTTCCTTCCCGCACGCAACGGAATCCGCATCAACACGCTGCACATCATCCTGCACACCCTCACCCTCACCACGCTCATCGTCCTGGCCATCCTCACGCTCTAACCCATGCCCGAGCTCCCCGACATCACGGCCTATCTCACCGCGCTCTCCACACGCGTCCTCGGCCAGCCGCTCGAATCGATCCGCATCGCCTCACCCTTCCTGCTCCGCACCGTCGATCCCCCACTCACCACCTTCGAAGGCAAGCCCGTCAAAGCCCTCCGCCGCATCGGCAAACGCATCGTCTTCGAATTCCCTGGCTCTGAACCCGCCACCGCTGCGCCTTCTGAACCCTTGGCCCTTGACCCTGAGCCCTTGTTCTTAGTCCTTCACCTCATGATCGCCGGCCGCCTGCACTGGCACGAGCTGTCTCCAAAGAAGCCCCGCCCCAAGGTCGCGACCAAAGGCAACCTCGCTGCCTTCGACTTCCCCAACGGCACACTCACCCTCACCGAAGCCGGCTCGAAGCGCCGAGCCTCGCTGTATGCCGTGCGCGGTGAGGTCGCACTGCATGACCTCGATCCCGGCGGCCTCGATGTCTTCGCCCTCACGCTCGATGCCTTCAAAGCCGCGCTCACACAGGAAAACCGCACCCTCAAGCGAGCCCTCACCGATCCACGCATTCTCTCCGGCATCGGCAACGCCTACTCCGACGAGATCCTCTGGGCCGCACACCTTTCTCCCATCCTCCAGACCCGCAAACTCACCGACGAGCAATGGCAGCGCCTCTACAACGCTACCCGCGAAACCCTCACTACCTGGATCGCCCGCTTCAACGCTGAAGCCGAAAAGGCCTTCCCCGAAAAAGTCACCGCCTTCCGCCCCGACATGGCCGTCCACGGTCGCTACAACCTTCCTTGCCCGCGCTGCGGCTCACCTGTCCAGCGCATCCGCTTCGCCGACAACGAAACCAACTACTGCCCCACCTGCCAGACCGAAGGCAAAGTCCTCGCCGACCGCTCGCTCTCCCGCCTCCTCGGCTCCGACTGGCCACGAACCCTCGAAGAGCTGGAAGCTCTTCGTGAGAAGTAATCAAGCCGAGCTGGAAACTCTCCGTAAGAAGCGATCCGGCCAAGCTGGAAGCTTTGCGCCGAAGTAGACACGCGCGAGCCTTATGGCTCCATCAGGCGCAACGTCCTCGCGAATCCCCGCATGAATATTGCTTATTCCGGGCGACAGCACATGCCGCCGCGATCTACGCTGATGCCATGATGACGCTGACGAAGGAGCTCTTCGACACCACCGCCGCAACCTACGATGCGGACCGCGCCAAACTGATTCCCTGTAACGATACCTTCTACGCCCGCGCCGTGGAGCTCATCCCGACGGACGCAACCCGCATCCTCGACCTAGGTGCAGGCTCAGGCATTCTTGCCGAGCTCGTCCGCCGCCATCACCCCGCAGCTCACGTCCATCTCCTCGACTTCTCCGAGCCCATGCTCGACCGCGCCCGCGCACGCCTCGCCGGCGACAACAGGGTCACCTTCGAGATCGCGGACTACACTACCGCGCCGCTCGGCGAAAATTGGGACGCTATCGTCTCCGCGCTCTCCATTCATCACCTCGAGCACGAAACCAAGCGCAAGCTCTTCGCGCGCCTCGTCACCGCGCTCAAGCCCAGCGGCATCTTCATCAACGCCGATCAGGTCGCTGGCCCTACGCCGCATCTCGAAGAGGTCTACAAGCGCCTCTGGCTCGAGCAGGTACGCGCCGCCGGAGCGACGGAGCAGCAAATCGCCGACTCGCTCTACCGCCAGGCAGAAGATCGCAACGCCTCCACCGAGGACCAGATGCAGTGGATGCGCGACGCAGGCTTCCTCGACGTCGACTGCTGGTTCAAAGACCACCGCTTCGCTGTACTCGCTGGCGTTCGGCCAGAGAACAAATCACACTGACTTGTTCTCTGTTCTACCTTCTTACGTCGTACGAACCGGGCCTTCCCGTACAACGTAGAACGTCCCACATACAACGCCCCCTGGTTACATACCAGCCTGCAGCTTCTCCAGCAGCATCGGCCCCGCCTGCGACACACTCCCAGCGCCCAGCGTCATCACCAGGTCCCCCGGCCGAGCATCCTGCGCCAGCCGCTCCACCGCCTCCTGCATGGTCGGCGTGTAGTACACGCGCCCGCCATTCACCTCGCGAATTACATCCGCCAGCCTCTCGCCCGTAATGCCCTCGATAGGCTCTTCGCTCGCCGCATAGATGTCGAGCACCTTCACCGCATCGGCATCGCCAAAGGCATTCGCAAACTCATCCATCAGGTCGCGCGTGCGCGTATAACGATGCGGCTGGAACAGCACCAGCACACGGCCGTAGCCGCACTGCCGAGCCGCCTCCAGCGTCGCCTTGATCTCCGTCGGATGATGGCCATAGTCGTCGACGACCGTGATGCCGTTGACCACGCCCTTCACCTGGAACCGCCGATCCACACCACGGAAGCTCTTCAGCCCCTCCGCAATCTGCCCCGGCGCAATGCCCACCTGCACGCCGATCGCTACCGCAGCCGTCGCGTTCAGCACATTGTGCTTGCCCGGAACATGCAGGTCGAACGGCCCCAGCACCAGCCCCAGCGTGTTCACCTCGAACCGCGACACCGCCTGCGACCCCAGCGGAGCCTCAGCACTCACCTGCGACGCCATCGGCAGCACGCGCAGCCGGAAATCCGCCTCCGCGCTTTCGCCGTACGTGTACACGCGCCGCGTCACGCGCGGCAGAATCGCCTTCAGCCGCGGGTTGTCGATACACGCCGTCACCGCGCCATAGAACGGCACCTTGTTCATGAACTCCAGGAACGCGCTCTCCACGTCCGCCATATCCGCGTACGTATCCATGTGTTCGCGATCCAGGTTCGTCACCACCGAAAGAATCGGCGACAGCTTCAGAAAGCTGCGATCGCTCTCGTCCGCCTCGGCCACAAGGTACTTGCTGGTGCCAAGCCGCGCATTCGACCCCATCGCATCCACGCGGCCGCCCACCACCACCGTCGCGTCCAACCCTCCGCCCGCCAGCACCGCCGCCACCATGCTGGTCGTTGTGGTCTTGCCGTGCATCCCGGCGATTGCGATGCCGTACTTCAGCCGCATCAGCTCGGCCAGCATCTCCGCGCGCTGGATCACCGGAATCTTCCGCAGCCGCGCCTCCAGCACCTCCGGGTTGTCCCGCGCCACTGCCGAGCTGGTCACCACGACATCGCTCGCCGCCGAGTTCCGCCCCTCGTGGCCGATAAAGATCGTCGCCCCCAGCCCCTTCAGCCGCTCCGTCGCCGGGCTGGCCTTCAGGTCGGAGCCCGAGACGCTGTAGCCCATCGTCAGCAGGATCTCCGCGATCCCGCTCATTCCAATCCCACCGATTCCGATAAAGTGCACGCGCTGGGCCGGCGCGAACATCGCATGCTCTGGCAGATTCATCTGCGGTCTGGCTCCTTCAACTTGGATTCCTCTAAGGTATCCTTTCCCGTCCAAGATGCTGTGGAAGCAACCCTTGCGAACGACGATCAAAGCTCTTCACTTTGGCGCAACAAATACAGCAGCACCAGTGTCTAATCCACTGAACGCCGGGGAGCAATTAGACTCCCGGGCTCAACTCCCGGGCCACACCTCGCAGCTGCGGGTGGTGCAGCAAACCGAAGGTCGGCCGGGAAGGGATGATCGCATGATCACGCCACGCGCAACGCGAAACACCTTTCTTGCAGCCGCTGCGGTTGCAGCCCTTGCTGCTGCTCCCGTCCAGGCTGCCTTTGGTCAGGCCCCCTACGCCGCTCCGCAGCAGTACGCTCCGCAGCAACAGCAGGGCTATCAGCCTCAGCAACAGGTCCAGCAGTACGATCCCAACCAGGGCCAGTCCCAGTACGCGCAACAGCAGCAGTACGCTCCCCAGCAGCAACAGCAGCAATATGCGCCGCAACAGCCCCCGTATGGGGACCCCAACGGCGCGTACGCCAATCAGGATCAGGGTCAGGGCTACACCGATCCCGAGTATCCCGACAACTACGATCCCAACCAGATGAATCCCGTCACGGCCCCGCAGGTCACCGCGCAGTACGCTCCTCCGGCCATTCCGGCGGACCAGTACCAGCCCCCCTGCCCCGGCGACGGCTATCTCTGGACGCCCGGCTACTGGGCCTGGGGCCCGAACGGCTACTACTGGGTCAATGGCGCCTGGGTCCTTCCTCCCTACGCCGGCGGCCTCTGGACCCCTGGCTACTGGGGTTGGAATGACGGCTTCTACGGCTGGTATCCCGGCTACTGGGGCTTCCGGGTCGGCTACTACGGCGGCATCAACTACGGCTTCGGTTACTTCGGCCTCGGCTTCTTTGGTGGCTACTGGAACGGCGGCCACTTCTGGTACAACCGCGCCTACGGCCACTTCGGCCCCGGCTTCGGCGGCCACTACTTCAACCACACATACGCCGGCTTTGGTGGAAGCTTCCACGGCGGCGGCGCCGGCTTCGCCCGCGTCGGAGCAGGCGGACGCCCTGTCGGCTTCGCTGGCCGCGGCAATGAAGGCAACTTCCGCGGCGGCGCGACCTCCGGCTACCGTGGTGGAGCTCCTAACTCGGCCGCTCGCCCCGGCGGCGTCCAAGGTGGAAGCAGCTACGGCCGTCCCGGCGGTAACTTCCAGGGCGGTGCCCGTCCTCAGGGCAACTTCCAGGGCGGACAGCCCGGCGGAGGTCGCCAGAACTTCTCTGGCGGAGCTCGCCCCAGCTTTTCCGGCGGCGGCAGCGGCGGCGCTCGTCCGAGCTACTCGGGCGGTGGTGGCGGCGGCCGTCCCAGCGGCGGAGGCGGTGGCGGAGCCCCTCACGGCGGTGGCGGCGGCGGATCGCACGGCGGTGGTGGTGGACACCACTAAGCTGTCGCTTTACCGAACAAAAACACAAAGGGCTGAGGTCAACCACCTCAGCCCTTTCTCTTTTGCCCTACCCTAACGCGCGCAGCGCGCTAACGGCGAAGTCGCTTACCGCGAAGCGCTAACGCGCAGCGCTGCTCCCACCAAGCTCCAACACCATCGCCGCAATCCTCGGCAATGCTCCAGGCTTCGCCATCGCTCGCGCTGCCGCCGACATCGCCTCGCGCCGCGGAGCATCACCCAACAGCCCCACCAGCGCCCCAAGCAAAGACTCTTCCGTGACATCCTTCTGCAGCAGCATCTCCGCCGCCCCCGCCTGCACCAGTAGCTCCGCGTTCTTGCGCTGATGATCGTCCGCCGCCGTCGGCAGCGGCACCAGCACGCTGGGCTTCCCAGCCGCCGCTAGCTCCGCCACCGTGCTGCCCGCACGCGCCAACACCACATCCGCCGCCTGATACTGTGCCGGCATATCCGTCAGAAACGCCGCAACGCTCCACCGAGCGGGGTCCGCCCCACTCGTCGCATAAGCAGTCTGCGTCGCTTCCAGCTGCCTCGGCCCCGACTGGTGCACGATCATCAGCCCCGGCACCGCCTCCAACAAGCGCGTCGCAATCTTCGGCATCGTCTCGTTGAACACCTGCGCCCCATTGCTGCCCGCCGTCACCAGTAATCCCGGAGCCGACCCCGCAGTCTTCGCCGTCACCGCAAAGATCTCCGGCCGCACTGGTACGCCCGTCACCTGGGCATTGCGAAAGAAGCTCGCCGTCTGCGGAAAATTCACCGCTGCCGCGCTCACCCGCTTGCCCAGCACGCGATTGGTGAATCCCGGCACAGCATTCGGCTCATACGCCAGCGTCGGCACCCGCCGCAGCACAGCCGCAATCATCGCCGGCCCGCTCGCATAACCGCCCACGCCCACCACCACCTGCGGACGGAAGCTCCCAATCAACCCCATGCAGTGCAGGATGCCCCGCGGCAGGTCCGTCATCGTCTTCAGCCGTGTGGCCAGCGAAACATTCTTCAGCTGCCCGCTCCGCACCAGCTCCAGCCGGAACCCCGCCTCCGGCACCAGCTTGGTCTCCACGCCCCGCGCCGTGCCGACGTAAATCACCTCGGCCCCATGCCGATCCCGCAGCTCTCGCCCAATCGCCAGCGCCGGGATCACATGCCCACCTGTGCCGCCACCCGCGATCATCACCCGTAAAGGACTCGCCTTCATCCCATTCATCCTAGCTGTTCATACCCGACGGCAAGCCCTCATAACTCAACACCTCAAAGCTCATCGCTCAACAGCATCCTGCCTCGTCCTGCTGCACGCTGATCCCTAAATCTGCGAGCAATCCAATGGGCTCAGATACAAGTTAGAGATGTGGCTCACAATCTCCGGATCCGTATTCCCCGGCCGGTGCGACAGCTCTTTCCACTCCGGATCAGCCGAGAACGCGGCCCAGCTTGCCATCAGCTCCGCTACGCTCGAAAACGTCAGCATGTACGTCAGGCTCGGCATTCGAGTCCCCACCATCGTGTCCGCGAAGAACACCGGAGTCAGCCCCGTCCGCGTAAAGATCTTGATCTCTGCGTCATTGAACATCTGCACCTTATGCAGATGTGCCGCCTGGCTCGGGCTCTCATACGTGCGCATCTGAAAGATCCGCTTCTGCTTCTTCGGCGCAACCAACTTCGGCCATCCCGAAAACGCTGCAAGCAACGTGCGCTCTTCCCGATCGAACGCCGGAGCCGCAGCCGGAGCATCCCGAAATCCCGCCGCCGCCTTCACATACTCCGCATCCGCTTCGAGCTCCACATCCAGCCTCGCCAGCGCCTCCGCCGATGTCCCTGGAATCAGCACATAGTACGTCGGCGTCTCCGGCCCGATATCCAGCTTGAACGCTCCCACCGGCGACATCTTCAGCCGATTGAGCGCCGGAATCAGCGCCTTCTCAAAGTACGTCTGCATCAATGCAAGCTGTGGCCCGGTACGCAGGCTGTACTTCCGCAGCTGGTAAAATTCTTGCGTCGCCAAGGCCGCCTGTCCCCGCACTGTCCCCAAGCCCGCCAGCGCCGACATCACAAACTCTCGCCTCTGCACAGCCTTACTCCACTTCGCGCGTCACGTTCAGCAGCACGCCCATCGTAGCCAGCGTCACCAGCACACTCGTTCCGCCCGACGAGATAAACGGCAGCGGAATGCCCTTCGTCGGCAGCAGCGCCAGCACCACGCTCATGTTGAAGAACGCCTGCACCAGCAGCACCGACGTCAGCCCGAACGCCAGGAAACGCGCAAACGGATCCCGCGACAGGAACGCCGTCCGCAGTCCACGGTAGCCCAGGATGCAGAAGGCCGCCAGCACGCACAGCCCGCCGATCAGCCCCAGCTCCTCGCAGATGTTCGCGAAGATAAAGTCCGTATGCGGCTCCGGAAGGTAGAACAGCTTCTGCACGCCCTCCATCAACCCACGCCCGCGGATCCCACCCGAGCCCACCGCAATCAGCGACTGCAGAATATGAAACCCCGCGCCCTTCGGGTCCGCCTCCGGATTGAGAAACACCAGCATGCGCGCCCGCCGGAACGCCACATGGAACAGCATCCAGTACAGCACCGGAGCAGCGCACGCCACCGCCACGCCGATCCACTTCATCTGCATGCCCGCCAGGTACAGCATCAGCATCATCACCGCGGCGCACACCAGCGCGGTTCCCAGGTCCGGCTCCTTCAAGATCAGCACGATGAACACCAGCGGCGGCAGCACCGCCGGCAGCACCGTGTCCTTCACATTGTCGATCGAGTGCAGCCGCGTCTGCAGCCACCATGCGAGGAACAACACCGTCACCGGCTTCGCCAGTTCACTAGGCTCCAGCGTGAACCCACCCGCAAAACGCACCCAGCGATGCGCTCCATTCATGCCATGCATGAAGAACACCGACAGCAGCAGGGTTCCCGTAATCGCCATCACCGGAAAGATGATCCTGGGGTTGTTGTACCTGCGGTAGTCCACGCGCATCAGCACGAACAGGATGCCCATGCCCACCGCAACATACGCCGCCTGCTTCAGCACAAACGCATACGGCGAGCCCATCGTCGCCTGGGCCATCACCGCCGAAGCCGAGAACACGCTCACCAGCCCGAACAGCACCAGCAGCAACACCGTTCCGAATAACCACTTGTCCGCGCCGACCCGCTTCGCCATTCAACACCCTGCTTCAGCTTCCAAAGAATCGGCGCAATCGCTGGCGGCCCGCTTGGCCCTTGACCCTAGCCCCTTGGCCCTAGCTCCCCAACCAGCTCCTTGAACACCCGACCGCGTTCCTCGTAGTTCTTGAACTGGTCGAAGCTTGCGCACGCCGGCGCCAGCAGCACCGTGTCTCCCGCCGTCGCGTGCTCGCGCGCATAGCTCAGCGCGCGGTCCATCGTCCCGGCACTCTCTATCTTCGCGATCCCCGCCAGCTGGCGCTCAATCTTTTCCGCCGCCGAACCAATGGTGATAACCGTCTTCACCCGCTCCTTGATCAGCGGAGCCAGCAACGTGTAGTCCGAATCCTTATCCTTGCCGCCAAGAATCAGCCAGATCCCGCCCGCAAACGACTCCAGCGCCTTCATCGTCGCGTCCACATTGGTCGCCTTCGAATCGTTGTAGTACCGCACACCCTCCAGCTCACGCACAAACTCCAGCCGGTGCTCCACCGCCTTGAAGCCCTGCACCGCCTCGCGAATCACCTCGCTCGAAACACCTGCCAGCTTCGCCGCACACACCGCCGCCAGCACGTTCTCCACATTGTGCTTGCCCGCCAGCGGAATCTCGCTCAGCGGCATCACCGGCTCCGGAGCCTTGCCCTCCTGCCCGACAAACAGGATGCTCTCGCCATACGCGAACGCCCCCTGTTTGATCTGCCGCTTCGCGC
Source organism: Bryocella sp. (assembly GCF_058498515.1). Classification (NCBI taxonomy): domain Bacteria; kingdom Pseudomonadati; phylum Acidobacteriota; class Terriglobia; order Terriglobales; family Acidobacteriaceae; genus Bryocella; species Bryocella sp. The sequence continues at coordinate 39,033 of NZ_JBMHYI010000025.1, forward strand.
TGAACCAATAGATCTGCGCTTTGGTCTTTGCCGCGACCTTCTGCGTCTCCACATCCTCCGCATTCAGGATCAGGAAATCATCCGCATCCTGGAACTCCGCAATCCGAGCCTTCGCCGCCCAGTACGCCTCGAACGTTCCATGCCGATCCAGATGGTCCGGCGTAATGTTCAGCACCAACGCAATCCGCGGCTTGAAGCTCTCCACCGTCTCCAGCTGAAAGCTCGAGACCTCCAGCACGCTCCAGGTCTCCGGCGTGCTCTCGTCCACCATCGCCGTCACCGGCCGCCCAATGTTCCCGCCCACCAGCGTCGGCTTACCCGAAGCCTTCAGAATCTCCCCGATCAGCGTCGTCGTGGTCGTCTTGCCATTCGACCCGGTAACCGCAATCACCTCGCCCTGCAGGAACTCCACACCCAGCTCCAGCTCGCCGATAATGTGCGCTCCCAGCGCCCGCACCTGCTTCAGCTCCGGCACCGTCTGCGGCACACCCGGCGACACCACAATCAGCTCCTGCCGCCGAAACGTCAGCAGCCCGTGGCCTCCCGTCTCGATCATGAAGCCTTCGTCCAGTAGCGTCGGCAGCTCGGTGATCAGCGTCGCCGGCCGCGAATCGCTGACCGTCACCTTCGCCCCACGCGCCTTCAGGAAGTGAGCCGCGGCCAGGCCGCTCGCCCCCAGTCCCACCACCAGCACCCGCTTGTTCTTCACGTCGATCGCTGCCATGCCTAACAGCCTACCCGATATACTTACCGCCTAGAATCTGGCCTTGCCATTCCCGAACCCTGAAAGCCTATGCTCATCGACCCCACATTTTTGCGGCTGCTTGATAACGCGACGCTGTCTGACCTTGACTCCATTAGAGACGGCTTCGCTACAGCGGGTTTTTGGTCAACTTTGGCAGTCGTGATTGGTTGTGCTATGGAAGTTCCGGAGGTGATGCATGAGCTTTGGCCGAAACTGTTTCCGACTCGATTCGAAAGAAGCATCAAGATGTTTTCCAGTGTTGGCCTCTTGTTCGTTGTTCTGGGGGTCGCTGGAGAGCTTACATTCGAGCACCTCGGCTCCGAATATGAAGGGCTCATCCGATCGATAAATGAGGCCGTTCTTTCCGATACAGAAAGTCGATTGACAGACGCCATACTCACGGTTGGAGACTTAAGGATCTCAGCAGATGCGTCCGCAAGGGCCGCAACGCAAGCAGAAGCGGCTTCCAGGACAGCGATTGCTTCATCTGGCGAAGCCATCGCTAATGCAAGAGCGGCCCACCGTGAAGCGGACTCGTACGCCCGTGGCATCGCCTCCGCAAAGCAGGAAGCGGCTAACGCAGTATCCAAGCTGGCGAATGCAGAGCAGAGGCTGGCGGATTCCACCCAGCGAGAGGCTGCGGCGGAAGAGAAATTGAGCGCAATCAAGACGCCGCGATCCCTTGTCCGAACGAAGGAACTCATAGATGCGCTCAAGCCGTACAGAGGGACGGTCTTCACCCTCGATGCATTCATGGATGATGAATCAAATAAATTTTCGGTGGTAATAGCCGCAGTACTGAAAGAGGCGGGATGGATTCGCCAGCAACCAGCTGGGATAAATCTTGGAATTCCAACCATGCAAACCGTTTTCGAGCCCGGCGGCAAGCGCGAGAACGTCCCATCCTGCTTGGATACCGGGGTGGGTATACATCTCACCGAAAAAGAATCACAATCGGAACTCAGCTCAAAACCGATCTCATCGTCGTCATTGACTCTTCGAGCGGCCGTCTCCCTGTACCAAGTGATCGGCTCAAGCATATCGCCTTCGGAGGAGCACAATGTCGCATACGGATTGCTCGATCCCGAACCAGGAAATGAAAGTCTCAAAATATGTATAGGCAGGAAGCCATAGAGCGCGACGGCAGATCGGAAAACGGCTGCCACCGCGCTACTATGCGATGCCCCGCCACAACGTGAGTAGCGCACTTACGCAATGGGATACTTACCTTTGCGCAAGAGAGGGGGGACACCATAACCGCCGAGGACTTCCGCCGCCTCGCCCTCGCCCTCCCCGGAACCGGAGAAGGCTCGCACATGGGAGCCGCCGACTTCCGCGTAGGAGGACGCATCTTCGCCACACTGGCCCACATCGCGCAGGGCTACGGCAACCTGATGCTCACCCCCGAAGCCCAACAGGATCTCCTCGCCGACGCACCGCAGCTCTTCCTCCCGATATCCGGCAGCTGGGGCCGCATGGGAGCCACCCACATCCGCCTCGCCTCTGCCACCGAAGCCGAGCTCGCCGACGCCCTCCGCGTCGCCTGGATCCTCCGCGTCGAACGAAACAACAAGACCGAAAGCAAGTCCACTGCCAAGAAGTCCACAAAGAAAAAGGCGCCCGCCAAAAAGCGGACGCCCAATCCAAACACCTAAAACCCAACAACTGAGAACTGAGAACTAACAACCCTACCCCTCAGTGCCCCGCCATCATGTCGTTGAACTTCGCCGTGAACGCCACGTCCCCCGGCCCTGCCTCATTGCGCAGGAAGCTCACGTTCTTCACATTCACCTCCACGGCATCGGTCCCCAGCACCTCAACCGTCTCCGCGATGAAATCCTTCAACGGCATCGCACGCGGATCGCTCGCCTGCCCCGCACCCATCAACTCGGTCTGCACGTACGGCGGAGCCAGCTCCAGCACCTTCACGCTGGTGTCCTTCAGCAGATAACGCTGCGAGAGCGTGTACGAATGCAGCGCCGCTTTCGAGGCGCAGTAGGTCGCCGTCATCGCCAGCGGCACAAACGCCAGCCCTGACGTCACGTTGATCACAAACGCAGCGGGCTGCGCCTTCAGGTGTTCGATGAACGCCGAAGTCATCCGGATCGGCCCCAGCAGGTTCGTCGTCACGACCCCCGCAACCTGCGCATCATCCACCGGCCCCTCGACCTTGTCCACCGTCATGATGCCCGCATTGTTGATCAGCACATTCAGCAACGGGAAGTCGGCGATGAGCTTCTTCGCTACGCTCTCGATGCTCTTCGGGTCCTGAATATCCAGCTCCACCGACTGCATGCCAGGGTTCGCCGCAATCACCTCCGCCAGTACAGCCTGCCGGCGGCCCGAGATAATCACCTGGTTGCCCAGCTTGTGCAGCGCCTCCGCCAGTCCACGGCCGATGCCCGAACCGCCGCCCGTAATAAAGATCGTGTTCCCTGTCAGCTTCATGATGTTCTCCTCGTGCTCACTTCAGATTCGCAAAGTTCCCTGGCCTCTTCCGGCCACATCACGTACTCTATGCCTGTCACTCTCTTTTCGGAAGTAGGCACTTTGCAGTTTCATACTTACCAAAAAGAGAGTGTAAACGCACCGCCCGCACTTCCTGAAAGAGGGGCTCCCATGCCAGCCAAATTACTCCACAAACCGTCTCCATCGTATGAAGAACTTGATCCCCAGGTCGGGGCCCTCGTCGACGAGGTCATCGGCCGCGTCGCTGACAAGTGGACCATGCTCATCCTCGAGGTACTGGAAACGCAAGGCCGTCTCCGCTTCACCCGCATCGGCGAAGCCGTCCCCGGCATCAGCCAGAAGATGCTCACCCAAACCCTGCGCCAGATGGAGCGCGACGGCCTCGTCACCCGCACCGTCTATCCCGTCATCCCTCCACGCGTCGAGTACGACCTCACCGCCATGGGAAGCTCGCTCGGCGAAGCCTTCTGCGGCGTATGGATCTGGGCTGAAAAGAACCTCAAGAAGATCGAAAAGTCCCGCGCCAAGTTCGACCAGCGCAGCATCAAGAACTCAGAACTAACAACTAAGAACTAACAACCAGCAGCCCCGCGCTACACTGATTCCCTCTATGACCGCCACACCCGACCAGTACTCCCGCTGCACCACGGCAGCCGACGCCATCCGCAAGCTTCATCCCGCCAGGCCCACAATCGGCATCATCCTCGGCTCCGGTCTCGGCAACTTCGCCTCGCAGGTCGAGAACCCCACGACGATTCCCTACTCCGACATCCCCGGCTGGCCGCTCTCCACCGTCGAAGGCCACTCCGGCAAGCTCGTCCTCGGCACGATCTCCGGAGTCGAAGTAGCCGTGATGCAGGGCCGCGTGCACGCCTACGAAGGCTACTCGATGTCCGAGGTCACCTTCCCCACTCGCGTCCTCGGTCTGCTCGGCTGCGAGAAACTCATCGTCACCAATGCCGCCGGAGGCATCAACACCAGCTACGGCGAAGGCACGCTGGTCGCGATCTCCGACCACATCAACCTCACCGGCCACAACGCCGCGCTCGGTCCCAACGAGCCCCGCTTCGGCCTCAAGCCCAGCGCCGGCGCCCGATTCTTCGACATGACCGCCGCCTACTCGAAGCGCCTTCGCGTACTTGCGAAGATTGAGGCGGACAATCAGCAGATTCCGCTTCCCGATGGCGTCTACCTCGCGGTCCTCGGCCCCAGCTACGAGACCCCCGCCGAGATCCGCGCCTTCCGCACCCTCGGCGCCGACCTCGTCGGCATGTCCACCGTGCACGAAGTCATCATCGCCCGCCACATGGGCCTCGAAGTCCTCGGCCTCTCGCTCGTCACCAACATGGCCGCCGGCGTCCTCGACCAGGTCATCCACCACGAAGAGGTCATGGAGATCGGCAAACGCGTCGAACGCCAGTTCACCGCACTGCTCGTAGCCCTCATCCCCCAGGTCGCCGCCACGTAAATCGGGATTCCGCGGCCGCTGACTTGCTAACTCGCTATCCTGCGAACCCGCTGCCCTACTTCATCGCCATCAACGCCGCCATCGTCTCAATCCCATCCCACAAATTCTGCAGCCGCAGATTCTCATTCGCCGCATGCTGATTATCATCATGATTCGCAATCGGCACCGTAATCGTCCGAGTCCCTGACGCACGCTCCATCGCATCCAGCGGCACTGTGCCTCCCATGGTCGGCAGCAGCACCACCTCACCGCGAGCGCTCTTCACCGCGGCGATCACCTCGCCCGCAATTGGCAGGTCCATCGGCGTCCGCACCGCCGGCTCCACGCCGCCCAGCTCAATCCGCGCCACCTTCGGATGACTTAATAGTTCCTCACGAGTCGGCTCAGCCGAAGTCACAAAGAGCCCCTGCGACTTCACATAGTCCACCACCCGCTGTTGCTCCAGCTTGCCCTCGCTCCCGACTACCAGCCGAATATCCAAATTCGCAATCGCCGTCGACGGCACGGCATTGGTCGAATGCGCTCCCGTCTGTCCCGCCGAGATGCCATTGATGTTCAGCGAAGGCTCATTCAGCAGCTCCAGCAGATGTCGCGGGCTTCCATCCGTGTGTCCCAGCGCCAGCTCATTGCGCAGCATCTCATCGTTCTTCGGGGCATCGGCCAGCGCCTTCAACTCCACCGGCCCCAGCGGTTTGATGCCGTCGTAGTAATGCGGAATCAGCACGTGCCCATTGGCATCCTTCATCCCCGCCAGCAACTGCACCAGCTCCATCGCCGGGTTTGGCGCCCAGTTGCCATAGTGCCCGCTATGCAGCGCATGGCTCGGCCCATACACCGTGATCTGCACATGCGCATCGCCACGCGCGCCAAAGGCCAGCGACTGCCTCCGCGTCTGATCCACCGGCCCATCGCACACCAGCCAGATGTCCCCTGTAATCAGCGATCGGTTCGCCGTCAAGATCTCTCCCAGGTGCTCCGACCCCGCTTCCTCCTCACCCTCCCAGATGAAGCGAAGGTTCGCATTCAGCTTCAGCTTCGCTTCCTCGATCGCCTTCAGCGCCGTCAACTGAGCAAAGATCGGAGCCTTATCATCGCCCGCCCCACGCCCATACACCCGAGCCTCACCGTCCACCGTCTTCAGGTACGGAGAGAACGGCTTGCCGCCATCCCACTCCGAATTCGTCACCGGCTGGCCGTCGTAATGCGCGTAAAACACAATCGTCCGCGTCGCCCCTGGAGTCTTCACCTCGCCCCACACCACCGGCGGCCACTTCTCCAGCCCCGGCGCCGTCAACAGCTTCGTCTCCGCGCCCAGCGCCTTCAGCTGCGCCTCGAGATAATCCGCATTCTTCTTCAGCCCCGCCGGATCAGCCGCCACATTCGGAATCGCCAGCAGCTCCTCAAATCCCTTCGTCAGCTCGTCGTGCCGAGGAGAGGAATAAGCCTTCGCCACAGCAGCGGCCTGCGCTGTCGTCGCAGGAGCCTGGGCAAGCGTGGAAGACACGGCAGCGGCTGCAGCTGCGGCCAGCAGCCAGGAGGAGCACACACGAGCGGGAGTCATGTCCCTCAAGCTAGCACGGCCCGGAGGCCGCGACACAAACCGCCTCGCGATGGATTACGCTTTTCCCTGTGGAACTTCCCCCAGACGCTTCACCTCTTCGCCCCATAGTCATTGGTATCGCCGGCTGTTCAGGCTCCGGCAAGACCACACTCGCCCACGAGCTCGCCCGGCAGCTCGACGCCACCGTCTTCCCGCTCGACCTCTACTACCGCGACCTCTCGCACTTCCCTTTCGAGAAGCGCGACCAGCAGAACTTCGATCACCCAGACTCGCTCGAAAGCGAGCTCTTCATCGAGCACATCCGGGCGCTCAAGCAAGGCCGCTCCATCCAGCGCCCGGTCTACGACTTCAGCATCCACTCCCGCGTCCCCGACACGTTCGAGCCCGTGCATCCGCAGCCTTATGTCGTCGTCGAAGGCATCCTCGGCCTGCACTACGACGAGCTGCGCCCGCTCTACGACTTCTCCATCTACGTCGACGCCCCCAACGCCGTCTGCCTCCGCCGCCGCATCTATCGCGACATGCGCGAACGCGGCCGCACCCAGGAGTCCGTCGTCGCACAGTTCGAAGCCACCGCCCGCCCCATGGCTGAGCTCTACGTGGTCCCCTCGCAGGAGCGAGCCTCCATCATCGTCCAGGGCACCGAAGCCCTCGACTGGTCGATGGAGCTGATCTTCAAGGCCATGAAGTCCCAACGCCTCCTCGACTCAAGCCCCGCAAAATAACAACGGCCACGCCTAAGCGCAGCCGTCGTTCCTGTCTACGTCCCTACTGTCTCTATTTCGAAAAGTCCACCGTAGGCGCAACCTTATTGTCAGGATTGCCCTTGAAATACTGGTCGCGATACTTGAACCCCGCCATGTTCGCCCAGATGCTCGCGGGGAACTGCTGCACGGCCACGTTGTACGTCTCCAGCGACTTGTTGTACCGATTGCGCGCCACCTGGATGCGGTTCTCCGTGCCCGCCAGCTCATCCTCGAGCCGCATGAACTGGTCATTGCCCTTCAGCTGCGGATAGTTCTCCTGCAGCCGCAGCAACGGGCTGATCGCCACATCCAGCCGCTTATTCGCGTCAATCGAGCTCGCCCGGTCGCTCGAAGCCGCGATCACCGCCGCGCGAGCGTTGGCGATGTTCGTCAGCACCGTCTCCTCTTCCTTCACGTAGCCCTTCACGCTGGCCACCAGGTTCGGGATCAGGTCCAACCGGCGCTGCTGCTCCACGTCCACGGTCGAGTACGACTGGTTCACTGCTTCATTGAGTTCCACAAGGTGATTGCGCGTGCTCACGTAGCTCCCGCCGGCAATCAGCACCAGCAGCACCAGCACGCCCACCACACCCAGCACTGCGATCATTCCACGCATCGTGATTGTTCCTTTCGTTCCCTGCTTCAGCGTTTCCTTGCGTTCGTTTTCATCCTACGGCAAGCCCTGTTTGCTAAGGCAAACCCGCTACCAGTCTCCGCTGGCGCCGCCGCCACCGGAACCTCCGCCAAATCCGCCACCGAAGTCTCCACCGCCGCCACTACCGCCGCCGCCGGAGTCTCCGCCACCAAAACCGCCATCGCGCCCGCGACCTCCGCCCATGCCACCACCCAGCAGGTTGCCCAACAGGAACCACATCCATCCGCCGCCGCCACCACCGCGCCCGCCGCGCGAGATCAGCAGGATGATCACCACAAAAATGATCAGCCCCACCCAACCGCCACCGCTCGAGCGATGATGCGTGGTCTGGTAGTGGTACGTGTGCTGCGCCGGCAGGTTGACCGTCGTATCCAGCGCGACATGCGAGTCATCGGCGATTACCTGCGCCAACTGCCGCTCACCGCCAAGGATCGCAGCACCGTACGCGCCCTGCTGCAGCTGCGGCACCATGGTGCGGCCGATGTCGCCCACCTTCGCATCGTTGAGGATGCCCTCAAGCCCGGACCCCACCTCGATCCGCCGCTTATGGTCGCCGACCGCGAAGATCATCAACAAGCCGCGGTCCGTATTCTTCGGCCCAACCTTCCACTTGTCTTCCAGCTTGGTCGAGAAGTCCTCGATCGTATCGCCGTCCAGCGAATTCACCGTGACGATAACGATCGTCGCGTGTGCCTTCTCGGACACCTCGCGGCTCAGCGCCTCCATCTCCTGCTTCGAGCCCGCGTCGATGACGCCGGCGAAGTCCGAGACGTAGTTGCCATTCGGTACAGGAAGTTTTTCAGGATCTTCGGCAAGCGCGTTCAGGCTGAGGATCGAGGCCAGAAAGACCAGCCATGCCCAGCAACGCAACCCTCTCATCGACGTTGAACGCACGCATTCCACGTCTTCAGCATACGCATCTTTGCGCTAGCGAGTTCCGCAAAAGCAAAGCCCTCCCGGGAATCGGGAGGGCTCGTAGAGCAGTTGGTTTTCAGGCTCGGCAGTCGAATACAACTACAACGATCCTCTTGAAGACGTTACGGAACCGCTGAGTACGTCCGGCTTTGAAAGGGCGGGACTTTAGTCCCGCCGTAGGTGGAATGGTTGCAGCGTGGCTTTAGCCGCTGAGGGAATCTTCGCGATTTCCTCAAAGCTCACTTACAGCTGCTTCTTCAGCGACTTCGCCATGTTGTCGTGGGCGACCACGTGCGAGTACCCACCTTCAACCGTCTTGCGGAACTTCAAATCCTTGGTGTCCTTGATCTCCGACTTGAACAGGCTCTCCGCCTTGTTATGGTCGCTGACCATATCCGCGATGTACTCCTTGTCGAAGTCCTTGCCGCTCAGCCCGCTCAGCTTCTTGTAATCGTCCTTGTGCGAGTCATCCAGGTCCGTCGCCGGAGCCACGCCCCACGAGTCTGCATAAGGCTGCAGCGACTTGCCCAGCGCAGTATGCTCCACCACCATATGGTGGGCGAACTCCTTCACCTTCGGGTCCGACGCCTTCTCTTCCGCAAGCTGGCTCAACTTGATCTCGTTAACACCAGCCTGCGACACGTTGGCGAGAAACTTCTTGTCATCGTCGGTGGCCTGCCCGTGGGAGCTTGCCGGAAGCAGCATCGCCGCGGCAGCAACAGAGCTCAGTGCGGCCGTCATCCAAATCTTTTTCATCGTCTCTCCTCTGGTAGCGGAGCGCAATCGGCCGCAATTCGTTCCCGTGCAGCGGTCCCGCGCTTCCCTGCTCACGACAACGTATGAGTCGACAACGACCTGACGCGTTGCACACCACCCCTCCGAAGTCGGTATCCTTGTCCTTGGAGTTTTCATGCAGCCAACAATGTCTGAGCCCGCAGTCGTCCCCGAGTCGTCCCTTCCCCCTATCGCCGAACGCGAATCGAAGACGATTCCCATCCACGACACCGAGCTGCATGACGACTACGCCTGGCTCCGCGACAAGGGTTCGCCCCGCGTCACCGCCTATCTTGAGGCCGAGAACGCCTACACCGCCGCCGTCATGGCTCCCACGAAGCCCCTGCAGCAGCGCCTCTACGACGAGATGCTCTCCCATATCAAGGAAGACGACGTCTCCTACCCCTACCGCGACGGCGCCTGGGAATACCTCACCCGCACTGAGAAGGGCAAACAGTACGCTCGCTTCTCCCGCTATCCCGCCGGACGGCCCGACGCAGAGACCATCATCCTCGACGTCAACCATCTCGCCGAAGGCCAACCCTTCATGTCCATCGGCGGCCTCGCCGTCAGCCCTGACGGAAAGCTCCTCGCCTACTCCACCGACAACACCGGCTTCCGCCAGTACACGCTCGCCATCAAGAACCTCGAGACCGGCGAAACCCTCACCGACACCGCCCAGCGCGTCGGCTCCATCGTCTGGGCAGCCGACTCGAAGACGATCTTCTACTCCACCGAAGACGAGCAGACCAAGCGCCAGGACCGCGTCTTCCGTCACACCCTAGGCTCACAGCTAACCGACGACATTGAGATCTTCCACGAACCCGACGAGCGCTTCAATGTCGGCCTCGGCCGAACCCGTGACCGAAAATATCTCCTCCTCGACGCCAGCAGCCACACCTCTAGCGAAGCCTGGTTCCTCGAAGCCGCACAACCTGAAGGAACCTTCACTCTCCTCGCAGCCCGCGTCGACGAAGAGGAATACGCCGTCGATCATCGCGAAGGTTTCTTCTACATCCAGACCAATCGCGACGCCGAACGCTTCAAGCTCATGCGCACCCCCGTCACCGCGACCTCGCGCGAGAACTGGCAGGAGGTCCTGCCCGAGCAGCCCGACGCCCCGCTCGAAGACTTCGACCTCTTCCGCAACTTCATGGTGACCACTTACCGCGAGCGCGGCCTGCCCGTCCTTCGCGTCTTCGACCTCAGCACCGAAGGCCTGCCCCTCAATCCCCGCGAGATCAGCTTCCCCGACCCCGCATACGAAGCCGACGGCGATGTGAACCGCGACTTCAACGCCACCACCTATCGCTACGCCTACCAGTCGCCCGTGCGCCCCGGCTCGGTCTTCGAGTACAACCTCGCCACTGGCGAAAGCACGCTGCTCAAGCAGCAGGAAGTCCCGGGCGGCTTCGACGCCGCGAACTACCGCGCCGAGCGCCTGTGGTTCAAAGCCCACGACGGCACCGACGTCCCCGTAACCCTCGTCTACCGCATCAGCGGCGAAGGCATTCCGAGCTTCGAACACGACAGCTCACGCCCGCTCTATGTCTATGGCTACGGCTCGTATGGTTACGCTCTACCGCTGGGCTTCAGCGTCTCGCGCCTCACGCTGCTCGACCGCGGCCTGGTCGTCGCCTACGCCCACATCCGCGGCGGCGGCGAACTCGGCGACCCCTGGCACGATGCCGGCAAGATGATGGTCAAGCGCAACACCTTCACCGACTTCATCGAGACCGTTGAGTTTCTCACCAGCTCAGGCTACGGCGACCCGAAGCGAGTCGCCATCGAAGGCGGCAGCGCCGGCGGCCTGCTCATGGGCGCGGTCCTAAACATGAAGCCTGAGATCTTCCGCGTCGTGCTCTCGCACGTCCCCTTCGTCGATGTGATGAACACCATGCTCGACGCCAGCCTTCCGCTCACGGTCGCCGAGTACGAAGAGTGGGGCAATCCCAACGAGCCCGAAGCCTTCGCCTACATGCGCAGCTACTCGCCCTATGACAACCTCGAGCAGCTAGCCGGCAAGCCGCTCCCCGCCATCCTCGTCAAGACCAGCCTCAACGACTCGCAGGTCATGTACTGGGAGCCCGCAAAGTACGTCGCCAAGCTCCGAACACTAAAAACCGACGCCGCTCCCCTGCTGCTCGAAATCAACATGGACGCCGGACACGGCGGAGCCTCCGGCCGCTACGACTACCTCAAAGAGATAGCCTTCGACTCCGCATTCCTTCTCACTCAGCTTGGCGCGGCGACGGTTTAGACCGCCTCCGCGTCAGGCACCACATCGCCCTCACCTGGCGCGAGGAACAAATTCTCCTCCACTCCATGCTGACGGTCATACAGCTCGCGATAGCGTCCCTGTGCGTTGAAGAGCTCGTCATGCGTGCCGCGCTCCACAATGTGTCCTTGTTCGACCACAAGAATCTGGTCGGCACGACGAATCGTCGAGAGCCGATGCGCAATCACGAACGTCGTCCGCCCCTGCATCAGGAAGCTGAGACCATGCTGGATCATCGCCTCGCTCTCGCTATCCAACGAGCTCGTCGCTTCATCAAGAATCAGGATGCGAGGGTCCGCAAGAATCGCGCGAGCGATCGACAACCGCTGCCGCTGTCCCCCTGACAGCTTCACACCGCGTTCGCCCACGATCGTCTCGTACCCTTCTGGGAACCGCGTTGCAAACTCGTCGACACGCGCGATGGTGCAGGCGCGCATAAAGTCCTCCTCGGTCGCATCCGGCCGCGAGAACAGCACGTTCTCTCGAATGGTTCCATCGAAAAGGAACGTCTCCTGCAGCACCACACCCAGCTGCGAGCGGAAGCTCGAGAGCCGCACGGCCGCCAGGTCATGACCATCCACCAGCACCGCGCCATCCTGTGCTGTATGAAAGCCGCAGATGAGGCTGATGATCGTCGACTTGCCGGACCCGCTGGATCCCACCAGCGCCGTCACCGTCCCCGGCCTGGATTCGAAGCTGATGTTATGCAACACCGGCTTCCCGGGCTCGTACGAGAACCCCACATCCACAAACTTGACCGTGCCCTCAATCGGCCCGATCTCCAGGCTTCGTGCCGGATCCGCATCCTCTTCCAGCTCCGCCATGATCTCTCGCGTGCGGTCCAGCCCGGCCATCGCCTCCGTCACCTGCGTGCCGATCGACACCAGCTGAATCAGCGGAGCCGTCATGAACGCCAGGAACATCACGTAGGAGAAGTATTCACCCGTGGTCAGCTTGTGCTGCATGTGCAGCCGCGCGCCCATCCACATCACGATCGCGCCCACGATCCCCAGGATCACCGTCGACGACAGCGACATCAACGACTGCGCCGTCAGCGAGCTGATGACATTCTGCAGCAGCTTCTCAACGCCCGTCGCAAACACCGCCGACTCGCTCGCCTCCGCGTGATAGCCCTTCACCACGCGCACGCCGCCCAGCGACTCCGTGAGCCGCCCCGTCACCTCGGCGTTGATCTTCGCCCGCTCGCGGAAGATCGGGCGAATCACCTTGAACGCCCGCTGCAGCACCACCGCAAACACCGCCATGATCGTGAACGTAAGCAGCGTCATCTGCACACTCACGCGCAGCAGATAAAGGAACGCAAGCACCGCCGTCAACAGACCGCCGACGAAGTCCACAATGCCTGTGCCGATCAGATTGCGCACACCCTCAACGTCGTTCATGATGCGCGCGACCAGCGTGCCCGTGCGGTTCTCGTCGTAGTAGCTCACTGAGAGCATACCGACGTGCTTCTGTACCTTCATGCGCAGCTCGGCAATCAGCCGCTGGCCGGACTTCGAGAGCAACTGCGTCAGCGCGAACGACGTAATCCCCTGCAGGAACGTCGCGGCCATCACCGCAAAAACAATCTTCGGAAGAAGCGCAATCTGGTACCGGTTGAAGACCTGATCGATCAGCGGCCTGAAAGCTGCCGGCATCACCAGTCCGCAGACGCGGTTCACGATCATCAGCCCGAAACAGGCAGCCAGCAGCCACCGCCGCGGCAGGATCAGGGCTTTAATCTCCGGCCAGATGTCGCGAAACTTGGGCTTCGGACGGTTCTTCGTCAGCTCGGCACTCTCCGCGCGGCCTACCCCGCCGCCCCGACCGGGACGGTCAGCCGCCCCTACACCACCGCCGCCCATGCCACGTGAAATTCCACCCATTGTTCATCCAGTCTAGAGCACGCTTTGCCCTATGTTCGCTCTAAGTCGCCGCTCGTTTAATAAGTCTTCGCTCTAAGTTCGATGAGAAGCACAGCGCGTCGATTCAGGCTGCGGCGAAACGAAAAGAGCGCAGCCCAATACAGGCCGCGCTCTTTTCCATACAAGATCCACAGAAGCTAGACGACAGGTTCCACCGGAGGTGTACGCCGCGCCTCGATAAAGGACCGCACGCACATCCCCGTAAACACCAGGCAGATGATCGCCATCACCAGCTGCTCCTGCACCGCCAGGGAAGTCATGATGAGATTCGACCCCGCCGGGGCCTTCGCAAGGATCATGATCGCCCGGATCCCGGGAAACAGGAAACCCAGCAGTCCGATCGTTACCGCCACGTGCATGAACAGCATGCGCGTCTTATTGTTCTGGGTCCGGGCGCGCGCGCCGGAGATCATCAGCGCCACTCCGAAGTAAGCGGGAATCAGCGCCGTAGGGGCGGTCCGCCCGGCAAGCCCCCAATACGCTATGCCCAGCGCTACCAGCACAAAACCCACGATCATCGTGATCTTCGCCATCGTCGTGCTCCTTTGGTGCGCAGCCTGGCTGCGCGTACAAGATGTTGGTACGGTCTTCGGTACAACCGCGTGGCCGCGCAAAACTCTACAAGGCGACTGGCAGCTTCGAGGAATGTTGCGTTCCGGCCTTCCCCGCAGAGACGTTCCCGTCGCCGGCAGCGCGGCGCACCTGCGCCTCCACGTCCGCAACGTTCCAATCGTTATTCGGATAGAAAGCGATTACCTTCCCATCTTCTCCTACAACCACCGTCGCCAGTGAGTGTGCAAGTGTATTCCCCGGCCCCGGCGTCACTCCCAGGTCGAACCACTCCTCCATCGTCTTCAGATCCTTCTCCTGCGGCGCGGCAAAGTCCCAGTGCGCGAACTTCTCCTTCGTGTACTCGCCGGAGTAGGCCCCGCCATAACTGCGCAACACGGCCGGCGTGTCATAAGCCGGGTCGAAGCTCACGCTCAGCAGGTGCGTCTTCGCATACAGCTTCGGGTCCGCGGCCAGGTCCTTGTCAATCTGCGCAAAGTTATGGCTCATCCGCGGGCAGTAGTCCGCCAGCGGGCACCGCGTGTACACGAACGTGATCAGCAGCACCTTGCCCTGGAATTGCCCCAGGTGGATCGTCTTGTCCGACTGGTTGCGCAGCGCAATATTCGGCACCGCATCGCCCGCCGCAGGCACGTGATACTGCGTCTCCGGCTTGTAATCCGGCTTGGCCTGCTGGATCACCACCACGTCGGTGAGCCGCAGATGCACCGGCCCATCCGGGCTATCATCCCCCAGCATCGTCGCCGAGATCCGGTCGCCCTTGTGCACCTCGGTCATCACCGCCGGGTCGGCGACCTTGTACTCCATCGCCATCGCCTCCATCAGGCCCGGAATCGCCTCATGGTTCAGCAGGATCGTCTGCTGATTGGGATTCACCCGCACAACGAAGCCCCGCACCGGATACTTCTTCGTCACCGGCCCACTGGTGCTCGCCGGCTTGCTGTGGCATCCAGTCAGAACCGCAAAGGGCATCGCCAGCGCAAAGGCCGCGGCCAGCGCAATCACAGGGCGTACGCGCCGAATCGTTTCGGCGCGACGGGTAACTTGCAACAAGGTAAGCTCCCGGGCCAACCGCCGTTCATGGCAGCGCACAACTGGTGCTGCTCGTTCTCAGGGCGCGGCCTCTGCCTTCCATGATAGTCATCCTCGCCCCCGTGCTAGCATCACTCTCGTCTGTAGGCCCATCAGGACCCCTTCGGAGCCGACCCGGTGCGGCGGCTACCGCACTCCTGGGCTTCACCGGAACGCACCCCGCTTCGAAGCACCGCCGCGCCCCTGCGTTCCACATGACCCCCGCCAATCCCATCCCGCCTCCCGCCGAGAACGACGCCTACGGCCCTGCCGTCCCCTGGCTCGCCTTCGGATTCCTCCTCGCCGGCCTCGGCACGGTCATGCTCGGCCCCGTGCTGCCGTCACTCGCCCACCAGTGGCATCTCACCGACGAGCAAAGCGGCTGGCTCTTCCAGGCCAAGTTCATTGGCTCCTTCCTCGGCGGCATGACCGTCCCTCGCCGGCTCCGCTTCGGCATCCTCGCCGGCATGGTGCTCAGCTGCATCGGCTTCGGTGCCTTCGCCCTCAGCACCTCGCTCGACCAGGGGCTGCTGATCGGCTGCGCCACGCTCTTCGTCGGGGGCCTCGGCCTCGGCCAGATCATCGCCTCCAGCAACATCCTCGCCGGCCGCCGCTACACCGAAGACACCGGCTCCGCGCTCTCCACGCTCAACTTCTTCTTCAGCTTCGGAGCCATCATCACCGGAGTGGTCGCCGCCGCGGTGATGCCGCACTTTGCCCTGCGCGGCCCGCTACTCGTCTTCGCCGCCATCTTCCTCGTCACCGGCCTAGCCGGCCTGCTGATGACGTCCCGCGAACACAGCAGCGGCCCGGGGGCAACGGGCCAGCCGCCATCGTCTCTGCCGAACAACCTCTTCCTCCTCTTCGGCCTCTGCCTCTTCCTCTACGGCGGCCTTGAGACCTGCATGACCGGCTGGCTCACCACCTTCACCCTCCGCTTCTCGGACACCAAGCTCCTCGGAGGCCAATCCGCCCTGGTCGTCCTCTGGGCGGCGCTCACCGTCGGCCGCCTGCTCACCTCCATCGTCCTGCGCTGGATCTCCGAAACAACCCTCCAGCGCCTCGCCCTCGTGCTCTCGGCCGTCTTCATCGCCATGCTCGCCGGCGCGCACAATGGAGCGGCGATCTCCGCCCTCTGCATCCTCCTCGGCCTGAGCCTCGCCCCGTTCTTCCCCACCACCTTCGCCATCCTCCTTCGCCGCCGTCCCTCCGCCCGCGTCGCCGGAATCATCCTCGCCGTCTCCGGTCTCGGCGCAGCGCTCTTCCCCTGGCTCATGGGACTCGTCTCCACCCGCACCGGCTCGCTGCGCAACGCCATGATCGTCCCCCTCGCACTCACCCTCGGCCTGCTCCTCCTGAGCTTCCTCATCGTGAGTTCCCAAAGCGCCGCACGATCCACAGCCGACCCCGCCTGAGCCCTGCCACCAGGCGAAACTTCATCGAAAATCGGGCGTATAAAAGACCCATGGCTGAAGTTCTGGCGCAGGCAAACAACGCGCTACACGACATCCTTGATCTCCTCGAAGCCCGCGAGCTGGTCCTCACCCCCAGCGCCAGCTCCGCGCAGGCCCTCCGCCGCGCCTTCGACGACCGCCAGCGCGCCTTCGGCCTCCGCGCCTGGGAGCCTGCCCGCGTCCTCGCCTGGACCCAATGGACCTCGTCCCTACTCGCCGAGCTGATCGTCTCCGGAGCCGAAGACCGCCTCCTCCTCAGCCGCACCCAGGAATTGGCCCTCTGGACCGACGTCATCGCAACCGACGAGGAGACCTCGCACCTCTCCACCGACGCCGTCGCCGACCTCGCCGAGCTCGCCCACTCCGGCTTCGCCCTCGCCGCCGACTACGCCGTCCTCGACCGCCTGCGCCCTTCCACGACCACCCGCGACGAGCGCACCTTCGCCCGCTGGTCCGATACCTTCCGCCGCGGATGCACCCGCCGCGCCTATCTACCCGCCGCGCTCCTCAACCACGCCCTCGCCGCCCACGCCCTCGCCGGTGCGCTGAAGTCCAATCCCAACCTCCCCGCCACACTCCACCTCTTCGACCTCGCCAATCCCGGCCCCTCGCAACGCGCGCTCCTCGAAGCCCTCACCGACGCCGGCATAACAATCCAGCAACACACGCCCGCGCCCATCGACTCCCCCGATCTCCAGGCCTGGACCCGCTGCGCCTCCGAGCGCGAAGAACTCGACCTTGCCGCAACCTGGCTCCGCGAATTCCTCGAACAAGCCGCCCGCGACGGTCGCACACCCACAGCCGCCCTTGTCGTGCCCTCGCTCGACACCGAGCGCACCGCGATCGAAGCCGTCCTCCGCTCTACCCTCGCGCCCGAACTCCACTCCATCGCCACCGACCTCTCCTCCACGCCCTGGGCCTTCTCCGCCGGAGCGCCGCTCACCTCGCTCCCACTCATCACCACCGCCCTCGACCTCGCCCGCTGGACCCTCGGCCCCCTGCCCGTCGAGAACGTCAGCAGCCTCCTGCTCTCGCCCTACCTCGGCCACGCCGCCGAGCGCGATGCCGCCGCCGTCTTCGACGCCGAAGTCCTCCGCATCGAGCAGCTTCTCGAGCCTCAGCTCACCCTGCAGGCTCTCCTCGAGCTAGCCCGCCACGAGCAACACAAACTCGAGCATCACGATCCCCCGCAAACGTCCCACGCTGCGCTCCCCTCGTGGGTCACAGCCCTGCACGACGCCCTCCACCGTGAGCCCCACCTCCTCGACCGCCAGCGTCCCCGCTCCTACGCCGAGTGGATGGAGGCCGTCCGCGCCATCGCCCACGCCGCCGGCTGGCCCGGCGACCGCACCCTCACCGCCACCGAGTTCGCCGCCACCCGCGCCTTCGAAGCCGCGCTCGACTCCATCGCGACCCTCGATGCCCTTTCCAGCGACCGCGTCAAGCGCATCTCCTTCGCCACCGCGCTCCACACGCTCGAGCGCCAGCTCCGCCACACCCAGCAGCAGCCCGCTGTCGCCAGCGCACCGCTCCAGGTGATTACGCCCAACGAGCTCCCCGCTTGCGCCTTCGACGCCGTCCTCTTCCTCCGCGCCACCGACACCAACTGGCCCGCCTCCACGCGACCGCACCCGCTGCTCAGCCGCACGCTCCAGCGCGAAGCCGGCATGCCCGGAGCCGACCCCGAGCTCGCCGCCACGCACTCACACGAGACCATGGCCGCGCTGCTCGCACGCTCTCCCCGAGTCCTCTTCACCTGCGCCAAGGAAAACGCCGACGGCCATCTCCGCCCCTCGCCACTCCTCACCGCCTTCAACTTGGAAGAGCTCGCACCGAACGACCTCATCGCATCGTCCCCGGAACCCAAGCCGATCAAGCTCATAGACAGCATCGATGCCATGGAACTCCCCGCGCTGCCCAACGCGCCCCTGCGCGGAGGCTCGCAGCTCCTCAAGCTCCAGGCCGCCTGCGGATTCCTCGCCTTCGCCGAGCTGCGCCTCGCCGCCGGCGCGCCCGAAACCCGCGAGGCCGGCATGGATCCCCGCGAGCGCGGCAACCTCATGCACCACGTCCTCGAAGCCTTCTGGCGCGAGGTCCAGACCCGCGACGCCCTCGAGGCCTACAGCCCCGCCGAGCGCACCGGCATCCTCGAAACCCTCATCGACGACGCCCTCCGGCGCATGCCTACCGAAACCAGTTGGAGCCAGGCATACGTCGAGCTCGTCCGAGCCCGCACCCTCCGCGTCCTCGAAGCCTGGCTCGAGCACGAGCTCAAGCGCGGCCCCTTTACCGTCCTCGAAATCGAATCCAAGCGCGACATCCAGCTCGGCCCCCTCACCCTCAACGTCCGCATGGACCGCATCGAGGAACTCCCCGACGGCGGCCTCGTCTACGTCGATTACAAGACTGGCAGCGCCGAGCCCAAAGCCTGGGAAGGCCCTCGCCCCGACGAGCCCCAGCTGCCGCTCTACTCCCTGCTCGCCGAGCCCGGCCGCCTCCGCGCTCTGCTCTTCGCCAACGTCCGCGCCGGCAAGGAAGCCGCCTGGAGTGGCCTGCAATCCGAACTCGGCATCCTCCCGAAATCCAAGAAGACCGCCGACCTAGAAGCCCGCACCGAAGAGTGGCGGCAGGTCCTCACCACCCTCGCCGAAGACTTCCACGCCGGCCACGCCCACGTCGCCCCCAAGGACGCCGCCACCAACTGCGCCCGCTGCGCCCAGCGCCTGCTCTGCCGTCGCGACGCCGCCGCCCTCCGCATCGCCGCACTCCAGGAAGACAGCGACGACGCGACTGCGGAACTGAGCTTCTTCGACAACGAGGGAGACGGCAATGGCTGAGCTCTTCACGATGCCTTCCAGGCTCGCGCCGCCACAGGAAGCTTTAGCCGACGCCGACGCTCGCCTGCGCGCCCTCGACACCCATCGCTCCGCCATCGTCGAAGCCCCCGCCGGCTCCGGCAAGACCGGCCTCCTCATGCAGCGCTTCCTCAAGCTGCTCGCCGACGAAGCCGTCACCCAACCCGAAGAGATCCTCGCCGTCACCTTCACCAACAAGGCCGCCGCCGAGATGCGCGAGCGCGTGCTCGAACAACTCCACAACGCGCGCGACGCAAAGCCGCTCGCCACCACCGAAGCCTTCCAGCAGCAGACCCGCGACTTCGCGACGCAAGTCCTCGCGCGCGACGCCGCACTCAGTTGGCGCCTGCTCGACCGCCCCCAGCGCCTCAACCTCCGCACCATCGACTCCCTCTCCGCCGAGATCGCCAACTCGCTCCCTCTCGTCTCCGGCGCCGGCGCCCCACGCACGCCCGCAACCGATGCCTGGCCGCTCTACCTCGCCGCCGCACGCCGCACGCTCGATCAACTCGGCGGCCCCAATCGCGCCCTCAACAGCGCCCTCCGCCTCGTGCTCCTCCATCGCGACGCCAACCTTCGCGACGCCGAGCGCCTCCTCGCGGACATGCTCGCCAAACGCGAGCAATGGGGCGAGCTCGTGCCGCTCACTCCCGGCGAACTCGACGACGCCGAGCTCGATCGCACCGTCCGCCCGCGCCTCGAGCGCCTCCTCGAAACCATCGTCTGCGATGGCCTCTCCCGCGCCGCCCGCATGCTCCCCGCAGGCGTCCTCGCCGAGCTCACCAGCATCGCCACCGCCCTCGGCGAACTCCCCGGCCACGGCGGCGACAATCCCTTCGCCATCTGCGCGCAACACTCTGACCCGCCACAAGTGGTCGCCGATCATCTCGACCATTGGGTCGCGCTCATCTCCCTCCTCGTCAAGCCCAGCGACGGTGGTTGGCGCAAGAGCTTCGCGCGGAATCACATCGGCGTCGAAGGCGACAAGCCCGCCATGAAGCGCCTCAAGGAGCTCGTCGAAAGCATCGAGGACGAAGACCTTCGCGAGTGCCTCGCCAGCGTGCTCCAGCTCCCACCCGCGCGCTATCCCGACGACCAGTGGGCCGTCGCCCGCGCCCTCTTCCACGTCCTCCGCCACGCCCTCGCCGAGCTCCGCCTGCTCTTCGCCGAGCGCGGCCAGTGCGACTTCAGCGAGCTCGCCCTCAACGCCCGCCAGGCCCTGCGCAACGATGAAGCCGCACCCGACCTCGCCCTCGCCTACGGCGGCCGCCTCCGTCACCTCCTCGTCGACGAGATGCAGGACACCAGCGCCGGCCAGTACGAGCTCATCACCCTGCTCACGCGCTCCTTCGACGGCCACAGCCAGACGCTCTTCCTCGTCGGCGACCCCAAGCAGTCCATCTACCTCTTCCGCCAGGCCCGCGTCGAGCGCTTCCTCCACACGCTCCAAGAAGGCCGCCTCGGTGAAATCGAGCTCGATGTCCTGCGCCTCACCTCCAACTTCCGCTCGCAAGGCGCGTTAGTCGAGGACTTCAACGAGACCTTCAAGCCGCTCTTCGCCAGCCTCGACGACAACGCAAAGCCCCTCGGCGAGATCGTCTTCGTCTCCGCAACACCGGTGCGTGATCCCTCGCCCTCCTCCGACGCCATCGTCTGGCACCCCACCATCCTTCCCGCCAAAGCCACCAATAGGCCCTACGAAGCCAGCGCAGACGCCGACGAAGACACCCCCGACACCCGCGCCGAACAAGCCCGCGAGTTGCGCGCCGTCGTCGATGCGTGGCGCGCCCGCAAGCTCCCCGAAGGCCGCACCAAACCCTGGCGCATCGCCGTGCTCGGCAGCACGCGCACCCAACTGCAGCCCATCATCGCCGAGTTCAAACGCGATCGCGGCAACGGCCCCATCCCCTATCGCGCCGTCGAGATCGATCCCCTCGGCCTTCGCCCCGAAGTCCTCGAAGCCCTCGCCCTCACGCGTGCCCTGCTCCATCCCGCCGACCGCGTCGCCTGGCTCGCCGTCCTCCGCTCGCCCTGGTGCGGCCTCACCATGGCCGACCTCCTCGCCCTCACCGGCGAAGGCGTCGACGCGCAGTCCCGCGACCTCGCGCAGGCCACCATCCCCTGGCTCGTACAGCATCGCGCCACGCATCTGAGCCCCGAAGGCCAACGCCTCCTGCAGCGCGTCTGGCCTGCGTTGACAACAGCCGCAACCACCCTCGGGGCCACGCCCCTCGCGGTGCACGTAGAGCGCACCTGGCGTTCCCTCGGCGGCGACCTCCCTCTCGATGCCACCGCCCGCGACAACGTCCGCCGCTACTTCACGCTCCTCGCTGACCTCACCTCCGACGGCGCGCCCACCGACCTTCGCCTCCTCGAAGCCCGGCTCGCCAAGCTCTACGCCGAGCCCGCACCGGCCGACAACGCCGTCGAGCTCATGACCATGCACAAGGCCAAGGGCCTCGAGTGGGACATCGTCCTCGCACCCTCGCTCGAGCGCAAGCCCGGCAACGACCGCGAGCCTCTGCTCAACTGGATCGAGCTCGAGATGGAAGGCAGCGAAAGCTCCAGCGTCCTGCTCGCGCCCATCGCAGGCTCCGGCGAAGCCAACTCCCGCCTCAACGATTGGCTCAAGCAGGCACGCGCACGCCGCGAAGCCGCCGAACGCCGCCGCGTCTTCTACGTAGCCTGCACCCGCGCGCGCGAAGAACTCCATCTCTTCGGCGCCGTCCGTCGCAAGCAGGATGGAACCCTCAGCAAGCCCACCCACGGCAGCCTCCTGCAGGCCTGCTGGCCCTCCGCTCAAGCCATCTTTGAAGACGAAGCCCAGCGCCCCTCATCAACTCTGCGGCAAAACCTCGCGCAATCCCTCGACGTCTTTGATCCCGAAGACTGGATGCCGCAGGAAAGCACGCTCGCCCTCGCAGCCTCTGTCGCGCCCACCAACGATCCAGCTCCGCTCATCCTCGAGCGCCTTCCCGACTCGCTCGACCTCGCAGCTCTCTTCCGCGAAGCCAACGATCATCGTCTCGACTACACCGCCGCAGCAGCGCTCCCCGCAGCGCCAACCTTCGATCGCCCCGAAGGCTCCTTCGCAGTCCGCGCCTTCGGCAACGTCGTGCATCGCTATCTGCAGCGCATCGCCGAACAACTCGACGCCGGCGCGCACCTCGATGCCATCGCAAACGACATCCCCACCTGGGAGCCACGCCTCATCGCCAGCCTGCGCGGCGAAGGCCTCGCCCTTTCCCAGGCGCAGCGCGAGGCAACGCGCGCGCGTTCCGTGCTCGAGCACGCCCTCGCAGACCCCGTCGGCCGATGGATCCTCACTCCCCACACACATGCTGCCAGCGAGCAGGCGATGTCTCTCGCCGGTGACGACGCCCTCATCCGCACCCTGCGCGCCGACCGCATCTTCACCACCGCCACGCCTCCGCCTGGCCTCGAGTCACAGATCACCGGCGAGGTCACCTGGATCATCGACTTCAAGACCGCCGAACAAGGCTCACGCAGCGATGCCCTCTTCGAGCGCCAGCAACGCGAGCGCTACAGCGCCCAGCTGGAGTTCTACGCAGCGTCGCTGCAACAGCTAGAGGCATCTCCCCGCACCATCCTGCTCGGCCTTTACTATCCGGAGCCGCAACGCCTCTTGTGGTGGCACGCTTCAACCTCCGCTGCGTCCAACACTGCATGACCACGCAGTTTCGAGGGCTCTATCTAGCACCGTCCATGACAACCTAGCAAAGCCCGCAGCCCGATACTCTTTCGTCATACCAACAATCGCTGCACACCCGCATCGCGGCTTGCCTCTCGTTTGTTCCGCACCGGATAATAGCTTCATCGGCACGCGGATCGCGTCCATGGACGTCACTGCAATGAAGAAGGATTCGCATGGCTGCATCGGGGCACCTCATACTCTGCGTGGATGACGAGAAGGTCGGGCTGCAGGTGCGCCGCCTTCTGCTCGAACGCTCCGGGTATCAGGTGCTCACCGCGCCCGATGGCGCCGCCGGACTCAAGATCTTCGAGAGCGAACCCGTCGAGGCCGTGGTCCTCGACTACGCCATGCCCGGCATGCACGGCGGCGAGGTCGCCGCGCTCATGCGCCAGATCAAGCCCGCAGTGCCCATCCTTCTGCTCTCCGCGTACCTCGGACTTCCGCCCGAAATCACCCAGCTGGTCAATGTCTACATGACCAAGGGCGAAGGTGCGCCCGCGCTCCTCGACAAGCTCGCCAGTATGTTTCCCGACTCCACGCCACGTGCCTGAGATAGCCCTTGAACCTGAGCAAGCTCAACCGGATTCTGCTCCAGACGCTGTTGCTGCCGGTCGTCGCGCTGATGGTCGTCTCCGGCGTGCTCGTCTGGCAGATCCTCAGCGCCGAGCACACCGTCGCGCAGATCCAGATCGCCGATAACAACATCGCCACGGCCAACTACATCGCCGCGCTCATCGCCGATCAGGAAGCCGGCATCCGCGGCTACCAGAACACCGCCAACGAAATCTTCCTGCAGCCGTACGACTTCGCCGTCGGTCCGCTGCAGGCCAGCTTTGCGCGGCTGCACGAAGGCATCGCAACTCAGCATGGAGACGAGACCCCCGTCGATGCCCTCATCTCCGCGCATCGCCGCTGGGTCAACAACATCGCCGAGCCCATGATCGTCATGGTGCGCACCGGCGCCGACACCCGCAACCCTGGCCTCAACCTTCGCGGCAAAGCCTACCTCGACAGTGTTCGCGGCAACCTCGCCGCCATCGTCTCCGACCAGAAGTACCAGCGCACGCTCTTCGTCGATCACTGGCAACAGCAGCTGCGCGATACCCTCATCGGCATCGTCGTCTTCGCTCTGCTCACCGGCCTGCTCATTGGCCTCTTCGCGCGCAGCCGCCTGCACACCGTCTCCGAAGCCTTCCAGGACTCGCTGCTCAAGCTACGCAACAGCGCTCAATCGACCTTCGAGAACGAGCAGCGCCTGCGTGCCATCCTCGCCGCCATCGGCGACGCCGTCGTCGTCTGCGACCCGCGCGGCGCCATCGAACTCGTCAACCCCGTCGCGCAGGAGCTCTGCGGCCTCACCCAGGACACCGCCACCGGCCACCAGATCGGCGAAGTCTTCCATCTCCTCGATGAGAGCACGCACGAGCCACGCCTCACGCCCTTCGAGCAGGTCCGCGACCAGCGTCGCTTCGTCGCACCCTCCTCGCACGCTCTGCTCCTGCGCCACGACGGCACCGAGCTCCACGTGGACACCAGCGGCGCTCCCATCTACGACCTCAACGGCTCACTCGCCGGCGTCGTGCTTGTCTTCCGCAACGTCACGGAGCAGCGCCGCACCCAGAGCGCTCTGCTCGCAAGCGAAAAGCTCGCCGTCGCCGGCCGTCTCGCCGCCACCATCGCGCACGAGATCCACAACCCGCTCGACGCCGTGGTGAACATCATCTACCTGCTTCGCCAGGGCACCACTACCGAAGAGGCCACGCAGTTCCTCGAGATGGCCGCCTCCGAGCTCGATCGCGTCACCCAGATCAGTCGCGCCATGCTCGGCATGTATCGCGAATCGCGCACGCCCGTCGCCGTCGATCTCGAAGAGGTCCTCTCCAGCGTGCTGCTGCTGCTCGAACGCCGCTTCACCGACCAGCAGGTCACCGTCAACGTCAGCTACGCACCGGACTCCATCGTCACCGGCTTCCCCGCCGAGCTACGCCAGGTCTTCACCAACTTGCTCACCAACGCGCTCGACGTCTCGACGGCCGGCGCCGTCATCGAAGTCCGCACCGCGCCCCACACCTTGCGCGGCGGTCCCGCTGGCATCGAGGTCACCATCAAGGATCAGGGCACGGGCATCGCACTCGAAGACATGGCCCAGCTCTTCCAACCCTTCTTCACCACCAAGGGCGAGCACGGCACCGGCCTCGGCCTCTGGGTAAGCCAGGGCATCGTGCACAAGCACGGCGGCTCCATCCACATCGACACCAACGTCACCACCGAGCACCACGGCACCACTATCGCCGTCTTCCTGCCCCGCGGCAGCGCCACACTGCCCGTCAAGACAAGCGCTTAAGCCGCGACCGCCGCGCCCTTCAACAACCGCGCCAACACCTCGGCCGCCTGCTCGCACTCCGCCCGCGACACATCGCGATGCGTCACCAGCCGCACCGCATCCGGCCCAATCGCGCTCGAGATGATCCCTTCGGCCTTCAACGCCGCAGCCACCGCAGGCGCGCTTCCCTTCTGCTTCAACGTGAAGATCACAATGTTCGACTGCACACCGCTCAGGTAGATCTCCGCCTCCTCACAGGTCGCAATCGCCTCCGCCAGCAGCTTCGCATTCGCATGGTCCGCTGCAAGATGCTTCGGCCCATCCTCCAACGCGAGCAATCCCGCAGCAGCCAGCACGCCAGCCTGCCGCATGCCTCCGCCCAGAGCCTTGCGCACCGAGCGCGCCCGATCGATCAGCTCCCGTGACCCCACCAGCATCGATCCCACCGGAGCTCCAAGCCCCTTCGACAAACAGAACATCACCGTGTCGAAGCCCTTCGTCAGCTCCGCCACACTCACGCCCAGCGAAGTCGCCGCGTTGAACACCCGCGCTCCATCCAGATGCGTCGGAAGCCCAGCGGACTTCGCGCCTGCCCAGATCTCTTCCAGCACCGCCACCGGAGTCACCGTGCCGCCCGCCATGTTGTGCGTGTTCTCGACAGCAATCAGCCCCGTCGGCGCGCGGTAGTAGATCTTCGGAGCAATCGCGCGCTCAATCTCCGCCCAGCGCATCACGCCGCGATCGCCCGGAACCGTCCGCGGCACACAGCCCGAAAACCCCGCAACCATCGCCATCTCCCAATCGAGAATGTGCGACCGCGACTCGCAGATGACTTCCTGCCCATGCCGCGTATGCAGGCTGATCGCAATCTGATTCCCCATCGACCCCGTCGGCACAAAGATGGAAGCCTCGCGCCCGAACACCTCCGCCGCCCGCTTCTCCAGCAGGTTGATCGTGGGGTCTTCGCCGTACACGTCATCGCCAACTTCAGCATCGGCCATCGCCTGCCGCATCGCCGGCGTGGGCTTGGTCACGGTGTCACTGCGCAGATCAATCACTCGGCTCTTGTGCACTTCGCTCATCGGCATTCCTATCTTTTTCTGATCTCCACGAATCACTGCTAACTCACAACTGGCAACTCGAAGCTCCAAACCCCAAGCTCCAGACTCGATCACACCATCGAGCCTCTGCCTTTGCTCTTCTGGTCGTCATCCCCGCAGGGGATCTGCTTCTCAATCTCTCAGCCAGTCCCTAAACCGCCACACTCTCCAACAACCGCCCAAACACCTCGTTCGACACCAGCCGCCCATGCCCGGTCAGCTTCCATCGCCCGTCTTCCACAATCATCAAACCCTCGCGAGCCAGATCCTGCACGATTGCCGAGCACTCCTCCACCCAAGCCACATCGAACCCCTCGCGCAGCTCACTCACACGCAAACCCTCAACCAGCCGCAGGCCAAGGAAGATCGCCTCTTCGAAGGCCTCTCGCGCACTCACACGGGTAATCTCTGCGGGCTCACGACCATCGTAGCGCGCCAGCTCATCCGCATTGGCCAACCGCACAGCGCACTCTGGGCCCTGAACCCTGGCCCCTGGCTCCTGCGGAAACAGCATCGAGTGCGCATCCAGGCCGAACCCCACATACGGTGCTCGCTCCCAGTACTTCCTGTTATGCCGCGACTGGAAACCCGCCCGCGCAAAGTTCGAAATCTCATACTGCCCAAATCCCCGCTGCCCAAGGAACTCGCAAGCCCGCTCATACATCGTCGACGCACGATCCTCGTTCGGAACCTCCGGAGCATAGAACCGCGCCCCACCACCCAGCACCTCAGCCCCCAGCCGCGAGTCCTCATCCACCTCGAACAGGTACACACTCAGGTGGTCTAGCTCACTCCCCACCGCCGCCTCCAGCGAGTACTGCCAGCTCGCATCCGTCTGGAATGGCAGCCCCGCGATCAGATCCGCCGCCACCTGCGCCACTCCCGCGCGCCGCAGCCGCGCAATCTCCGCCAGGCAGCTCTCGCCCGTATGCGACCGCCCCACTGACGCCGCCTCGCGATCGATAAAGCTCTGCACGCCCAGGCTCACCCGGTTCACGCCCAGCCGCAGCGCCTCATCCAGCAGCTCGTCGCTGATCTGCCCCGGCGCAGCCTCCATCGTGATCTCAGCGGCAGGGTCGACCTCAAAATTCTCGCGTAGGACTCCAATAATCCGCGCCACCTGCGCAGGCTCCAACAGGCTCGGCGTTCCACCACCGAAGTACACCGTGTCCGCCTCACGTGGCAGCACAACTCCCAGCGCCTCAGCCCGTTCCCGGCCCGTCGCAATCTCCGCGCACAGCATCTCCACATAGCGGTCGATCGCGCCCGGCGCTCCCACCCCCGAAGCAAAGTTGCAGAAGCTGCACTTCGCCCGGCAGAACGGCACGGAGAGATAGATCCCCACCCGCTCGCACCCGCGCATCGACGCGACATCGGCAGACACCTCGGGGCGTTCATGCACCATACCCCAATTCTTTCATGCGCTACCCAAAGACCCGCCGCGCCCCACCGCGGCCTCCGCGCACGCCGCGTTCGCACTTCGCCTCCAGCACCCCGCCCAACCCACTAAACGACTACCGGCTGAAAGCCGGTAGGTTGGGGTTGCGACTGGAAGTCGCCTGAGTGCGGCTGAAGCCGCCTGCAAGGCTTCCGGCTGAGAGCCGGCTTAAGGCTCGGTGGGCGCGG
>NZ_JBMHYI010000026.1:0-4266 GCF_058498515.1 Bryocella sp.
TTGGCTTCGTCGTAGGCCCTGAAGTTCATCATCTTCTGCTCCGCGGTCCAGTGCGGAAACAGCAGGGTATGCCGCAACGCCTGCATAAAGTGGCCGTGCGTAAACAACAGCACAGGCGCGCGGAAGTCCATCGCGTTCAGCCGCTCAAGCGCCACTTCGGTGCGCCGCAGCAAATCGCCAAAGCTCTCCGCTCCTTCGGTCTGCGGGCTGCCTTTATGCCGATACTCCGGGTCGGCAACGCGCCAGAAGCGCTCTACGTCCTCGAAGGTATCGTCCGGTATAGCATCGCCCCAGTGCGCCCGGTCCCAGAACGTAAACTCGTGGATGTCCCAGGTCTCAACCGGAACCTCCGGGAAGCGCGCAATCGTCGGGGCTGCGGTTTGTTGCGTCCGCAGATACGGAGAAACGACGATAAGGCTCGGCGTGGAGTCCCAGGTTTCAGCCAGCGCCCGCGCCTGTTCTTCGCCAACAGCCGTCAGCGGAATCTCCGCAAACCCACCATCCCAGTCACCCACGTTCTGGCGACTCTGCCCGTGACGTATAAAAATTGCCTGCTTGGTTTTTGAACTCACTTACCGATTTTATCGCCTGCCGCGCGAGCGTTCGCGATAAAGGCCTTCAGCCGTTCGGGATCCTTTACGCCAGGCGAGGCCTCAACGCCACTCGCAACATCTACGCCCCACGGTTGCAGCGCTGCGATAGCTTCAGCAACGTTCTCCGGCCGCAAGCCGCCGGCAAGAATCACGCGTGGCCGCGGCACACGCGCACCCATGGCACGCTGCACGATCTCCGCCACATGCGCCCAGTCATACGCCACACCCAGACCGCCCGACACCCCCGACTTCGCCGCATCCAGCAACACGGCCCATACCGCGGATTCGTCAAACGCGGCGGCCAGCATTGTTTCAAACCGCCGATCGGCAGCCTCGCGATCCTTGGCATCCACCTCGTAAGCGACGGTCTGAAGGATCTTCAACTCACCGCCAAACTCGGCACTCAACAACTGCACCATCCTCTGATCGAACGCACCATGCAACTGCGCGATCGTCAACTCTTCGCCCGCGAGGAAGTGTTCCACCTCATACGGATCGGACGTGTGAAACACCCCAACCTTCTCTACACCATCAGGCAGACCATCCACGATTTCCGCGACCTGCTCCGGCGTAACCCGCCGCTTGCTGGGCGCAAAGATGAACCCCACCGCGTCGGCTCCCGCCTCAACCGCAAGCAGCGCATCCTTCAGGTTCGTGTTCGCACAAATCTTGACCCACATAGCTAACTCGCCGACCCACTCAACAGATGCTTGAGCGCCTCGCCGGGATCCGCTTTCCGCATCAACGACTCGCCAATCAGAAACGCCTCATACCCCGCAGCCCGCAACCGCTGCATATCCGCAGCCGTATGAATCCCACTCTCCGCCACCTTCACCGCGCTGGCCGGCAGCAACGCCGCGAGCTCACACGCGCGATCCAGCGAAACCTCAAACGTCTTCAAATCGCGGCTGTTCACGCCCACGCACTCGCACTCCAACTCCAGCGCACGCTCCAGCTCTTCGCGATCATGCACCTCGCACAGCACATCCAGCCCATGCGCCCGCGCCGCATCCCGCAACACCCGCACCTCCGCATCGTCCAGCGCCGCCATGATCAGCAGAATCGCGTCCGCGCCATTCGCCCGCGCCTCCAACACCTGGAACTCGTCCACCATAAAGTCCTTCCGCAGACAAGGAATCTTCACGGCAGCCGAAGCCCGCCGCAGATTCTCCAACGAGCCCTGAAAGAACTTCTCATCCGTCAGCACGCTCAACACCGCAGCGCCACCGGCCTCCAGCATCGGCGCCAGCACCGCCGCATCGAACGCCGCGCGAATTAATCCCTTCGACGGCGACGCCTTCTTCAACTCCGCAATAATCGCCGGCCCGCTCGCAGCCTTCGCCTTCAGCGCCCGCGCAAATCCCCGCGGCTCGTGCGCAGCCGCAGCCCGTTCCAACGCCGGTACATCCGCCGCGGCTTTACGCTCGGCTACCACCCCGCGCGTGTGCGCCAGGATCTCCGGTAGATACATCGTTCGCTCTTTCATCTCGATAGACATCTCTTCCATGCTACGGCAGTATTGAGGTTATGTTCAGCAAGCAAAGGATTGAGACCCTCAGCGACGGCATCTTCGCCATCGTCATGACGCTGCTTGTGCTCGACCTCAAAGTCCCGCTGGACGTCCCCGCCGGCCAGCTCGCGCACGCCCTGTTGCAGGAGTCGCCAACATGGGCCAGCTTCGTCATCACCTTCATCCTCGCCGCCCGCTACTGGACGCTCCAGCACCGGCTCTTCAACCTGCTCGAAAAAATCCGGCCCCGCACCGTCGTGACCACCTTCATCTTCCTCTCGCTGATCACGATCCTCCCCTTCTCCACCTCGCTCTGGGGCCACTATCTCAACGATCCGCTCGCCTTCTTCCTCTACATCCTCAACCAGGTCCTCATCGGCGTCGTCGTGCTGGTGGAGCTCCTGCTTGCCCGCCACGAAAACAACATCCGCCGCGGCGACGCCCTCTGGGTCCTGTCGGGAAGGCTCTACGTGATGGTCGGCTCCCTGCTCGTCTCACTGGTAGCCGCATGGTTCCTGAGGACACAGTACGTTGGCATGGTCGGTGTGATCGTCGCAGTCACATCACGCCGCCTGCGCGAGTGGCTGCACAAGCGCTATCTCAGGCGTCACCCTGAATTAGCAGAAGCTCAGTAACAACAAAACAGCGAGCCCCGAAGAGCTCGCTGTTCCCTGTTGGCTACTACCTGTTCGCTGCTCTTACGCCGCCAGCGACCGCAACACATACTGCAGAATGCCGCCATGCTGGTAGTACAGAATCTCCTGCGGCGTATCGATCCTCACATCCGCAACAAACTCCTTCTTACTTCCATCCGCAGCCGTTGCGATCACCTTCAGCTTCTTGCCCCCGGCAAACTTACCGTCGAGCATCGCCTTCAGATCGCCGGCCTTCTCGCCCAGCGAGAACGTCTCTTCACCCGTCAACCCCAGCGACTCGACATTCTGTCCCGCTTCAAACTGTAGCGGCAGAATCCCCATGCCTACCAGGTTCGACCGATGAATCCGCTCGTAGCTCTCCGCGATCACGAAGCGAATGCCCAGCAGCTTCGGTCCCTTGGCCGCCCAGTCGCGCGACGAACCCGAGCCGTACTCCTTGCCCGCAAGAATCGCCAGCGGCGTGCCACGCTCCGCATAAGCCGCAGACGCGTCATAGATCGACATCCCCGTCCCCTCAGGCAGCAAACGTGTCACGCCGCCTTCCGTTCCCGGAGCCAGTTTGTTCCGCAGCCGCACATTGGCAAACGTGCCACGCACCATCACCTCATGGTTGCCGCGACGGCTTCCATAAGAGTTGAAGTCGCTCGGCTTCACGCCGTGGTCCGTAAGGTACTTGCCCGCCGGCCCATTCAGCTTGATCGAACCCGCCGGAGAAATATGGTCTGTCGTCACCGAATCACCCAGCACTGCCAGCACGCGCGCATCGTGGATGTCTTCGACAGCCTTCGGCTGCGCCGGCATGCCATCGAAGTACGGAGCCTTGCGGATGTACGTCGAGTCCGCTTCCCATCCATACGTATCGCCGCTCGGGAACTTCAGGTTTTGCCAGTTCGCATCGCCATCGCTCACCGTCGAGTACTGCTTGCGGAACATCTCGGCATCGATACACGCAGCCACGGCATCATTCACTTCCTGCTGCGAAGGCCAGATGTCCTTCAGGTAAATCGCCTTGCCGGTCTTGTCTTCACCCAGCGCGTCGTTGTCGAAGTCATGCGCGATGTGCCCGGCCAACGCGTACGCAACGACCAGCGGAGGCGACATCAGATAGTTCGCACGAACCTCAGGCGAGATACGCCCCTCAAAGTTCCGGTTGCCGCTCAACACGGACACCGCAACCAAACCATGCTCTTCAATCGCCTTCGACACATCCGTAGGCAGCGGTCCCGAATTTCCAATACACGTCGTGCATCCATAGCCCACCACCTGGAACCGCAGCGCATCCAGGTACTCCAGCAAGCCGGCGCGCGTGTAGTAGTCCGTCACCACGCGCGATCCCGGCGCCAACGACGTCTTCACCCACGGCGGCGTCCCAAGGCCCTTCTCAACAGCCTTCTTCGCCAGCAACCCGGCCGCCATCATTACGTACGGATTGCTCGTGTTCGTGCAACTCGTAATCGCCGCGATCACAATCGATCCATCCACCAGGTACTTATCCGGATCGAGATCG
>NZ_JBMHYI010000027.1:0-2874 GCF_058498515.1 Bryocella sp.
GGCCGGCCCATCGTCTTCAGCCTTTGCCAGTATGGTTTTGACAACGTATGGGAGTGGGGACCGGCAGTTGGCGGCAACCTGTGGCGCACCACCGGCGACATCAACGATACGTGGGACAGGATGTCGGACATCGGCTTCAGCCAGGCAGGCCTGGCGAAGTATGCCGCTCCCGGACACTGGAACGATCCGGACATGCTGGAGATCGGCAACGGGAAGATGTCGACCGATGAGTACCGCACGCACATGAGCCTTTGGGTGCTGCTGGCAGCGCCACTGATTGCGGGCAACGATCTTTCGAAGATGTCCGACGATGCGAAGAGCATCCTGATGAACAAGGGCGCGATCGCGATCGATCAGGACCCGCTGGGCAAGCAGGGCGACCGCGTGTACGAGGAAGGACCACATGAGGTGTGGTCGAAGCCGCTGTCAGGCGGAGCGCTTGCGGTAGGGCTGTTCAATCGCGGCGAATTGGCTTCGCCCATAAGCGTGACGCTGAAGCAGTTGGGCGTGAAGAAGGCTCACACGATTACCAATGTGTGGACTGGCGAAACGGTTGAGGCGAAGGATGGCACGCTAATGGCCAGTGTTCCCAAGCATGGGGTAGTGCTGCTGCGCATCACGCAGTAGCAGCTACTTTGCAGCTGGCTTGGCGAGGAATCCGGTCGTATGAGCGTAGCCGTCGAACAGCGCCATGAATGTGTCGTTGGTTGCTGCATTGGTGATCACATAGTGACCGGAGTCGACCGCGGATGACCACGTGTCGGCGCCGGTCTGTGCGTTGAGCGCGATGGTTCCGGGCTTGCTAAGGGTGAAGTATGTGGTGCCCTGGTAAGCGAGGCCGCGCGTGGCAAAAAGAGCAGAGAGCATGTCCCACATGGGACGCTGCGGCGTCTTAGCGAGATCGAGGCCGTACTTCGTGGGATTCGTTATGGGTGAGGCTGTAGCCGGTGGACCTGCGAGTATGTCGAGGCCGTTCGCGAAGCCGTTGAAGTAGACCGGCGGGTAGCCGTTCTGTTTCGTCCACTGCGTGAAGAGCTTGTGGAAGCCGGGTGCGTCGCACTCGAAGTTCCACTCCGTACCCTGTGGATACTTGCCACCCATCACGGAGAGCAGCTTTACTTTCTGCTTTACGAGCTCCGCGCCGCTGAGCTTGCTGGTTGTGTCGGGGCCACTGGCGAGCAGTTGGTTGAGACATGGAGAAAATCCTGTGACCACGATTGCCACGCTATGTGCTGGCTGATGTGCAAGTGCCTTGCGATAGACAGCCACGCAATTGGGATAGTTCGCTCGCGTGTCACCCGAATCGAAACGCTGCACAAGGCCTGTTGTCCAGTAGCTTTCGTTGCACTTGTTCTTTTGGCATAACGCACTCGCGGGTTCGCTGGTCTGGTTGGCGCCGATAAGTGTCTGCGGATGGCCGCCGTAGCTGGCGAAGATCTTCATCACTGGCGCTGTCAGAGGATTGGCTGAATCGGCGACCATGCCGAGAATCTTGATCTCGCCGCGATCTTCAAGCGCATACAGGATGGGTAGGGTGTTGACGCAATCGACGTCCTGCGAGCAATCGTCGTCGTAGATGATGCGCTGCTGCGCTTGCAGCGCTGCACCAGTGAGCAGACAAAGACAAAGAACCACCCAAACCCGCATTTACGCTCCTTCTTGTTGTTCCTGGCCGCTCAAAGCGACATCGAACTTTTGCTCGTCTTCATTCTTCATTGACAGCAAGCTGAAAGCAACGAACAAAGGCGTATAGGGTAACGCGCTAATGATTGTAGAGGTAAAGCCATACGCCGTTGCTTGCGCGAGTGTTGTGTGGAATGATCTGCCCACGACCAGAAACGTAACAGAAAGAATCGTGATGGCCGCTCCAGCCAGGAAGGAACATTCGCGTCCCAGCACAATTCTGTCACCATCCATCACTATGCCAGTCGATTTTGCCAGAAGCCGCAGTGCCATCGGGGTGAGAAAGTACCCAAGCGCAAAATACATCGGGATAAGTTCTGCTCCGATCAGATAGGGCGATGTCATCAGGACAGGCC
Source organism: Bryocella sp. (assembly GCF_058498515.1). Taxonomy (NCBI): domain Bacteria; kingdom Pseudomonadati; phylum Acidobacteriota; class Terriglobia; order Terriglobales; family Acidobacteriaceae; genus Bryocella; species Bryocella sp. The sequence continues at coordinate 2,040 of NZ_JBMHYI010000027.1, forward strand.
GGTGCATGCCCGTTATCAATGATGTGATCGGCAGCAAAATAAGAACCGACACCCCGGTGGAGAGTAGGTACACCAAAAGGCCCAGCAAGAAGGCTGAGCCTTTCGTCGCGGTCTTTGCAATGTTTTGATAAGGCAACGCGTGGCTCGCCTCCGCAAGCAATCGGCCCAACAACTTCGCCGTAACGAGCATTGCTATGACATAGCAACAAGCGTCTGCTATGGCGCATGCCGGCCCGGTCACATAGAAAAGCCATTGGGGAACGGAAAAGGAACTGGCAGAGGATCCGTCGAGGACGGAACTCCCGCGCATGGACGATATAGCCACGTCACGGGACAGCGTTTTGCCTAACTCACGCCAGAGCGGGCTCAGGATTGCCGCGGCAATAACGGGCAGCCAGAGGACAGGATGCCGCCTACACAGTTCGACTGTCTTGCGCCAAAGCTCCTTCACTGGCCACCCTCATGGATAGCCTCGATGATACTCATATTTCGCGGAGGAATTACTCAATCATGGAGTGGCGACCCCAGTCGAACCGGCGGCCGAGGATGCCTTTGACGATGAGGTGATCGGTGGCGGCAGTGGGGCCAACGCCGATACCCACGTTGATCTCCCACTTCGGGGAGACGTTCAGGTCCGTGACGGCGAAGATCTGTTGCTGCTGTTCGTGCAGCGCATCGAAGGCGAAGAAGCGACCGTAGTCGGCATAGTATTCCAAGCCGCCGCTGATCTCACGGGTGAAGTCGTAGCTTACCTTCACGCCGGGCGAGAAGCCGAGACCCTGATTTACGTCAGGGCCATGCCATGTGCGCTCGATGGCGGGATTCACCGCGAAGT
>NZ_JBMHYI010000028.1:0-3371 GCF_058498515.1 Bryocella sp.
ATGGCCATCATGAGGCGCGCGGAGATGCGGATGTCTCGATAGGCAACGAACATGGATGCCGCGACTGCGAACAGTGAAAGCGCGATGGGGGGAACGTGCGGACCGAAGCCGCCGAGCAGGACATAAGAAAAGTTGAGGAAGCCGCCGAGGACTGAGGCTGCCGTCATGACGTAGGCAAAGAAGAGCGCCCAGGCTGTGATGGCGCTGAATACCGGCGAAAGCGAGCCGCAGGTATAGCTGTAGAGTGAGCCCGGAGAGGCGGACTCGCGAGCGAAGGCAGCGACGCAGAGGGCGACCAGAAAGATAGCGGCTGTTGCGATGACGTAGGCAAGGCCCGCTCCGGCGGCGGCGAGGCCAAAGACGAGTGGGACCGTAAGTGCTGGCGTGGTGCTGGGGGCGATGAGGGAGATGGACTGCGCAAGCGTTTCAAGAGGAGAGAGAACTTGTTGTTGGAGACCGTAGGAAGGTGGAGGCGAGGTCGCGGTCTTCGGCCCGTCTGCAACTGTTCCGACCGTTGACTGATTCATCGAGACACACCTCACGCTGGGTAAGTCGAATGGAAGACAAGGTGGTGCTGGGCCGTGGACTCGCCTATGGCAACTGGATGGATTTCAGGATAGCGTATCGGTTTGGAGCTTTTCCGCAGGGCTGGTGAATGCTAGGCGCGATGCACACTTTCGAGTCTTGCGGCCCAGGCGGCGGCTGGTCGTGATGTAGAAGTGGGCTCGAGCGTGGCTAGCTGTACTGCGAAGTTGCCAATCGTGGAGCACTCGGTGCCGGCGCGGCAGACTTCGAGGCCTGTGGCCTCAGCCGTGAGACGGTTGAGGAACTCGTTCTGGCTACCGCCACCCATAATGTAGAGCTTGCGAAAGTGCTTGCCGGTGATTTCGGACACTTTGCGCAGGACGACGGCGTAGCGCGCGGCAAGGCTATAGAACAGGAACGACGCCATTTCGGCCGCATGGGTCGGGTCGGGGTTCAGTTCGGGCAGGTTGCGTGAACGAAGTTGCGCGTTGATGCGCTCCGGCATGTGGCCCTGGAGCAAGAGGTCGGGGTCATCGACGTTGAGCACGTAGTCGCGTGGGCCGATGGTTGCGGCGGCTGCGACAAGCTCCGGCAGGTCAGGCGTCGTGCCGGCTTCTGCCCAAGTTTCCATGCACTGGCGCAGCATCCACATGCCGTTTACGTTTTTGTGGAAGCAGATGGTGCCGTCCGCACCGCCAAGGTTGGTGAAGTTTTCTTCGCGGGCCACGGCGGAGTTTACGGGCGCGTTCAAGAGCGTTCCGACGAGCGACCACGTGCCGGAACTGATGTAGGCCCAGTCGTCGTTTGCGTCAGGGATCGCCGCGATGGCGGAGGCTGTGTCGTGGCAGGCGGGAGCGATGAGGCGGGTGTTTGCGAAGGCTGGTAGCTTTGCGAGCTCACCTTGCAGTTGGCCGACGTCTGTTCCGGGTTCGACGATGGACGGTGCATCTGCGGTGGACTGGCCGAGTGCGGCGAAGATCTCTTCCGACCACTGGCCGTCGAGCGCAACCATCTGCGTGTGTGTGGCGTTGGTGCGCTCTGAGACTGCGCGGCCGCCGAGCGTATAGAGGACGTACTCGGGAAGGTTGAGCCAGCGAAGGTTTTTGGATGAGGGTGCGTCGGCGGCCATCTGGTAGGCCGTGTTGAGGTTCAGGAGCTGGATGCCGGTGATTTCGCGCATGCGGCTGGCGGAGAGGCGCTTGTGTAACGCTGCTTCGGAGGCGATGGTGCGCTCGTCGCGATAGCAGAAAGGATCGTCGATGGGCTTGCCTTCTGCGTTGAGGCGCACGTAATCGACGGCCCAGCCATCGACGGCGATGGAGCGAATGCCTTCAGTGGCGATCTCCGCACATTTGCGGAGACCGGTGTGGAGGCCGTCGAGGATGCAGGCGATGTCCCAGTGCAGGCCATGCTCGTGCTCACCGGCGTGGTTGGCGAAACGATGCACGAGATGGAACTGCGGCTCGCCGGACTGCCAGCGCAAGAGTGAGACGCGACAGCTCTCGGCGCCAAGATCGATGGCGACGAGAGCGCGCTTGTCCGAAGGCATATTGAGAGCAGCCTCCGGCGTGCTCATCGCAGGTAGGCCTCGGTGAGCCCGCCGTCGACGGGGATCAAGTGGCCGGTGGTGACAGGCGCGCGTGGGCCGCCGACGAAGAGGATCGCTTCCGCACAGTCTTTGGGGTCGATGGGCACGTGCGTGAGCGTGCGCTGCGCGTAGAAGTGCGCGAGCAGGTTGCGTATTTCGTCGTCGGTGCCGTTCTCGTCGAACGGGATGCCGTACTTGGTGAGCGATGCTTTTACACGGTCGCGGGGGAACATCGTCGAGCCCTTGACGACGGTAGCCGGGCTGATGCCGTTGACGCGCAGCAGCGGTGAGTAGGTAATGGCGAGCTCGCGGACGAGATGGCTCAGCGCGGCCTTGCTGACGTCGTAGGCTTCGGAACCGCGCTTAGCGACGACGGCATTTGCGGAGCTGGTGAGCACGACACTGCCGGGGATTCCCTGCGCTTTGAAAATTTTCTGCGCTTCATCGGTGAGCAGGTAGTTGGCTGTGACGTTGATTTCGAGCGTGATACCCCACTGCGCGTCCGAGATGATGCCGTCGGGCGATGTCGGGAAGATGGCGGCGGTGTTGATGAGGAGATCAATGCCACCGAAGGCTGCGACCGTGGCTGCGAGCGCGCTCTGGATGGCGTCGCGCTTGCGGATGTCGATGGCAGTGGCAACAGCACATTCCTTGCCACCGATGGCCTTCGCTTCGTCGGCAACCTTCTGCGCGGCCTCCTGCGAGAGATCAGCAACGACGATGTGCGCGCCGCGCTCGGCTGCGAGCAGCACGGTTTCGCGGCCGATGCCGCTCGCTCCACCGACGACGAGGACGATGCGGCGGCTGAGTTCTTTCTCTGGCGGCTGCCGGCGGATCTTGGCTTCTTCGAGCGCCCAGTACTCGATGCGGAAAGCTTCGCTGGGCGGAAGGGCAACGTAGTTTTCATGCACGCTGAACGCTGAGGTTGGAGCGCAGCCGGCTTGCGGAAGTTCAGACGGTAGCTTGCCACCGTCGAGTGAGCCGGCGCCTTCCATCACGTGGATCGCGTTGGTGTAGAACTCGCCGGTAATGCGCGACTCTGTTTTGTTTTTGCCGAAGCTGAACATGCCGACCCCGGGGACGAGCACGACAGTAGGGCTGGCGTCGCGCATGGCCGGAGACTCAGGCAAGGCGTGGGCCTTGTAGTACGAGGCGTATTCGGCGCGGTAGGTCTCGAGGGCCTGATCGAGGGTAGCCTCGAGATCGGCGACAGAGCTCTTTGGGTCCCAGTCGAGGAACAGGGGACGAATCTTGGTGC
>NZ_JBMHYI010000029.1:0-34662 GCF_058498515.1 Bryocella sp.
GATGTCCCACACGGAATGCGCGTTCTTGCGATACTCCACCATCTCTTCCAGTATCCAGCAAGACGCTGAAAGCACACCGCCTAAAGGCGGTGGGTTTAGACCGGGTGATGGAGACTAAACGGAGTAGGGCTTTCCGTTGACGATAACATTTTCGAACTTGAGGTCCGTGACGCCAGACGTATTGAGCTTGTCGTTCTTAATGGTGACGTCGAAATCCTTCAAGAGGACGTTGCTGATGTCGGTCTGGCCTGGGTTAGGCTTGATGGTCCCGAAGGAATTGTATGTGCCCTTGATGCCGATAAAGTTCAGGTTCTTCACAATGGACTTCGGAGGTTCCATCCCTTGCAGATCGAAATATTGCGACCACGGCGACATGTTGATAATGCCGCTGGAAGGGCCTTCGGAGGTGATGTTGCGGAAGGTGATGTTCTCGTAATGCTGGGGTGTGTCGGGGCGTAGCTTGAGGGTCGCCACGCGGACGCCGCCAGTGATCGTGCAGTCTTCCGCGATGACGTCGCGGACGATAGTGGCTTCACTGCCGCAGGTGAGAAAGCCGCCGCCGCGCTTGAAGGTGCAGTTGCGGACGCGGATTCGCTCGACGGCCGGACTGTCCTTGTCTTCCATGGCGCGCGGCCCTTTGGAGCCCTTGCAGGCAATACAGTCGTCGGTGACAGAGAAGACGCAGCCATCCACAGTGACATCACGGGAGCTATCGATGTCGATGCCGTCGGTGCTGGGAGCCTGCTTATAGTCGTCGGGCACCTGGAAGTGGACCTTATGTACGAGAACACCATCGTTCTTGTAAAGATGGCAGTTCCAGAATTGCGAGTCCTTGAAGGTAATGCCTTCGATCTTGATGTCCTTCGAGTCTTCGATGAGCGCAAGGCGAGCGCGGGGAAGAGCAGTGTTGGCGAAGTTCTTGTTGGCGGCTCGGCCTGCCCAGAATGCTTCCCATACCTTCATCCCCGCGCCGTCGAGGATGCCATCACCGGTGAGCTGGAATCCATCGCAGTTCTTCGCGTTGATGAAGGCGGGCGTGAAGTTGTCCATGAAGTGGCCTTCGATGCGAGTGCGTTGCGCGGGGAAGTTCGACAGGTCGGTGGAACACTTGAGGACAGCGCCTTCCGTGAGGCGCAGATTCACCTTCGGTTTGAAGAAGAGAGCACCAGAGACGAAGACACCCTTGGGAACGACAACGGTGCCTCCGCCCTTGGCAGCAAGCTGGTCGATGGCGGCCTGAATGCTCTTGGTATTGACCGTAGAGTCGTCGGGGACCGCGCCGAACTTGGTAATGAGGTGCTCGCGAGTCGTCGCGGCGAAGGCTTTCGCGGCGAGCGGCCACAGAGGAGCCGAGGCGATGAGGGAGTTGAAGCGGCGGCGGGAGTAGGGCTCAATTGGCATCAGCAGATCCTTGGAGTAAGGGCGGGGCAGATTCTTCTCAAGTCAGCTCTGATAATCGCTGTCGAGAAGTATGTTGTCCAATCGAGATACGAATCGGGTGGAATTTCTCGAGTGTCCCGATAGCCCCTGCGCGGCTTGTCGCGACAAGTCTTTCCGTCCTGCAAACCTGTTCCGCCGCAATCGGATCATCCGCCGGGTTCGTCACACGCTCTAGGGGATCTGGGTGTCGATTACAGGACCGATCCAGCGCGTCTTGAGACATCAGGATGTGGCCGCCGCACAGCGCTGCTATCTCGAAACAGCATCAACAACGGCTCAGGAAGCCATACAAAACTGGAAGCTAAGATCGCTTCTACAGCGGTCTGAGCAGGACGCCGTCAACTGCATCGCAAGTTGTTGAGATGATGGAGCCGACGAACGGACTTGAACCGTTGACCTGCTGATTACGAATCAGCTGCTCTACCAACTGAGCTACGTCGGCGTACTCCTTGAGTATTGTAGCGAACGTTTCGCGCAGCGCCAAATGTGGCTCCGAAAGCCACAGACGGGCCACCGGTCTCACTGGTAAGGCACGAACTTGCCTTTGCACGGATCGGCCGGCAACGCATTGTCATGCACCGCTTCTGTCACGATGACGTGGTTCTTCGTCAGCTCCGGCGTCAGCGGGATGTTGGTGAGGCCTGCATTGATTGCGGCATAGTCCAGGTGCACCTGCGCCGGTTTGATCCCCGCAATGAACACATGATCCAGCGTTACCTCCGTCGTATGGCCCTCGAGGCCGGCGATCAGCACGTCGCCCGGCGTCGTCGACCAGATGTCCTCCAGCGTAATCGCCTTGTAGTCCGGAACCTTGTCGCCCGTATACTTCGGGTCCTCGAAAGGCTCCACCGTCTGGTTCGTGTAGTACGGCGAGATCGCAATCGGAATCGGCACATCGCGCATGCAGATGCCCTTGTAGGTCAGGTCGTGCACTGGGCCGCCGCGCTTCACGTTGGACTTGATGCGAATGCCCGATGTCGTGTGGTCCTCGGTCAGGTCATGCACCACCAGGAAGCTCTGCCCCAGCACCGTCTCCGAGCCGATCGACATGCCATGCCCGGTATAGAAGTGGTCGTGGACCACACTCATGTGGCTGACGCCCTGCTTGATCGCGATGTTGTCATCGCCATTGTCGATCCAGCTGTTCGTAACGGTGATGTTCTCGCTCGTGCCCGGGTCGATACCGTCCGTGTTGCGCGCGTCGTTGTCCGTACCGATCAGCTTCTTGTTCACCGGCGTCTGCAGATGCACGCCCCACGCGGTGAAGCCGTTGGTCTGTCCCACGCTGACGTGGAAGTTTCCTGAGTTCACAAGATGGATGCGGTACAGGATGAAGCCGTCCGCATGGTTCGCGACGATCATCCGGATCGAGTAATAGAGATCGTCGTGCGGCTGGGCGCGCCGCGCCATCTGCCACCACGTGTAGTCCTTGCCCTGGATCTGCGCATACCCCCGCGCGTCGATCGTCCCCTCGCCCATGATCGCCGCGTTCTTCGCATTCACCGTAATCAGCGGCCGGCACCCCCCGCGCGGCCGCGCCGCGGCGTTTGTGGCGAACGTCGGAAAGCTGGTCGGCCGCGGCTCGCTCGTGCCGCATTTGCCCGGGTCGCCCTCCTTCGCCAACTCGAACACCTTAGGGTCGCGCGACGCGAACAGAGTCACACCCTTATCGACCAGCAGCGTCACGCCCTCACGAAGTTCCAGCGGCCCTGTGAGAAACGCATTGTGCTGTTCGTGCAGCGCGAGCTCAACAGCCTTCCCTGCCCCACAGCCATCAATCGCCTTTTGGATCCGTTCAGTATCCAGCCTCGACTCGTCCTCGGCGCGCAATGCGCCACCATTGACGTCGGGCGTGGCAAGCAGGTGCGCGTCCAGCTTCACGCAGACGGGAGGAATCACCGGCGCGGTGACGTTACGCGTGTCTTGCGCGCGAGCGGCTCCGCAAAGCGCCCATCCAGCGGCGAGGGAGAACGAAAGAATGGCGGCGGGACGGACTCGGGACACAGCGAAGCCTCCTGAAGGTTCGCCAGCCAAGCTAGCACAAACCTGTCAGGCAGGTACACCGCACGCTGCCACACGGGAGTGGAAGCGAAATAGCCGCCCCAGGATTCCATTTGGACTCGTCCCTGGGTCGCGGTACGAAGCAGGACTCTAACGCTCGCCCTCGACCCCCGAGGCCAGGAACACGGCACAGGGAGCAAGAACCATCAGCAGGCAGGATAGCGAAAGGATCAACTCATGCATGGCGGACTCCTATGTTGTTTGCTTGGCCCCTGCGCGACGCGCTCGCGCATGCGTTCGACCAGAAGATTCCGCTCGGTCGAAGTATCCCAGCCGTGCTTGCTGCCACGATGCCGGGGTAGATTGCACGGAGTCTATCGACGGGCGCCGCGAAGACATTCGCCCCGAGTCGCTACAGGACATGCCCCCACCCAGAGCGTGAGGAGCGTCCCAATTTCGGACGCCCCTCTCACACAGAGGCTTTGTTTTCCACAAACAAAGAGGCCGCCCGGCAACAGGGCGGCCTCTTTTCTATGGGAGGCAGTTCCAACGGAGGCAAGGCCATCGGAACTCTCTGGTCAAAGAGTATGGTTCACTCCCGGTGCTGTCAAGGATGTTTTCGGAGAAAGGGCAACAACCATGTTTTCAGCGATTTACACGGTTTTTACCCAATTTCGCCTGTCTTTGCCGGGTTTCTTCCGCAGGCACCCTAAGCAGTCCCTGACGCCATGTTTCAGCCCGCAAACTCCCTCGACGACTGCCGGTCAGACGAGTTCAGGGCTCTGAGAGTTCGGCAACTGACGTGCTACGCCGAACCACGTGTCGCCGGGCTACTTCTCTGGCTGGAACTTCGCGGGGGCGTTCTGCGGGTCCAGGTGGAGCGCCAGGAACTCCGTCTCCACCGCCGCCGGCTTCCCGCGGAGCACCCGCACCAGGGCACGTCCGCCGCCGAAGAAGATCGCCAACACCAATGCTGCCACCATCAACGCACCGGAAAAGACGCTGATCGCCACCAGCAGGCTGACGGTCTTATGCACCTCGGTGTCGAAGTCCTTCGGCGGAGCTCCCTTGTCGATCGACAGCACCTCGTGCAGCTTCACGCTATCGCTCAGCTTCTGCGCCTCGTCGACGCTCCACGGGCCAGACACGACGACCATCAGCACCCGCTCGCGACGAGCCTTCGCGTTGGCGAACTGCGGACCCAGCGACGAAAGCTGCGCCTCGACGCGCTTCGTCACCGCGCTGGCAATCTCCGGCGTCGGGTAGGTCGCAATCGTCAGCGTCTCAACGCCGCCCTTCCCTGCATAGTTCGCAGTCACCGCCTCGGCGCTCTTGTCCCACTCCAGCGCCTGCGCCGGAAGCACGCCGCCCTCCGCCGCATAGGTGTTCGCCCCCAGCGCGTAGCGCAGCGATCCCGCAATCAGCCCCGCCTTCGGCGCTAGCTTCGGCAGCAGCGGCTCAACACCGGTATTTCCAAAGGCCTTCGGCAACCCGGCCGCCAGCGGAGCCAGCGACTTCACGTCAGCCTCGGTCGCCTGCGAAACCAGCACCAGCGACGCCTCGGTGCGGAAGAGGATTGCGCCCTCGCCCACGGCATCCAGATCGCCTATGCCCTTACCCGGCCTCATGTCCGGCTTCGCCACCAGCGAGAACGCGCTCTCTGCCCCAGTGCGGTCGTTGAACTCAATCGCCTCGATGTGGATCGTCTTCCCATTACGCGTGTAGTCATGCACCGCCGACCGACTCGGCCCACATTCCTGCAGCGCGGCCTTGCTCACAGTCGATAGGGACAGCCCGGAGTCGCCGGGTGCAGCGGCGCTGGCAGTGCTCCACTCGCCAAAGCTCGCAGGCAGCAGAGGAGCCTTCGGTTCGGACAGAGTTACGGTCTTCTGCGCGAAGGCCAGCGCGGTCCAACCCATCGCGACGCCCAAAAACCACCCGTACTGCACCACCCGGCTCATATTGCGCAGACTACACCAACCCGCAGAAGGTGAGCACAGCAGGGGCGCGCTCAGCGTGTTGTGCTCGCCGACGCCCGCTGGATGTGTGCAGGCTTCGGGCCCGGCGCTGCCGGTTTCGGCGGAGCTCCGTTGACCGCTCCCGCATACTGCGCCACGCCCCGGAAGAGGCTCTCCGCAACCCGCTGGCGGTACACCGGGTTGCGCAGCTCGCTGGCATCCTTCGCGTTGGTGACAAAGCTGATCTCCGCCAGGATCGACGGCATATTCGCTCCAATGAGCACCACGAACGGCGCCTTCTTCACGCCCCGGTTCCGCAGCCCCACATTGCCGTCGGTAAGCCCGCCGTACAGCGTCGAGTCCACATCAGCCGCCAGCTCCCGCGACTCCTCGACCTTGTCCTTCAGCGCAATCTTCTCCACCAGTTCGCTCAGTTGGTGCACGCTCTGCGTCGACACCGCATTCTCGCGCGCCGCCACACGCATCGCGTCCGCGTCGTTGGTGAAGTTCAGGTAGTAGACCTCGACCCCACGCACGCCCGCGTCGGACGAGCTGTTGGCATGGATCGACACGAACAGGTCCGCCTGCGCCTTATTCGCGATCGCGGTCCGGGTCTCCAGCGGGACAAAAGTATCCGTCGCCCGCGTGTACACCACCTCGGTCCCAAGACGATCATGCAGCAGCTTGCCGAGCCGCAGCGCGACATCCAGCACGACATCCTTCTCCTCGATGCCCCCAACTCCCAGCGTCCCAGAGTCGTGGCCGCCGTGGCCCGCGTCGATGACGATGCGCCCGATCTTCAGGCCCAGCGCCCGCATCAGCGAGGTCTGGCCGTCGGCAGTCGGCGGCGGTGTCGCCGCAGGAGCACCCGCAACCCGAGGCCGCACCAACTCTGAGCTCTCCGCATCCGGATCCGCACCGGTCGTCTTCGCCACCACAGGCTTCGAGGTGGGCCGACGCGTCGCATCAACCTTGCCCGGTTGGCTGGACACCGCCGCGACCTCCGCGCTGGTGTCGCTGGAGCTCGTCATCACCGTGTTCGGCACTGGCCTCGCGGCTGTCGGATCGGACGCGACCACCACTCGCGGCTGCGCGACCGCGCCATGCGAGCTCCGCGAGGGCAGCCCGAAGCTTGCGCTCCCATCCGTCACCGGCATGGGCGGAAGGCTCGACCCCGCAGCCTCAACCTGCGGCATCGGCCTTGGCTGCGGAGGCGGCGGAGCGGAGACGCTCGCGAGCTCTCCACTCTTACCCGCTCCCCCGCGCTTGCCGTGAATATCGATGATCAGCCGATCCGGATTCGGCAGCAGAAACGCCGAAAAATCCGTGACGCTATGCACGTCCAGCACCACGCGCACCGTGTCGTCGTTGTACTGCGACGCCCGGATGCGGGTGAGAAAGCCATCGTCGGTCACGACAAAGCTATGCCCCTCGATACCCGGCGCAAGATGCGTGTGGTGCAGATCGAAGAAGATGCGGTTCGGGTTCTCGACACGCGCTGCCTCGAACTCCACATCCGCGCCCAGGTCGATCGCCACCCGCGTGTAGTCGGAGGTCGACCAGTGGCGGATGCTGGTCAACGTCGCAGCGTGCGCATCGCCCGAGCCCTTGTGCCGCAGGACGTGCGCAGGCTCATCGGCTGCACTGCGCTGAGCGGGCGTCGGTTCCGAAGCCTGCCACGCCATTGCGCTCGGGGCATTCGGCACAGGTGCATTCGGTGCGGGCACATTCGGAGCAGGTGTACTCGCCACCTCGGCCCTGCGTAGCCCCCGAGCCTCCTGCGACCGCGGATAGTCGTTCAGCAGCTCCACGCGAATACGGCTTGCCTGCGCAGGGTCGTTCGCAAATGCCGGCCCCAGGCAATCCAGCGCATGCTTCAGCGCCGCTGGAGCCTCATCGCCTCCGGGATAAGCCTTCGCCAGATACTGATATTGCCGCGCCGCGTTCGCAAACTCATGCCGGTCGTGGAACTCACGACCTTCCTCGGCGAACAGCTCCGCGACCTGCGCCACCGCCGCAGCCGCGTGCATCCCTCCAGGATCGTTGTGATAGACGGTCTGGAAGACCGTGATCAGATGCGTATATCCAGCCTTGCGGTGCGATCCCCGCGCCTGTGCCTCGAACGCCTTGCGCTGATGCACAGCCGAGAGCCACGCGTCCGGCCGAGCTGCGGAACGCGGCTGCGCGTGCAGTCCTAAACCCGCAACGGCGCACACCGCCACAAGAGCGCTTGTCGCGCCCCTGACTGGCCACGCTACCGGATTTCCTCTCGTTGTCATCGCTGTCCCCAGTGTAGGTTTGGTGGCCCGTCAGCGCGGTGATCCCGGGTTGCTCAGGCGGGTACCTGCCCGCCTTCCCGCCTATAATCGTGCTGATGCGGTCCTTGTGGAAGCTTGTCGCCCGTTGTGCTGTGTCACTGGCACTCTTCTCGCCCGCAGCCGCGGCGCGCGCGCAGTCGCCCGGCGGACGCGTTGTGCTGGTGTTGCCGTTCGAAAACCGTTCCGGCAACCCCTCCCTCAACTGGATCGGCGACAGCTTTCCCTACACGCTGAACCAGCGGCTCGAGTCCGCCCACTTCCTCACCATCTCGCACGACGACCGCGCCTTCGCCTACGACCACCTCGGCCTGCCTGAGGATTTCCGTCCCTCCCGCGCCAGCACCATCCGCATCGCCCAGCGGCTGGACGCCAACTACGTCATCGTCGGCACCTTCAACATCGTCAACGGCCAGATCTCCATCCAGGCCCGCGTCCTTTCCGTCGATGGCCTTCAGCTCTCCCCCGCGGTGCAGGATGGCTCCGAGCTGAACCGCCTCTTCGATGCGGAAAACGCCATCGCCTGGAAGGTCGCCAAGGTGATGGATCCCCACTTCAACGTCACCGAGCAGACCTTCCTCGGAGCTGGCGGCAACGTGCCGCTCGCCGCCTTCGAGGACTACATCCGAGGCTCCAACGCACCCACCGCCGCCGAGCGCACTCAGCGCTTGAGCGCGGCGGTTAGCCTGGTCCCCACCTACTCCGACGCCCTGCTCGCACTGGGCAAGCAGCAGTACGCGGACCGGAACTACGAGGCCGCCGCGACCACGCTAGGCAAGGTACCCACCTCCAGTCGCGTCGCCCTCGAGGCCAACTTCTACCTTGGTCTCTCGCGCTTCAACGCCGCCAACTACGCCGGCGCCGAGCAGGCTTTCGGCACGCTCGCCACCCAGCTCTCGCTGCCCGAGGTAGTCAATAACCAGGCCGTGGCTCGCAGCCGCCAGGGTAAGGACGCCGCCGCGCTCTTCCAGCAGGCCTCCGCCGCGGACCCCAGCGACGAGGACTACCACTACAACCTAGCCATCTCTCTCTTCCGCCGCGGCGACACCGCCGCCGCCCTGCGCGAGGCCGACGCAGCCCTGAAGCTGAAGCAGAACGACAACGAGGCCGGAGCGCTCCGCGCTCGCCTCAGCCTCGTCGCTCCCGGAACAAAGTTAGCGAGCCTTCCCGCCTCAGGCTTCAGCCCGGTCGAGCGCGTGCGCCGCGACTACTCCGAGACCGGCTTTCGCCAGGCCGCCTTCCAGCTCGATCAGATGCGCGCCCTCCATCTGGCTATGCTGCCCCCCCAGCAGCGCGCCGAGCAGTACGTACAGCTGGGCAACAGCTATCTGAGCCAGAACCTTCTCCCCGAAGCCGAAAGCGAGTTCCAGAGCGCTCTCGAGGCCGACCCCACCTCGGCCGCCGCGCACATCGGCCTGGCCAGCGTCCGCGAGCGCAGTGGCGACAACGTCTCGGCCCGCTCCGAGGCGCTCGCGGCCCTCAAAGCAAAGCCCTCCGCGGCCGGCTTCATCGAGCTCGCCCGCCTGGATCTCGCCGACAACATGCTCTCTGCCGCCGCCAGTGACGTGAGCCACGCCCTCCAGCTCGAACCCCAGAACGCCGCCGCCCTGGCCATGAAGATGACCCTCCAGCAGCGTGGCCAGCAGATTCCATAGGGCCTTCGGCTGCAATGCTTCCCCTCACACACCTCGTCCCGTCCACGCCCGACAGCACCGTGCTGCTCTTCACCGGCGGCGTCGCCCTCGGGGCACTCGAGCTCAACCGTCCCGGCCTCATCCTTCCAGGAGCCGCCGGGCTCACCTGTGTGCTCCTCGCGCTCGCCGCGCTTCCACACCTGCCCATTCAGCCGGCCGGAGCACCACCGGCCCTCGCCGGTCTCGTCCTGCTGGCCGCTGGGTTCCTGCGCACGCTGCCTCGGACGCTCCTGTTGATCTCCGCCGCTCTCTACACCGTCGGACTTTGCATTCTCTTCTCTCCAGCTGCTAACCCACCGCTGCACTACGCCGTCTCCCTTCCATGCGGGATCGTCCTCGGCGTCGGTCTGACCCTGCTCGCAACGGTCGCGCGCCGCGCCCGGAGGAGCAAGGGTTTAGACTAGGATCCGGGTGCGTCCGCGCCTCGGAGCCGTTACGACTTGATGCATAAAGCTTCCCTCCTGTTCTGCGCAGCCACCTTGGCTTGCAGCGTTTCTGTTTCCGCCCACGCGCAGGCCACCACCCCGGAGTCCACCTTCTCTCGTGTGATGTCGCGTGTCGACCTCGGAGTGTCCGGTGCGGGTATGTTCACGGGCACCGTCTCGGGGCCCGTCGTCTCTTCCGCCGCGCCCGATTACTACAACTGCCCTACGCCAACGACGTGCACCGTCTCCACGCTGCAGGACAAGACCTCCAACACCCTGGGCGCGGTCGTCAACATCCGCTATCAGCAAAAGCCCTGGCTCGGCTTCGAGTTGAACGTCAGCTACGCGCGCTACACCGAAAATTACACCGACAACACCACCCAGGTCGGATCACCGTTTCCCTTCCAGGTGCAGACTCGCGCCAGCGAATACAGCTTCGGCTACCTCGCGCAGCCAGCGTTCACGGTCTTCGGGTTGCGCCCGTTCTTTGGCGTCGGTGCTGGCGGGCTGGAATTCAAGCCGACCGGCCACGGCGGCGAGGGCCAGCAGTCGCAGATTCGCCCCGCGGAGTACTACACGGTAGGTGTGCAGAAGGACATCAACAGCTTCCTGGGAGTGCGCGCCGGCATTCGCCAGGTCTTCTTCGCAGCTCCGGACTTCTATGCCAACTACCTGAACAACGGAAAGTACACCTCCACCTTGGAGCCCAACGCCGGCTTCTACATCAAGTTCTAACCCTCGGGACGGGGCAGAGGCCCACTGCATGAGCCACCTTCTCGACGACGATGATGACCTCGGAGCGCAGCGCGACCGCGAGCTGACTCTCTCCACCGGCGCTATCCTTGGCCTCTTCTTCGGCCTGGTAGTGCTGTGCGGGGTCGTCTTTGCCTTCGGCTACTCCATGGGCCGGCACAAAACCTCGCCCGCGGACAACACCACCGCCACCGAGGCCGCCACCGACTCCCCTTCCACAAACTTCACCACCTTCAAGCCAGCTGCAGGCTCGCCAGCAGGTAGCGGTCCGGCGACCGTGACCGCACCACCCGCCTCCGCGGCCGCAAGCCCCCAGGCGCCAGTGCAAAGCCACGTAGTGCAGGTCCAGCCCTCCTACTCGCCCTCGAACTCAACTCCGGCGTACGCTCCGCCTTCGGCCCCTCCCGCGCCCATCGTTCGGACTCCGCCGCCAAGCGCCCAGCCGGTGCCGGAGCCCACAAACACGGCCACCACCCCTGGAACTCCCGGCTTCTTCATGGTCCAGGTCGCAGCCGTCTCCCACAAGGAAGATGCCGACCTTCTGCTCTCCGCGCTGCGTGGCCGAGGTTATACCGTCATGGCCCGCACCTACAGCGCCGACCCCCTCATCCACATCCAGGTCGGCCCCTTCAACAATCGTAAGGACGCTGAAGCGATGCGCAGCAAACTGCTAGGCGACGGCTACAACGCCATAGTGAAGTAGCAGAAGTGGCTCGGCACAAGTCTTGCTTTGTCAGGGCGGGGCTTGGCGTTTGCATAGGAGGACTTACCCAGGGCTCCCTGAGTAAGCGGTGAAGCAAGGCCAAGCTTCGGAAGCTTTGGCATACTTCACTATTCACTCCTTCACTATTCACTAGCCCTCTCCATTACCGCCCGCACCCGCCTCATCAACTCATCCGGCGTCTCGCCCTCATGCGGCCGGATCGGATCGAGAAATTCCACCTCCGCAACACCCGGCTTCGACTTCAGCGTGCTCTTCGGCATCATGGCTGACGTACCCCGCACAATCATCGGCGCAATCGGTGCATTGGCCTGCACCGCAAGATAGAATGCACCCTTCCGAAAGGGCAACAGTTTGCCATCGGCTGAGCGCGTGCCTTCGGGAAAGATGAAGATGTTGTGGCCGCCGGCCAGCACCGCCGCGGCCGCATCCACACTATGGCGAGCGTCCTCGCGCGACCCGCCCCGCGCCACCGGCACAAATTTACCCATCCGCATCACCAGGCCCAGCAGCGGAATCTTCATCAACTCCGCTTTCAGGAACACACTCGTCTCCCCCGGAAGAAAAGGCATCAGCACCGGAGGATCAAGATTCGAGATGTGATTGCTGACCACCACTGCCGCCTCACCCATGGGAAAGCGTTCGCGGCCACGCACGCGCACCGTCACGCCGCCGCACCATAACCCAAACCGCATCGTGGCCATCGCCCACGCATACATCATCGTGGTGTTACCGCGAAGCAACGACCACGGAACGCCAATCACCGCTCCCGGCAATCCGAGCAACAGAAAGCCGAAGAGCATCCTCAAGGACGTGAACATACTCTCTCAGGATAAAGCCTTGCCATGCGCAGCCTGTGCGCGCTGCGCTTGCGCGTTAGGCTCCGATATGACCCGCAATCGCCGCAGGCAGCTTGGTATAGATGCCACCAAAGCCGCCGTTGGAGAGGATCGCAATCACATCCCCTGCCCGCGCTCGCGGCGCGATGTTCGCAACGATCGCATCCGCATCTGCACCCAGCACAGCAGGAACGCCGCGCTTGTTCAGCGCATCCACCACATGCTGCGGGGCCATGCGCTCACGCTCCGGAATAGCCTCGCTCTTGAAGACTCCCGCAAGCACCACCTCATCCGCCAGAGCCAGCGACTCCACCAGCTCTTGCTCGAACACGTTCCTCCGCAGCGTATTTGAGCGCGGCTCCAGCACAGCCCACAACCTGTGCCCCGCATATGCCGCTCGCAACGCGCGCAGCGTCTCGCGAATCGCCGTAGGATGATGCGCGAAGTCATCGATGATCGTGACGCCGCCGACCTCGGCCTTCACCTCCAGCCTCCGCTTCACGCTGCGGAAGCTCGCCAACGCCGCTGCCACGCTCTTTGCAGGAATGCCCTGCCCCAGCGCAACAGCGGCCGCGGCCGTCGCATTGAGCGCATTATGTTCGCCCGCCATCGGCAGCGTCAGCGCAAGCGACACCCCATCGCTCCCACGCACCAACATCCACGAAGTCGTGCTTCCCTTCTGCGTCAGCCCCACGACGCGCCACTCACTCTCTTCACCGAACCCATAGCGCTCCACCTTGCAGAACGCCTTCGCCGAGCACTCCGTCACGTTCTGGCTGCCGTCGAACGCCACCAGCCGCCCACGTCGCGGAATGAGATTCGCCATGCGCTTGAACGCCGTCTTCACCGCGTCCAGGTCCTTATAGATATCCGCATGGTCGAACTCCACATGCGTCAGGATCGCCACATCCGGAAAGTAATGCAGGAACTTGGGCCCTTTGTCGAAGAAGGCCGTATCGTACTCATCTCCCTCGAGGATGAACGTCCGCGTACCTTCCTCCACATGGAAGCTGGTGCCAAAATTCTCTGCCACGCCACCAATGAGAAACGAAGGCTTCCACCCCGCCACATCACTTGGCCCTTGGCCCTTGACCCTTGACGCTGCTTCATAAATCCACGCCAGCATGCTCGTCGTCGTCGTCTTCCCATGCGTGCCGCACACGATCAGCCGCTCGCGTCCATCCAGGAACTCGTCATGGATCAGCGCCGCCATCGAGGTCATCTCGATGCGCTCATCGAGCACCCGCTCCAGCTCCGGATTGCCACGCGAGATCGCATTGCCGACCACAACAAGATCCGGCCGCTCATCCAGATTGCACTCGCTATAAGGCTCCATCACGGTGATGCCCATCTCCGCCAGTTGATCGCTCATCGGCGGATACGCCGCCATGTCCGACCCCGTAACGCGCCAGCCGCGTGCCTGCAGCATGCCGGCCAACGACGCCATCGCCGTCCCGCAGATTCCAATCAGATGTACATGCTTCGCCATCGTCTTCGCTCTTGCTCTGTTGTTGCTCTTTTTGTCGTTGCTCTTCTTGTTGTCATCCCCGAAGGGAATCTGCTTCTGTTGTTGCTCTTCTTGTGTCATCTCCGAAGGGATTGGCCCAGCCGCTGACCAGCCACCCACGCCAACCCTCAACCCTCCAGCCCGCAAAGCGGGCGCCCTGACCACCTCGTCGCTCTACAGCAATCGCACTTGCCTTTGCCTTTGCCTTTGCCTTTGCCCTTGCCCTTGCCCTTGCCTTTGCCTTTGCCTTTGCTCTTGCCCTTCTTGTTGTCATCCCCGCAGGGGATCTGCTTCTCGCCCTATAGTCCGCGTTGCGCCCTTCAACTCTCCCGCAACGAAGTTCCATCCATAGCAACCCACGCACCCAGCGGCGCTGATCGGTTCTGCCGATCGAGATGTCCGCACTTCAGCCCGATCGTGATCGGCCCATCGAAATTTCGCAACGCATGCAAGCACGCGTTTTCGAGCAGCGGCACCTCGTTCGGCTCAACGTTTGCGCTCATGTCGCCCAGCACGATGCCCCGCACATTCTGCATCATCCCCGCAAAAATCCAGTGCTGCAGCAGGCGATCCCACTTATACGGCTTCGTGCCAATGTCCTCGCAGAAGAGGATGCAAGGCTCGTCAATCGTCAAAGCATACGGCGTGCCCAGTGCCTCGCAAAGGATCGACAGGCATCCCCCCAGCAAGCGCCCCTCGACTGCCGGGCCTTCACGTAGCAAGCGAATCCCATCCTCCGCGTCCACGCTCCAAGGCGTTGCGCCTTCGACAGCTGCAAGCCACGTCGGTTCATCCACACCATCGTCCTTGGCCCAGTCCGCCGCAACCATCGCGCCATAAACCGTGGGCAAACCGCACTCATTCCAAAGCCACGCATGCACCGACGTATGGTCCGAGTAGCCAATAAATGGCTTTGGATTCGCGCGGATCAACTCCGCATTGAGCAGCGGCAGTAACTCCGCCGAGCCCCACCCGCCGCGCGTGCACACGATGGCTCCAATGCTCTCATCCGCAAACGCCGCATGCAGATCCTCAACACGCTGCTCCACCGTGCCCGCATAGTACAGCGGCCCCCGCTCGCGTGCATTAGGCATCACCACTGGCTCATAGCCAAACGCCCGCAGCCGCGCAACGCCGCGATCGATCAACTCTGGCTGCGCATACGACGCGGGCGACACCACCGCGATGCGCCCTCCGCGTCTCAGCGTTGGCCTAGGCGAGGAACTCAAAGTCAACCTCCGCCTGCCCCGTGCAGATGATCTCCGCAGGCCCGAGCAGCATCATCTCCGCATCATCGCTGGGCCACTCCACTCCCTGCCCGCCACCCTCGGCAACTGCCCTCAGCGTGCGCGCAACACCCCGCAGCTTCATAGCCGCCGCACTCGAAGCACACGTCCCCGTACCACTCGAAGTCGTCGGCCCACACCCACGTTCGAAGATCCGAAACTCAATCTCGTCGGCGCTCTTCACCCGCACGAACTCCACATTCGTTCCAAACCGAAACATCGGATCCACCGCGATCTTCGCACCCAGTTGCTGCCACGTCATTCCATGCGAACTGAAGTCCTCCGCCTCCGGAAAAATCACGAAGTGCGGATTGCCGACATTCACCATCACGCCCTCAATCGGCCCGTTGATGCCATCAATCTCAATCGTCCGCGGCATCACGCGCGGCACACCCATCGCGCTCTCGATCCACCACTCGTGCCCCTCGCGCCGCACCAGCTTGCAGCGCCGCACCCCGCCATGCGTCCCCAGATCCACCTGCTCGCGTCCTTCACTCTGAGCAAGCCATGCCGCCACGCAGCGCGTGCCATTCCCGCTCAGCTCAGCCTCGCTCCCATCCGCATTGAACAGCCGCAAAAAGATCGTTCCATCCGCGCGCCGGTCAACGAACTCAATCCCATCCGCACCAACACCCGTATTCCGCGAACACAGCTTTCGCGCCAGCGCAGCATGCCTCCCCTGCGCCAACGGCTCTTCAATCACCAGAAAATCATTGCCGCGCGCATGCGCCTTCACAAACGAAATCAAACTCACTCCGACTCCTCATCCTGGAACGTGACCACCTGGTCGCTGGCATCGCTGGCCCGCAGCTCCGCGATCATCTTCGCGTGCTGAGTGCGCGTGGCGAGCACCCAGAACGCAATGCGCTCCAGCCCGGCGACGTTGTCACGGTTCAATACGTCGAGCTTCAATCCTGCACGGTCCAGCACCTCGAGGATCGAGGTATACATGCGGTGCCGAGCAGCTTCAATCTGCTGCGTCAGCGCCTCCGCCCGTGCCTGCCCCACCAGCTCCGGCGTCAGCGCCTGGCCCACATTCGCACGCACCTCATACAGCATCGGGAACCGCTTCCAGCCCAGCCTAACCTCGGCCGACCCAATCAGCGTCAGCGACACAAGCACAATCCCCGTAGCAATCGACGCCTCGAGATATAGCCCCGCACCGCACGCCATGCCGATCGCCGCAACCACAAACACCGTCGCCGCACTGGTGAGCCCAAGGATGCGGCTCTTGCCGTGCAGGATCAGCCCCGCACCAAGAAACCCGACGCCCTGCACAATGTTCGCCGCCACCTGTCCTTTGTTCGGCGTCGAGTCGCCCGCAAGGATAATACTCATCAGCGTGAATAGCGCAGAGGCCATGCAGATCAGCATGTTCGTCCGCAGGCCGGAGTCCTTATGCCGCCGCTCGCGCTCCAGACCAATCACGCCACCCAGACCGCAAGCCACCAACAGACGCAGACCTGCCGCCTGCATCAGCAGGCTGTGAGACGCGGTCGTCACATCCACCGGGCACGGGTTCACCATCGAGCCAGCATACCGCGCGGAGCACGGTGGATGAAGGTGCCCGAGCAGATTCGCACCGCCAAAACAAAGACCCGCACCGGAAGGGTGCGGGCCTTGAGATCGATGCGGTCCCGCGTCTATGCCACCGGGGCCTCAACGTTGATCTGCATCGCGAGGGCCGTCAGCTTGGCGTCCGCCGCCTTCTCTTCCTCCAGCGTCCTCTCGAGCACCTCCGCCTGTTCTGGCTCGCCGAGCACTTCTGCCCACGTCCGCAGTGTGCCGTAGACGGCGATCTCGTGATGCTCCACCTGATTCCCAGCGGCAATCAGCACCACGTCCCGCAGCATCGCATCCTTGGTATCGCTCACATCCGACTCGGCGCTCGCAATCAACGAAGACGCCACCTTGCACTTGGCCTCATTCGGCTCGCCTTCAATCTCGTCGAGGATGCGCTCCAAACGCAGGATGTGCTCGTGAGTCTCATCCAGATGCGAGCGAAATGCCTGCTGCAACTCGGCATTCGTCGCGTTCTTGATCATCGCTGGAAGACCCTTCTCCGCGATCTGCTTTTCCATGTTCAGCGCGCGCTCCAGCTCGGCGCGATACAGCTCCAGTAGCGTGTTCATGTCCGGCGTAAAGATTCCCATATAGTGACTCCATGGCCCGTGGCGACGTGGCCTGTTGATCTGGCATTGAGATGTCATGCGCGCCGGTGTCGAGGAGCGCTCGCAGGCGCAGAATTCCTCTCACTCGACAAAGCGCGAGTGGCGTCGATCAACCCTGTTGTCCGTCTTCGTTCGTCCGGCGCTGCGAGCAGGAGCGCCGGGCCCTCTACGTTCCTGTACTGTGATGCAGGGTTGCGCCGCCGCGTTCTATCGCGGTTTCCATGTCATCGACTGGTACACCCGCGCACACGGTTGCCCACTCGTGCAGATCACTCCAACCTCAGCCAGGCCTTGCGGACGCTCCCTCACAGCCTGCGCCACGCGATCGTTGCCAATCGCAATGATGTACGCCGCATACTTCGCCGGGTCCGCCAGCCCCCACTCCCAGCTCTGCTCGTCGCCCTCGCTGATCATGCTCTTAAGTTCGCGGCCGGCCACCTGCACCGCGCCCACATGGTCCGTCGTCGACATCATGATGGGCACATCGTCAGGCAAACTCTCCATCTCCAGCGCCAGCGCCTTCTCCAGCGCCATGCGCGTGCGCGAGTTCACCATCGCCTCTTTCAGCACCAGCGGCGTACGCACCATCATCCCCATGCAGTTCAGCGCGCATAGCGCCAGCGCGACCTTCGGCCACAGCTTCGCGAGCAACGCAGCCCATGCCGCCGACTGCTCCCGCAGCCACTGCTCCAAGTACTCCGCAGCCAGCGCTCCATAGACACCCAGTGCCGGCAGCATCTCCATGCCATAGCGCGCGTTGTAATACGCATGCGGCCACAGCTGCGGAATGAAGATCGGCACCGAACCGTACGCCACCGAGTACACATAGAACGGCAGCGGCACCCACAGCAACAGCCCGAGCTTTGCATCGGAGCGCTCAGGAGTCGCACCATCCGGGTGCCCCACATCTCGAAGAGATGTGGGTTCCTTGCGGACGCCGCTCACGCTCTTCCAAAGAGCCCACAGAGACGCGTACATCACGACGAAGCCCGTCTCCCACACCGCCGCGTCGATCTGCGCGGTACGCGTGTAGAACAGCAGCGCCCATGCGGGATTATGCCAGCCACGATAGTGCTGGCCCGGAGGCGCAGTCCGCCGCTCGATCTGCTTCGCCGAATACGGCCCGCGCAGGAAGTCCAGCCAGTCCCCCGCGAAGTGATGGTTGTACCAGAACCACAACAACGGCCCCGCCGCCACGATCACCGTGAAGACGATAACCCACACCTGCAGCTTTGCCTTCACCTCTGACGCGCTCTTCCACCACGCATACGCGAAGCAGCACCACACTGCCGCGCCGAAGATCCACCCGTCATACCGCGTGAACACCTGTCCCAGGATGAGGAAGCCCGTCAACATCATGCGAGCCCGCGCAACCACGGTAGTCCCCGCACGCATCGCGGCAATGCCTTCCATCGTCGCAACGATCGTCCACACAAACAGCGCGAGAAAGACCGTCTCGGTCATCGCGGTCGTCGCGAGATACAGCAGGTTCGGATTCAGCGCATAAAACAGCGTCGCAACGAGTGCCCACCGCATGCGCATCAACCGCCGCGACAGCCGCCACACACCCGCAACGCTCGCCGCGTAGCTGAGCATCGACATCGGCGCGCCTGCCAGGCCGGTCTGCCACATCGTCATGTCGCGGACGAACGGCGCCATCAGCAGGTGCGGCAGCGGAAGCCACACGCCTCCCAGCTGCGCGATGCCCGGATAGCGAGCATCGAAGATCCGCCTCGCAATCGCGAGGTGCGCTACAGCATCGCCATACAGCAGCACATAGCCGCGGTGATAGCACACCGCCAGCGCCGCAAACGCCAGGATGACGCCCAGCGCAAAGAGTGGGAACGTCTCTCCGCGCCCAACCGGACGCACGATCTCCGGATCGCCGCCAAACAATGGCTCCGGAGCCGCGCCGCTGCTGCTCGCAGATCCCATCGCGCGCTCGATCAACCGCGGTCTCGTCTTTGCTTTTCTTGTCGTCATTCCCGAAGGGAATCTGCTTTCTCTCGTTGAATCGCTTGCTGCTACGCCAGGTGCGTCAGCTCGATGAGTTGTTGCACCTGCTCGTCGATCTCCGCACGCGTCGTGCGCTGCATACGCTCCGTGCCAAAGTCCTGCACGTTCAGCGAGCCACACACGCAGCCATAGAACATCGCGCGCCGGAACACCTCTTCCGTCAGCTCACCCTGCGAAGCCAGATAGCCATAGAAGCCGCCCGCAAACGAATCGCCCGCGCCCGTCGGATCGACGACCTCTTCGAGCGGCGTCGCCGGTGCACGGAACATCTTCTTGCAGTCCCGCGTGCGGAAGACCTCCGGCGTAAAGAACGCCGCTGACCCATGCTCGCCGTACTTCACCACCAGCGACTTCGGCCCGAGGTCCAGCACGCCCTGCGCAGCCTTCAATCCATTCGCCTCGCCCGTCAGCAGCCGCGTCTCCTTGTCGTTGATGATCAGGATGTCGAGCTCACGCAGCACCGGCAACAGGTTCTCGCGATGCGCGTTGATCCAGTAGTTCATCGTGTCGCCCGCGACCAGCTTGGCGTTTGGCATCGCCTTGCGTACCTGCAGCTGCAACACCGGATCGATGTTCGCCAGGAACAGGTACTCCG
Source organism: Bryocella sp. (assembly GCF_058498515.1). Classification (NCBI taxonomy): domain Bacteria; kingdom Pseudomonadati; phylum Acidobacteriota; class Terriglobia; order Terriglobales; family Acidobacteriaceae; genus Bryocella; species Bryocella sp. Next base: position 19,722 of record NZ_JBMHYI010000029.1, read on the forward strand.
AATCCTTGTAGCTTTCAGGAATCTTCGGCTCAAAGGTGCCAAAGACGTTCAAGTCCGTCGCCAGTGTGTCGGCCTCGTTCAGGTCGCGCAGGTACTCGCCCTTCCAGTGAAAGCTCTTCCCCTCCGCGCGCTCGATGCCGGTCGTATCGATACCCTTCGACGTGAGCACAGCCTCATGCTCAGGAAGAAAATCATCACCCACCACACCCACCACACGAACCTTGGTGAAGAAGCTTGCGGCCAAAGCAAAGTGCGTCGCCGCACCACCCAGCACGCGCTCGCGCTTACCGCTGGGAGTCTCAAGAGTATCGAACGCTACGGAACCGACAACGAGAATGGACATGAAGATCCTTTTGAAAAATGGTGGAGGTGACGTGCGAGCTTCTAGCTGTTAGCTCTTAGCCTCTAGCCACAGCCCGCGCAAACAAATCCTGTGATCGGCAAGAAGAAAGCTAACAGCTAGAAGCTAACGGCTAACATCTAGCTCTTCCTACCAGTACTTCCCAAACAGCAGCTCCAGCTTCTTTTTCGTCTCCGCCGGAATCACCGCACGATCCGTCATGATCGCAAACTTCGCGGCCGTCTGTGCAGGCGAAGAACTCAGGTCCGTAGGCATCAGCTTCACCGCAGCTGCCACAACCTTCTGCGCATTGGTCGAGTTCTGGTGCATCACCGCAATAATCTGGTCGACCGTCACCGCATCATGGCTCTCGTGCCAGCAGTCGTAGTCCGTCACCATCGCCAGCGTCGCATAGCTGATCTCCGCCTCGCGCGCCAGCTTGGCCTCCTGCAGGTTCGTCATGCCGATAATGTCCGCGCCCCACGAGCGATACAGCTTCGACTCCGCCTTCGTCGAAAACTGCGGTCCCTCCATGCACACGTACGTTCCGCCCAGCTTGCCAACGACGCCGATCTCGGCGCATGCATCAGCAAACACCTTCGCCACGATCGGACACACCGGATCGCCAAACGCCACATGGCCGACAACACCGTCCCCAAAGAAAGTCGATTCGCGCGCAAACGTACGGTCGATGAACTGGTCCGGGATCACGAAGTCCGTAGGCTTGTGCTCTTCCTTGAGTGACCCCACTGCCGACACCGAAAGAATCGAAGTCACGCCCAGCGCCTTCATCGCGTAGATGTTCGCGCGGAAGTTCAACTCCGTCGGCAGGATACGATGCCCCTTGCCATGCCGAGCGAGGAAGGCCACCTTGCGGCCCTCCAGCGTGCCCAGCACGAACGTCTCGCTGGGATCGCCAAACGGCGTGCTGATCTTTTCTTCGTGGACGTCGGTCAGACCGGGCATGTTGTATAGCCCGCTGCCGCCAATGATTCCAATTTCGGCTCGCGACAAATTGTGTTTCCCGTCAACAAAATAGGCGCGTTCAAACGCACCAATTCGAGTATATCGCCCACTTCAGACAGGTGCGGGAATGGAGCAAAGCAACAACCGTCTGTCTGACAGATTTCCCTTGACACTGACAGACACCCAGCACTAGCGTTTCGGGCGCGACAGACCGTCGTCTTCTTCTCCCCCTCCAAAAAACGCGCCCGGGGACGCAGGAACATCGCATTCCGCGCCTGGCAGCGACGCCCACCCACACAACGGAACCATCAGCACCGTAGAGGAGATCCGTCTGATGCGTCACATCGACTCTCGCCTTTCCCTGGCCGGGGGAACCATCCTCCTGTCCGTCCTCACCCTCTCCGCCCAAACGCTCGCCACCGGCGACTCGCGTTCGGTCAGCCAACCCTCCACGCCCTCCGCCTGCACCACGCTATCGGCGCAGTTCACCTCCTCCGCCGTTGACGTCAACACGCCGACCACCACCGACGACACCTCGCGCATCCAGGCGGCTCTCAGCTCCTGCGAGAACACCGGCAAGGCCGTGGTGCTCGCAGCCTCCGGCTCCAACAACGCCTTCCTCGCCGGCACGCTCACCATCGAGCCGGATGAGGCGCTCGTGGTCAACTCCGGCGTCACGCTCTACGCCAACAACAGCGTCAACAGCAGCTCGGAATTCATCTATATCCCCAACTCCAGCACCGGCATCTACGGCCCCGGAAAGATCGACGGCCGCGCCAACGTGCACACGTTCTCCAACACGCCTCGCCTCGTGCAGACCAAAGGCGCCTCCAACTTCATCTCCTACAACATCACGTTGCAGAACGCCGCTCACCCCAACCTCTACATCGAAGGCGGCAGCGGCGCCACCGTCTGGAGCACCACCATCAACACCTCACCCACCCAGGCCAACGCTGATGGCATCGACATCGACTCCATCACCAATGTGACCGTGAACAACTCCAACATCACCGCCGGCGACGATGGCATCGCTGTCAAGACCAACTCTGCCGCCGCCAGCAATATCACCGTGGAGAACACCAACGTCTACGGCACGCATGGCCTCTCCATCGGCAGCCAAACCTTCGATGGCGTGACCAACGTTCTGTTCAAGAACAACTACGTCTACGGCAAGAGCTCGTCCGGCACGGCATCCACCGACGCCAACGCCATCAACATCAAAACTGATGTCGACTGTGGCGGCCTGGTGAAGCAGGTGACGTATGAGAACACCTGCATCCGCTACGCCAAGCACCTCATCATCGTGAACGCAAACTATGGCAGCTGCAGCGGAACCTCCGGCACACCGCAGTTCCAGAACATCGTGGTCAACGGTGCGCTGGCCGAAAATTCCGTCTCCGGCGCCTACGAGACACTCGCCGGCTATAACTCCTCCAACCTCGCCCAGGTGTATGTGGCCAATATCTCGCTGGACAGTAACACGCAATCCGGCGACCAGTACGCCACCGTCTATCTGGACAATGTAGGAAGCTTCGCGCCCTCGGGCACGGGCGTCACAACGCATACCTTCACCCTGAGCGGCAGCGTGCCCAGCTGCTCGTTCCAGTTCTAGGACAAGCTCCTCCAAGCATCCACAGAGCGTGCCGGTGCACGATCCGGCCGGCGCGCCTTCCCCTTGACGACAGGAGATGCCATGAAGCGTATCGACGCCATTCTTCTTGCCACAGCCCCGTTCCTCACGCTGGCGGCGCGAGCGACCACCATTGTCTATGTCGGCGGTACCGGCACGGGCCACTACTCCTCGCTGCAGGCAGCGGTAAACGCTCTGCCTTCCAGCGGCGGCGAGATCGAAGTCGAAGCGGGCACCTATACCGGCCAGGCCACTATCAGCAAGCCCAACGTCTGGCTCATCGGCGAAGGCTCCAGCCCCAGCGCCACGGTGCTTACCGCAAGTCAATCCTCGTCTACAGCAGGCAGCGACGAAGCCTCCGCCACGGTCAACGTGACCAAGGCAGCCACCGGCTTCTATGCCAGCAATCTCAGCATCGAAAACACCTTCGGGGCGGGCACACCTGCCGTCGCTCTCTTTCTCGAGGCCGATAAGTCGGTGGTCCGCAACACCAACATCATCGGTTATCAGGACACGCTCTACGCCGGAAGCGAAGGTTGCTCCGGCTCCACCTGCACCCCGGCACGCCAGTACTTCTACCAGACCTATGTGCAGGGCAATGTGGACTTCATCTTCGGCGACGCCGCCGCCGTCTTCGACTCCTGCACGATCCAGATCGATGAGCATGGCTCGGCTAGCGGTGAAACGACCGTCACCGCGCAGAACCGCCGCTTCACCAACTACCTCAGCGGCTATGTCTTCTGGTACAGCACCATCCGCAGCCAGTCCGGCAGCCAGACGAACGATTACCTCGGACGCCCCTGGAGCTCGCTGGCCTATGTGGTCTCCATCGACTCCAGCCTCACCGCTCCCATCGCCACCGCAGGCTGGATCGAATGGGAGCCAGGCACCACCAACTACCTTGCAACTGCTTACTATGGCGAGTACGGTTCCACCGGCACCGGAGCGCTCGGCTACACCGACAAGCAACGCGAGAAATATGCCATCTACCTGACATCGACACAGGCCAACAGCTACTCTCCCGACACCTTCCTCGCCGGCTCCGACGGCTGGGTGCCTACCGCCGTAACCCACTGACCGAATCGGCGCGGCACGCGCGAGCACGCTACAAACACAAAGTGACGCAACGGCCTTCCGTGACTGCACACGACCCGTTGCGTCACGCTGCGGCCTTGGCGCACTCCGCGTTCGCAGCTGCTCTTGCAGTCACCCTTCAGGAGGATCCCGCTACAGCATTTTCCCTGTAGGTATAGTCCAGTTCTTCGATCCTGATGGGCGTTTTCCCCAATGAAAACGCCACTGCACGCCCTCTGGAGAAGCCCATCCACAGGGAAAATGCTTTAGAACCCCAGCTTCTCGCACAATCCGCTCACCCGCGCTTTCACCTCATCCGGCATCTCCATCATCGAAGGCCACGGCCGCGTGAAACCCTCCGCGGCCCACTTGCGCGTCGCATCGATGCCCATCTTCGACCCATAATTCGGCAGCCGCGACGAATGGTCCAGTGAGTCAATCGGGCCTAGCGTGAACTCGATATCGCGCTCCGGGTCGATGTTGTTCGTCGCCCGCAACGTCACCTCGGCAATGTCATGCACATCGCAGTCCTCATCCAGAACCACGATGATCTTCGTAAACATCGCCCCGCCCAGCGACCAGATCGCGTTCATCACCTTACGAGCCTGCCCCGCATAACTCTTGCGGATACTCACGATCATCAGGTTATGGAACGCGCCTTCCGGAGGAATGTTGATGTCGATCAACTCAGGGATCGTCAGCTTCATCAGTGGCAGGAAGATCCGCTCCACGGCCTTCCCCATCCATGTATCTTCCATCGGCGGCTTGCCCACGATCGTCGCAGCATAGATCGGGTCCTTGCGATGCGTGATGCACGTGATGTGGAAGACCGGATACTCATCCTGCATCGTGTAGAAACCCGTGTGATCGCCAAACGGCCCCTCCGTGCGCAGCTCGCCGATATCGACGTAACCCTCGAGCACAATCTCCGCCGTCGCCGGCACTTCGAGATCGACCGTCTCGCACTTCACCAGCTCGACGGGCTTGCCCCGCAGGAACCCTGCGATGAGGAACTCCTCGACCTCCGGCGGAGCGGGCACAATCGCCGAGAAGCAGATGCTCGGGTCCGTCCCGATCGCCACGGCAACGTCCATCCGCTGCCCACGAATCTTCGTGGCCACATGCTGAGGAATCGCCGCGGCCTCACCCGCCGCAACCGTCCCTCCTGCGGTCAGCGCCATCAGGTCAACCGCTCCTGCACTCGAGCCGGCCGCGTTGCGCAGACGCTCGCGCAGATGCTCGGCCGCGTTCTTCTGCCGCTGCCAATGCATCCCCGTCGTCTGCCCGTCGTACACCTGCATACGGTACATGCCGACGTTGCGCTTGCCCGAGTTCGGGTCCTTCGTAATCACATTCGGCAGCGTGATAAACGGCCCTCCGTCCTCAGGCCACGTCGTGACAATGGGGAACTTCGTCAGGTCGATCTGCTCGCCGCGCAGGATGACCTCCTTGCACGGAGCGTCCTTCGCGCTGACGATCTTCGGAAACACGTTGCCGATCTCCGCCAGCTTCGGCAGCATCTTCAGCTTGTCGAGCAGGCTCGTCGGCGCGACGGGCTGGATCATCGTCTGGATGCGCGCCGCAATCGCATCCAGCGACTCCGTCTCCAGTGCCATCTCCATGCGGCCCAGCGAACCGAACTGGTTCATCAGCACGCGCGCGCCCTTGTGGCCCTTCACGTTCTCAAACAGCAGCGCCGGTCCACCAGCCTGCGGCGTTCCCTTGCCCGACTTCACCGCGCGGTCCGCGATCTCAGCCATCTCCAGGTACGGAGATACCTCTTCCTTCACCCGCACCAGCTCGCCCGACTTCTCCAGCGCCTTGATCCACTCCCGCAAACTCTCGTAGGCCACAGCAATCCCTCACCCTTGAGCGTAGCGAAGCGCAAAGGGAAATGCACGCGGCCCAGCGCTTCGGAGTAGTAGCGGGCTTCAGCCCGCGGAACCGTCGCTCAACGGCATCGGGCCTTCAGGCCCGGGTTGCGGCCTGCACTACATCCGCACGAAGACCTTCTTCCGCCAAAGAATCCAGTTAGGAATGAAGCACGCCGCCACAAAGCAAACCGCCCACGCCAGCGAAGTCCACACAGTTGACCCGTGCGCCGCAAAGACCGTCGCGTACAGCCACGACAGCAGCGTGCGCGACTTGCCATCCGCACCCGTGTGGTGGAAGTAAATCAACGCCTTCACCAGCACCACCGAACTCGTGTATGCCACGATGGCATTCGATCCAAACACCAGCCACGGCCAGGTAAGCGCACGCAGCCACGCAGGCCACGGCTGGGTGCGGTAGTCGACCAGCAGCGTGGTGACGCCGAGCATAATTATCCCAAACGCCGCGGTGACCAGCACAAAGCTCGAGCTCCAGAGGTTCTTGTTCATGGGGAATGAGTTGTTCCACATCCCGCCGGCCAGCACCAGCAGCAGGCCCCAGCCGAACAGCTCTCCCTGCATTCGCTTGCGTGCCCGCTCGCCCTGCGCCCATGCGGGCCGCAGGAAGTGCAACCCCACCAGCGACCCGATCAGCGTCGTCGCAACCGACGGAAGCGTGCTCAGCAGGCCCTCGGGGTCGCTGGTCTTGCGATACAGCGCACCCGCGCCGAAGAACAGCTTGTGCTGCCAGAGCACAGCCCAGCGGTCGACGAACGCCGTGAGGTTGTTCACCTCATCGTTCATCGGAAAGCCGTGCGTCGGCGCTCCAACCCCAGGCAGAGGCACAAAGCGCAGCAGCGCCCAGTAGCCAACGAGCAGAGCAACAACAATCGCCGCCAGCACCTTCGGATTGCGCGTGAACACTAGAACCATACCCGCAATCAGCGAGCACAGCGCAATCCGCATAATGACGCCATACAGCCGCATCCCCTGCCAGTGCATGCGTGGGAAGAAGTTCAGCGCCAGCGACAAAATCACCAGCTTCGCGAACCGAGCCCACACATGGCCCGTAAGCGACTTGCGGCAGTTGCCGCGCGCCACGCGCGCCGTAAACGAGAAGACCATCGACGCGCCGACAAGGAAGAGGAACGTCGGGAAGACCAGGTCCGTGAGCGTGAGTCCATTCCACTCCGCATGGTCCAGCTGCGAGAAGAGGTGCTTCCAATCGCCCGGATCGTTGACCAGGATCATCAGCGCAATGGTGAACCCACGCAGCACATCCACCGAGAGCACGCGCGGCGGCTTGCTCGTGACGTTGACCGCGGGGGAGACGGGGGTAGCAAGCGATGCAGAGGAAGCCATGTGGGTTCCATCATCGCGCGCTCGCACCGCGCGGGTCACGCGAATTGTGGGGAACACTTCCCTGCCCGGCGGTGTCTATGCCACTACACGCATTCCAGCTGGCTCGACTCCTGCCGGATGCGCCAACGATTTGAACTCTGGTCGGAGGTGCGTCATGTTTGAGCAGTCCCTGGTTGAGTCCACCGCGATGCTGCGTACACGCAGCCGCAAGCCCGTCTACAGCGCCATTGCCATCCAGGCCGCGATTGCCGCGGCGCTGCTCAGCATTCCCATCCTGCATCCGGAAGTGCTTCCTCTGCGCGCCCCCCAGATGACGCTCACCGCGCCTCCGCTCCCACACCCCGAGCCGCCCCCTCCGCAGCGGGTCCGCGTCGAGAATACCGCTGCCAGCTCCGGGCCCACGACTCCCATCCTCAATACCGCAACCTCGCACCTGCGAAGTATGTTTCAGCAACTCACGACCACACCGGTCGATGCCGAGGCGCTACTCCCCTCCGTCAACATGAGCGGCAACGTGGGCGCTGGCCCCACAGGCTGGACCTCCGCACCAACAGGAGCGACGGTCAGCGTGCGCGCGGCCACGCCGGCGCACCAGGACTTGCTGTCTATCTCCACAGGAGTCATGGCAGGAAGGCTGATCGTACCCATCACGCCCGTCTATCCCAACATCGCCAGGATGACGCACACCGAGGGCATCGTAGTGATCGAGGCCGTCATCTCCACCAGCGGTCGCATCGAAAGCGCCCACGCCGTCAGCGGTCCCGCGGTCCTGCAGGCTGCGGCGTTGGATGCCGTGAGGAATGCACGCTACCATCCCTACCTGCTCAACGGCGCGCCCACGGAGGTCCAGACGACCATCACGGTCAACTTCAGAATGGGGAGCTGACGAGCTGTTCTACGTTCTCCGTTGTGCGAAAGAGCAACTAGCCGAAACCGGCGAGGATCGAAAGCACCCCACGGACAACGGAGAACGCACAACGTAGAACGAGCATGCCCTTGCGGCACGCTCAGATCGCCTCAACCCCATCCACCGGGAAGCCCGCTTCTCTCCAGCCCTGCAGGCCGCCGCGCAGCGGGCGAACCCGGCGGACGCCCATGCGGCGGAGGTCCATCGCCACCTTGGCGCTGGTCTCCTCGCTGGGGCAGGTGCAGTACAGGATGATGTCGCGATCGCGTGGAATCAGCTCATGCCGCTGACGCAGCTCGTCCGGCCCAATCCGCAGGGCGCCGGAAATCACCAGCGGCTCGGTCAGCACATCCAGCGGGTGGCGCAGGTCGACGATGAATGGCGGCTCCAGACCCTCGCGCTCGGCGTCGCCGATCATCGCCATCAGTTGGAAGGGCTCGAGCCGAAGGCCACGCAGCTCGGAGACGAACTGGCGGCGCTTCACAAAGCGGTAGACCACCACCCCAAGCGCAGCCATCACAACCAGCAGCACGCCAAGGTGGCCCAGCGTGGTGAAGAACTCATGCGAGCGCTTGGCAACGTCACCGAAGAACCGCCCGGCAAAGAGCCACGCCGCCGCCCAGGCCAGCGTGCCGGCCATGTCGTAAATGATGAATTCAACGAACGGAATGCCGGCCTGCCCCGCGATGGGAGCGGCTACCGTATTCAGTCCGGGGACCCACTTGGAGAAAAGCAGCGTGATCGGGCCGCGACGCACCACGGTGCCCTGTGTCTTCTCGACGCAGGTCGCCGCTTCCAGCGAGAACTTGCAGAGCATGTTCAGGACACGCCCGCCAAAGCGCTTGCCGAGGAAGAACCAGGAGGTATCAGCGATCAGGCAAGCCAGCAGCACCAGCGGCAAAGCGTACGCCACGTGCATCTTGTGCGCCGCGCTCATCGTGCCCACGGCCACCATCAGGGGTGCACTGGGGACGGGCAGGCCGCCCTGCTCCATCAACACCCAGGCAAACAGCACCGTGTAGGCGTGTCCCACCAGAAGATGAAGAAGCCATTCCATTGCTTTAACCGCCCCTTACGCTGGAACCTGCCGAAACTGCCAGCCTGCTCCCCGCGAAACCTTTTTTTGGAAAGGCCCTCGTTTGAGGGTCCCGTCTAGTAGATGTGTTTACGCCGCGCGCGTCGCAGTCTCTTGGATGCGCGGAGGAGTACCAGTGAGCTTATGCCGGTTCTAAGCTTAATTCTCGCCCAAAATTGTTAACAGGCTATGCATTGGTTACGTCCCACGCGAACGGGAGTTTCTGCGCTGAAAATCCTCCGCCGAAAATCCGTGCCGGAAGGTCAAACGGGAGGCCCGTAGGCCTCCCGCCGGATCCTGCTGCCTGACGGTCTGCTCTACCGGACGGTCACGTTCGGATCAGCGCTCATGCCGGGGCGAAGCGCGAAGTCCTTGTTCTCTTCCTTCAGGTTGGTGAAGTCGATGCGCACCGGAATGCGCTGCACCACCTTCACATAGTTGCCCGTCGCGTTCTCGGGAGGGAACAGGCTCAGCTTCGAACCCGTCGCGCCGCCGATCTGCGTAATCTTGCCGCGGAAGACACGTCCGCCCAGAGCATCGATCTTGATCTCCACCGGCTGCCCCTGCCGCATGTGATCCAGCTGGGTCTCCTTGAAGTTCGCCGTCACCCAGAGATCGGTCAGCGGAACCAGCGTCAGCAGGTCCTGTCCAATCGACAGGTTGTTGCCCACCACCACGCTCTTCTTGCTCACAATGCCGTCCGTGGGAGCCACGATCTTCGTGTAGCTCAGGTTCAGCTGCGCCTGGTCCACCTTCGCCTGCGACTGCTTCACCGCCGCCAATGCAGCCTCAGCGCGTGCCGCCTGCACCTGGTTCTGCTTCGGGCCGTTCAGCGCGCTCTGCTGCGCCTGCGACCGCGAATCAGCCAGCTTCTGCTGGGCCTGCCGAACCATATCCTGCTGCGCGCGAACATTCCGCTCCGCCTCGTCCAGCGAAGCCTGGTCGGCCGTCGCCGTCGCCACGGCAGCGTCGTACTGCTGCTTGGAGATGACGTCGTTCTTCACCAGCGGCGTATAACGATCCACGTCCAGCTGCGCCTTCAGGGCATTTGCCTTCGCGGCCTGCACCCGAGCTACCGCAGCCTGGGCCTGCGCTTCAGCCTGCGAGACCGCCGCCTGTGCTCCGCCCACATCCTGGCCAGCCGTCGTGATGTTCGTACGCACCGTCACGCTCGTGATCGGCACGTTCGAGACGGCCTCCTGGTACTCCGCCTGCGCGTTGGCGAGGTTCGCCTGCGCCTGCTCCAGAGCCACCTGGTAGTCGCGCGGATCGATGTCCGCGATCGGGTCTCCCTGGTGAACGAACTGCTGGTCCTCGACATACACCTTGATCACCTGCCCCGAAACACGGGAGCTGACCTGGTAGAGGTTGCCGTCCACCTGCGCATCGTCCGTATCCTCAAACCGGCGCGAGTGCATCCAGTAGAAGAATCCGCCGACAACGAGGAGCAGCACCACTACGATGAGGATGATCCGGCGGCGGCCATTGTTCGGCGGCGCGGCCGGGGGTGCCGTGTTCTCTGCCGGCGCGCCCTGCTTGTTCTGGTCTTCGTTCGCCACTCTACTTCCCTCCGAGATAAGTCTTCGAACTGCTCGCAGCGACACCCAACGCCCGCGCCAAACCAAGCTTGGCAACGTTGTGCTGGTACAGCGCGCTGATGTACTGATCGTTGGCCTGTTCTTCCGTGGCCAGCGCCTGCGAGACCGGAAGGCTGTCCGCCACACCGGCTTTGAATCTCTGCTGCGCCTCGCTCAGCGCTTCATGCGCGAGATCGACGTTGCTCTTCGCCGCTTCCACCAGCTTGGCCGCAGTCTGGATGTCCAGAATCGCATCCCGGACATCCGCATTCACCTGCTGCGTCTGGTCCGAAAGCTTGGCCTTGGCCTGGTCCACCTGCGCCTGCGCCACCTGCTCATCGCCATGGGTCTTCGCCAGCTGCAGGATCGGCGCAGTCACCTCGCCAGTCGCCGTATAGGTCCCGTGCGAGTGCCCGGGCGTCTGCCCCAGGTCGCCGTAGTTCGCGGCCACATCGGCGGAAGGCATCTGCTCATAGAACGCAGCCTTCCGATTGGCCTCAGCGCCCTTCAACGTTTCCGCAGCTGCGGCCAGATCTTTGCGCTGCTTCAGCGCCTGCTGGAACGCCGCATCGGCGTCGGGAGTCTCCAGCGCCGCGAACGGCACATCGTCGCTCAGCGTGAACTTCTGCTCCATCGGTAGCCCGATCGCCCGCGCCAGCGAAATCTTATCCTTATCCAGCTGGTTGCTCGCCGCGATCAGCTGCTGCTCTTCATTCTGGTAGTCCACCTGCGCGCGAAGCACATCAAGCCGCGGACTGGTCCCGGCATCGTGATTCGCGGACGCCTGATCCAGCGAGACCTTCGCCTCCGCCATCTCCGCCTTGACCGCCGTAATGCGCGAGGCATCCGCGATGCACAGCAGGTACGCATTGCCTACCGTCAGCACCACCAGGTCGCGCGCATCCTGCGCCGTCAGCTTGGAAGCCTCAAAGTTGTGCTTCCCTGAGATGTAGGTCTCCAGAGCCTGCAGATTCACCAGGTTCTGCGAGAGGTACGCCCGGAAGTCCACCGTCTGGAACGGCCCGATAATCGGGTTGATCCCCGGAAACTTGAGGCCGTACGCCGCCAGATCCAGCTGCTGGATCGTGATGTTCGCCGCGCCCGTCACCGTCGGCAGCAGCTTCTGCAGGTCCTGCAGGCGGCTTCCGTTCGCCGACATCACGCTGGAACTCTGCAGGATCAGCCCGAGGTTGTTGCGCAGGCCCCGCTGAATCGCGTCGTCCAGGGTGATCTCGATGACGCCGTCCGTAGCCTTGTCGCGCACGATGCTGCCGCGAAAGCTGGGATCCTGAGCGCCCGTCGTCGTGCTCTGCGGGCTCGTCGCCGGTCCAGGAGCTGCAAGCTGCTGCGTCGCCCCGATCACCAGTCCAAGGTTCTGATCGGAGCTCGAAATTCCGCCCGCAGGCGGCTGTCCGGCCGATCCCGGGCTGCTCGACCCGGGGCCCTGCGCCGTTGCCGCTGCCGTGAGGCAAGCCGCCAACAGGACGGCGGCCGCATTGCGGCGCGCACTCTTTCTGTCTTTGACCATAACCACCATGCTAAATCGTCACAGGAGATGACACTCGCAGGTTCCCTGCGAATCCGCCGGAAGCCCGGCGAGTCCCGCCGTGAAGCGCGACCATTTTTTCCCGTCCCCACTACAGATGCGGTTCCAACCCACAGGTATGCAAAAGTTGCATACGAAATCCACACTTTCGAGCCGTGCACCTGCCCCTCCCACGGTGCACCCACGGTGACCTGCATGACATCTTCCGGGTACCATGGCTGCCATGAGCATCCATACCGCTGTCCTCGGCTACGGCCTCGCCGGAAAGGTCTTCCACTGCCCCTTCGTCAGCGCAGTGCCTGGCCTGGAGCTTTCCGCTATCGTCCAGCGCACCGGCGACACCGCCCGGGAGCGCTATCCGAACGCCCGCATCCTCAAATCCGTAGAGGACGCCTTCGCCGATCCGAATATCGACCTCATCGTCGTCGCCTTGCCCAACGACACCCACTACGCGATGGCCAAAGCCGCCCTCGAAGCCGGCAAGCACGTCGTCATCGACAAGCCCTTCGCCTCCTCCAGCAAAGAAGCCCGTATCCTCATCGACCTCGCCAAATCCAAAGGCAAGGTCCTCGCCCCTTTCCACAATCGCCGCTGGGACTGCGACTTCCTCACCCTCCAGAAGCTCCTCAACGAAGGCCTCCTCGGCCGCGTCGTCGAAGTCTTCTCGGCCTACGATCGCTTCCGCCCCATCCAGCGCCCCAACACCTGGAAGGAAGCCGCCAGCCCCACCTCCGGCATCCTCTTCGACCTCGGCCCGCACCTCGTCGACCAGGCCCTCGCGCTCTTCGGAGCCCCCGCCCGCGTCATCGGCAGCATTCGCGAGGATCGCGACCAGACCGACATCAACGACGCCGTCGACATCACCTTCGAATACGACTCCACCCCCTTCTGGCCCGGCAAGCCCGTCCGCTTCAACTGCCACGCCACCATGCTCGCCGCCGACGCCGCTCCCCGCTTCCGCGTCCACGGCACCCACGGCAGCTGGACCAAGTCCGGCCTCGACCCCCAGGAAAACGCCCTCCTCAACCTCGGAGCCACGCCCCCGCAGGTAGGGTCGCCGGAACCCTGGCTGCCCGAGCCCGAAGCCAACTGGGGCACCCTCACCCTCGCCACTGAGCGCAAAGAACCCGTCCAGCTCGAACGCAAACCCTACCCCTCCGTCACCGGCGACTATCGCAACTTCTACGTCTCCGTCCGCGACGCCATCGCCGAAGGCAAACCCCTCGCCGTCCCCACCGAAGACGGCTTCCGCACCGTCCGCCTCCTGGAACTAGCCCTCCAGTCCACCAAAGAACGCCGCACCGTAGACGTGGACTTCAAGTAACAGTTCCGACTCTGGCCTTTGCTGTTGCCTTTCTTTCTGTCATCCCCAAAGGGGATCTGCTTTTCGTCGCTGCCTTCTTGTTGTCATTCCCGAAGGGAATCTGAATCTGCGTTTGAATTTGTCATCCTGAGCCGCAGGCGAAGGACCTGCTTCTCGCCTTTCTTGTTTGTCATCCCCGCAGGGGATCTGCGTTCCTCACCAAGCCGCAGATTCCCTTTCCGGCCCTCCACGAACGGCAGGTCAGGGCTTCAGCCCTGACAAAAAGCCATTCCGTCCCTCCCGGCTTCAGATGGGATGAGACGGCTGGCCTCACGGAGGAGCTAGGCTTTCCGTACGCACTCGAGGGTGCAGAAGGAGACCAGCCATGGGACAGGGTATCAAGCGTTGTCAGCCTGCGATGACCGTAGGGCTCGATTTAGGGGATCGTCACAGCCAGTACTGTGTTGTGGATGCCCACAGCGAGTGGGTGGAAGAGGGGCGTATCGCGAGCACGGAAGCTGGCCTCCGGCGTCAGTTCGAGGGGGAGGCTCCTGTCCGGATCGCGCTCGAAGCCGGCACGCACTCGGCCTGGGTAAGCCGGTTGTTGCGCGGCTTGGGCCATGAAGTGATCGTGGCCAACCCGCGTCGCTTGAAGGCGATCACGTCCAGTGAGTCCAAGAACGACCGCAACGACGCCGAGAAGCTGGCACGGCTGGCAGCCTGCGATCCGAAGCTGCTGTCGCCCATCCAGCACCGCACAGCGGACCGTCAGCAGGACCTGAACCTGATCCATGCCCGCAGCTCGCTGGTGCGGGCACGCACGATGCTGATCAACACGCTGCGAGGCCTGGTCAAAAGCGCCGGTCATCGCCTGCCGGCCTGTTCCAGTGAGTCCTTCCCCGCAAAAGCCCGTGCCGCGGTCCCCGAACCCCTCCGCCAGGCCTGCGCTCCGCTGCTGGATCAGATCGCTCACCTGAACCAGAGCCTCCGCCAGTTCGACACCGACATCGCAGCGCTGGACAGCAAGTATCCCGAGATCAAGCCCCTGCGATCTGTTCCCGGAGTGGGTCCTCTCGTCGCTGCCTGCTACGTCCTCACCCTGGACCCCACCCACCTTCAGAACAACCGCCAGGCTGGCGCCTTCCTCGGCCTACGGCCACGCCAGAGCCAGTCCGGCGCCTCCGATCCGCAAGGCCGCATCACCCGCACCGGCAACAACTATCTCCGAAGCCTGCTGGTGCAGTCCGCGCAGTATGTGCTGGGACGCTTCGGTCCTGACTCCGCTCTCCG